>NZ_CALNAT010000035.1 GCF_937873925.1 uncultured Proteiniphilum sp. | reverse complement strand
TGAAATTTTACTCAAACTCGACAATCAATTCTCTCCAACCCAGGCCAGGGAATTGATAAAATCGGCCGAATCCCGTTTCCGGGAAAACAAAGATTTCAAACAGATCCTTTTATACTATAATGTAGATTGGGTGTAAAACAGGTTATAAAATACGCGAATCCCAGACTAAAAATAAGTGTAAAAATCAGGTCATTGTGGTGGAAATATGCTCAATATATAATCCTTTTTCGCCTTTCCATACCTTATTGAGGTCCGACCCTATTCCATTAATCCAAAAAACGGCAACGTTGTCGTCTTTTATGAAAACTTCATCATCCAACCGTACATTCGACCCCGGTTCTTGACCAAAGTTATTAGAAAGAATTTCCTTTAAAATCCTTTCATCCCTAAAACAATCCTTTAACGACTCTAGTTCCGTTTCTATAAATTTCATCTGGGACCTCCGGCTATTATTCTCTATCCGTGAAAAATCCAAAAAATCATAATACAGCCTAAAATCATTTACTATTCTGGGATAATATTGATTAATCAGTTGAATATGAACTGTATCAAGAAGTAATATATATAGGTAATCATAATCCGGGAACGTATCGTTTTTCAATGAATTTGGAGTGGCTAAATCATCAATCACTTCATAATAATCAATGAACTTAATCTTCTCAATCATATTATTAATACGTATTGATTCTGTATCAGGATCGGTATATTGCTTTCGGGTTTGATGACAGACTATGGTCATTAAAGGAAGAAACAAAATCAAAGACAAAATTACTTTTTTCATACGATTAAAATTATTTATTTTCACTAAAGTTAGATATTTGAATTCATTCCACTATTTGAGTCGCCTTCGCTCCTCGAGTGATAATTCTACGCTCGATATAGCTAAATTAAGTTTTACCAACGCAAAAAACCGGTATTCACTGTGGTAATACCGGTTTTTATTTTGCTTTCCGCCTCGTTCACACGAGACGTTATTTCATTTCAATTTCTTCTTTCAGATCTATTTCGTTTCCCTCTTTGTCATAAAATTCATATTGCAGGAACCCGAGCTTCTGGTCGGGAATGATTTTCATACCCACATTGAATTTTTTTCTCCATTTGTATTTCAACGAAAAAAGACCCTGCTGAACATACGCTGCAACATAAGGATGTATATGCAGACTGAATTTCTTCACTTTTAGCTTGGTCACTAAATAATCGATCTTTCCTTCTAATGTATCTGTGAAAAGAAGCGACGACTTTATCTTTCCTTTACCAAAGCAGGTGGGGCAAACCTCGCTCGTGGCAACTTCCATTTCGGGGCGGACACGCTGGCGCGTAATCTGCATCAATCCGAACTTGCTCAATGGCAGGATATTATGTTTGGCCCTGTCTTTTGCCATCAACTCCTGCATCCTGGCGAGCAACTTATTGCGATGCTCTCCTTTATTCATGTCGATGAAGTCGATAACAATGATGCCACCCATATCCCGCAAACGCAACTGACGGGCAATCTCTTCGGCGGCGGCCACATTCACCTCATAAGCGCTGTCTTCCTGACCGAGTTTCGATTTATTGCGATTCCCGCTGTTTACATCGATCACATGCAATGCTTCGGTATGCTCAATAATGAGATAGGCACCGTTTTTGAATGTAACAGTCTTACCAAAGAGCGACTTGACCTGCTTGGTAATACCGAAATTATCCAAAACGGGGAGTGCACCCTTGTATTCCCTGACAACGTTCTTACGGTCAGGGGCAATCACACTCACATAATCGGCAATCTGTCGGGCAACCTCCCGGTCATTGACATGAATCTGTTCGAAAGAGGGACTAAAAATATCGCGTAACAGTGCTACGGTACGTCCCGTTTCCTCATAAATGAGCGAGGGTGCCTTGGCTTTCTGTATCTTGCCGATATTGTCTTCCCATCTCTTTACCAGCAGTTTCAGTTCCGCATCGAGGTCGGCCACCCGTTTCCCTTCGGCATTGGTGCGTATGATCACTCCGAAATTCTTCGGTTTGATACTTTGCATCAGCTGTCGTAGCCGGGCGCGCTCCTCGCGCGATTTAATCTTTTGGGATACCGATACCCGGTTGATAAATGGGATCAACACCATAAATCGTCCTGCGAAAGAGATTTCGGCCGTCAATCTCGGACCCTTCGTTGAAATAGGCTCTTTGGCGACTTGCACCAATATCTCCTGCCCTACTTTCAATATATCCGCGATAGATCCTTCTTTCTCGATCTCGGGCTGCAACTTCATCTTCTGGAGCTGCGGTACCTTCTTTTTGTCTTCAACCAGTTTCTGAAAATAGAGAACCGAGTTGAATTCAACCCCTAAATCCAAGTAGTGAAGAAAAGCGTCCTTTTTATGTCCCACATTCACAAATGCAGCGTTGAGGGCGGGCATCAGTTTCTTAACTTTGCCCACGTAGATGTTCCCAACCGCAAAAGCCCCCTCCAGACTCTCCTGTTGCAATTCTACCAGTTTTTTGTCTTCGAGAACCGCGATGGTGATTTCTTTGGATTGAACATCTACAACAAGTTCGCTTGTCACAATTGTTCGTTTTATAAATTAATTTTCAATTATTTGGCTTCTGTCTTCACAACAGAAAGGGGGGTTCTCGCCAGAACCTCACCCGTTTTATACACAAAGAACAAACTTAATAGCCGATTGGTTCTTTTAAGTTTGTTCCTCTATTCTTGAGTAAAAAAAGTACTACGGCGTTATTTCTTCTTCTTATGTCTATTCTTTCTCAGTCTTTTTTTACGCTTGTGTACAGACATTTTATGCCTTTTTCTTTTTTTTCCGCTTGGCATATGCTATTTCTCCTTATTTAATTATATATTATTTATCACCCTTCACCTGGCTTACAAATGTTTTGGCCGGTTTGAAAGCGGGGATATTGTGTTCAGGAATGATGATGGTCGTATTTTTGGAAATGTTACGGGCCGTTTTCTGAGCTCTCTTTTTCACAATGAAACTTCCGAAACCTCTGAGGTATACGTTCTCGTTATTTGCCAAAGAATCTTTTACCACTTCCATGAAAGATTCCACTGTTGCCAATACCGATGCTTTATCTACGCCGGTCTTCTTCGCAATTTCATTTACAATGTCTGCTTTAGTCATTTTATTTATATTTTAATATTAATAATAATACCATCGGGTAATTAGTAAAATTTTGGATTGCAAATATATAGCTTTTTTCTTAACGTAAAAAATAAATGAAGGGAAATTTTCCGAATTTCCTCTTTTTTTAGAGTCAAGAGCCAAGAATCAAGAATAAAGACTGTTAAAGTTCAAGATCTCACAAATTTCAGGTTCAAAATTCAGGATTTGACTATGTCGATTTTCAATTCAAAATTCAGGACTCTGAACTTCCCGCACTTTTTCACTTCTAACTTCTTAGTTCTGACTTCTATATATCCCCTAATCTTTTATCCTCCATCTGTCTTTTACCTCTAATTTCAATTGAATCATCACATCGTTGAATTATCAAATCAATAAATCGTTTTGTCTCTTGGTTCTTTTTTAATTAGTTTTGTCGGGCGAAGAAATATTCTCCATTGACTGGAACAGAAAAGGAATGAAAGGAAGAGCTGATAACTCAATGATTATCGTACATTTACTGAAATGGTACAGGGAATACGGGCGTGATCTGCCCTGGCGGGGAACCACCGATCCTTATAAAATATGGATATCGGAAATAATTTTGCAGCAGACCAGGGTCGCACAGGGGAGAGATTACTATTTACGGTTCATCGGGAGATTTCCCGACATACAATCACTTGCCGCGGCCGATGAAGAAGAGGTGTTGAAATTATGGCAGGGTCTCGGTTATTATACCCGCGCCCGCAATGTGCACGCCGCGGCAAAACAGATGATGAGTACCTTCCACGGCACATTTCCATCCACCCACTCCCATATCATCTCACTGAAAGGAGTAGGCGAGTATACAGCGGCAGCGATTGCGTCGATCGCATTCAATGAGCCTTATGCAGTAGTGGACGGCAATGTATTCAGGGTCGTCGCCCGGCTGTTCGCTATTGAATTATCCATACACACCTCGGAAGGGAAAAAGATGATCAAAGAGATCGCTCAATCGCTGCTCGACCCTGAAAATCCCGGGAGGTACAATCAGGCTGTCATGGATTTCGGCGCTATGATCTGTACACCTGCTCAACCAAAATGTATGTCATGTGTGCTTCAGGAGTATTGTATGGCTTTTTCCGAAAACCGTATCGGAAAATTTCCGGTAAACGACCGGAAAATTTCCGTCAAAGACCGTTATTTCAACTATCTCCATATCCAGCACCACGGCAACACATTTCTGCATAAACGCAACGGTTCGGATATCTGGAAAAATCTGTTCGAATTTCCCCTGATCGAAACCCCCGGACCATCGGATTTTGCTGAACTGGAAAAGACGAAAGCCTTCCGGCAGCTTTTCAGCAAAGTATCGTCTTTGTCCGTCGACCACCGGCTAACAATCAAACATCAACTTACACACCAGGCCATACATACCCATTTTTACCGGATAATTATTCCGGACGAGCTCCCTTACAACCCTCCGCAAGAGATCTTGAAAATTGAAAATGAACAACTTCAGGATTATCCGGTTTCGAGGTTAATGCACAAGTACCTCGAAACAATTTGATCACTTTTCGTTGTCAATTACAAATAAATGCTTAATTTTGTTTCTACAGCGAGAGCTATTCTAAAACCAAAAATTTTTAAAGTATGTCGGTAAACAAAGTAATCTTAGTGGGGAATGTAGGAAGAGACCCTGAAATGAAGTATTTTGACAATGATGTTGCAAAAGCGAATTTCTCGCTTGCAACCAGTGAAAGAGGTTACACAACTTCTGGCGGCACACAGGTGCCTGAACGTACGGAATGGCATAACATTGTATGTTGGAGAGGATTGGCACAAATTGCTGAAAAATTTGTAAAAAAGGGAACATTGGTCTATGTGGAAGGGAAAATCCGTTCCCGTACATACGACGACCAAAATGGGGTGAAGAGGTATATCACCGAAGTGGTTGCCGACAACCTGGAACTTCTTGGCCGTAGAGGGGGTGGCGATGAAGGACCGGGGAGCAGAGAGAATGAGAACGGGCATCATTATCCCTCTTCGTCAGGTACTGCCCCCAGGGATGAACAGGACGAAATCTCCGATGTAGATGATTTGCCTTTTTAAATAAAACATTGTAATTTTGTGGGAGAATGTTTTATCACTTTTTCTGCTGAAACGAGCATTAAAATCGAGTGCTAAAACATTCTCTCCTTGTTTCACTAAAAAACTGACACTTGGATCCTGACCCTTCATCGTTGTTAAGCGTATACCTGACGGCAAACCTGCCCGAATTGTCCGATTATATGATAGCAGTACTGCTTCTCCTGCTTATTATCTCAAATGCAATTATTTCAGGTGCTGAAGTAGCTTTTTTTACCATCAAAAAGAAATTTACCGACGATCTACATTCTTCTGATGAACCGAAGAAAATCCGTATTTCAAATCTTCTCAAAAAACCGGAAAGACTTCTGGCATCTCTTGTGGTTGCCCAACTGTTTCTGCATGTGACTATCACAGTACTGATCATTTATCTGTTGAATCGATTGTCTTTCTTTGAAAGGAGCACCGTCAATACCCTTATTCCGGGAGTGGTTGTCTCCATCTGTGTTATTCTGCTGCTCGTCAACATTCTCTCCCGGTATTACGCTTCACATCGTCCGCTACGTTTTGCCGGCAGCTGTTCCCCCTTTATCCGTCTGACAGACATACTGATGAGTCCCTTTTCATCATTGCTCGCAAAAAGTGCCGCGATCTACAATCGTACCACCCGGTGGCAGCATGAGATCTCCGCCAACGATCTCTCCAAGGCGCTTGAGATCAGGTCTAACGAGATCACGCACGAACAGGAGAAAGAGATGCTCGAAGGTATCATCCGGTTCAAGGACAAATTGGTAGACGATATTTCAATCTCCCGGAGCGACATGGTTGCCATTGAACTGCAAAAGCCTTTCAGTGAGGTGATCAATTTTATTGTAGATGCCGGCTTTTCCCGTATTCCTGTTTTTGAAGAGAATGCCGATAATATCAAAGGCATCTTGTATGTAAAGGACCTGCTGCCGCATCTGGGAAAAGCAACTTCTTTCAAATGGCAGACGCTGATCCGTCCGGCTTATTTCGTGCCGCGGACAAAACGTATCGACGACCTGCTGGAGGAGTTCCGCACTCATAAAATCCATATGGCCATTGTGGTGGATGAGTACGGAGGGACATCGGGGCTGGTTACACTGGAAGATATACTCGAAGAGATCGTAGGCGATATCAGTGACGAGTATGATGAGGAAATACCCTTTTATACCCTTGCGGCCGACGGTTCCTATATCTTCGAAGGAAAAACCCCACTGGAGGATTTCATTAAAATTACCCGGTTGCCGGCAAAAGATTTCGAGAAGATGTCGGAGGAAGTAGACACTCTCGCGGGGCTGTTGCTGGAATTGAAAGGCGATTTTCCAAAACGGAAAGAGAACTTTATTTACAAAAAATATACCTTTCAGGCAGAGGAGATGAGTAAAAAAAGAATTACCAAAGTACGTTACATCCCGCCAAAAGTGAAAAGAGATGAAGATATTGAACCGTAAGCCACCCTGTTAAGTCCCTGCACATGCTGATCAGAAGAGAACATACCGCTTGCGGAGGATTACTGGGGATATGGAAAATGGATGAATCACGCGAAGAGTTGCTATTGCTTCTTCCGGAGCATATGCGTTCCGATGCGATCGAATATGTGGAAGGCATCCGTTCCGAGAGGCGTACTATTGAGTGGCTTTCCACCCGTATTCTGCTTTTCATGTTATTGGACGAAGAAAAAACCATTCTCAACCATGCAGATGGGAAACCTTATCTGGAAGACGGAACTCACCATATCAGCATCTCGCATACGAAAGATTACGCCGCCGTTCTCCTGCATGAAACATATTCCGTGGGTATCGATATCGAGATCCGGTCGGAGAGAGTGAAAAAGGTCGCCGAAAAATTCATTGCGGATGAAGAATATATCGATCCATCACAGAAAACAGTCCATCAACTGTTGCACTGGTCGGCAAAAGAGAGCCTGTTCAAGCTGATGGAAGAAAGCGGGATCCATTTCAGGCACCATCTCCATATCCATCCGTTCACTCCTGCACTCAAAGGGATCATAACGGCCACGGAAACCAAAACCGACCGTAGCCGTACATTCAACATACATTACGAGATACATCCCGACTATGTACTTACCTGGGTAATAGATTGATGTAAGGATGGGATGATTTATTATTGGATGATAAGACAAAGTGCTGGATGCTGAGGGGCAAATAAACAAAAAAACGCCCCGGAAAATCTCCCGAAGCGCTCTATTCATTTAAATTTGCAAGCGAATAGTTGCCTTACACGTTCAACGATACACGTTTAAAGGTAGTAACCGACAACTCTTTATCACTCTCTTTCAGGAACTGTTCAATGGTCTTCTTGGGATCTTTTACATATTCCTGTTGAACAAGTGCAGATTCCTTATAGAATTTTTGCAATGCTCCTTCCGCAATCCT
>NZ_CALNAT010000034.1 GCF_937873925.1 uncultured Proteiniphilum sp. | reverse complement strand
ACCGTAAAAACAAAAAACGCAACTTCCGCGCTTTGTGGATACAGCGTATCAATGCCGCCGCCCGCGAATACGGCATGTCTTATTCCCGTTTGATGGGGGCGCTGCACAAAAATGAAATTGAAATCAACCGCAAGGTTCTTGCCGATTTAGCGATGAATCATCCCGAAGCATTCAAGGCTATTGTGGACAAGGTGAAGTAGTCTTACACACTGGGTTGATCCGGAATAGAAAGGGAGAATCTGAAAAGGTTTTTCCTTTTTTTTATGTGTGTCCTGCATGCCTATCACCTTGAAGGTGGAAATTCTATAATTCATCCCAAATCTTAGACAACACCTATCATTAAAAAATAATATTAATTTTGTTGTCATGAAGAAAGGAAAAACTTATAGTGCAGGATGTAAGACGAAGGTTGTTTTAGAAAGCCCTCAAGAAAGAGAAACAGTTCAGGAGACTGGTAGGAAGCATGACCTTCACCCGAGTCAGATCTCAACCAGGAAGAGTTAATTTATATCCAACGCGGAGGTTGTTTTCAAAGGGAGTACCGTCAAATTTGAGGATGACAGGGAGAGGGTTATTGCGCCGGTACAGGCAGCGTACTGGTCTTACGACAAAAGGATATAAGGACACTGTATAATACCGGCATGCGTATTGGCTGGCAACAAGAAAATTATAACTTATTTCTGTTATACAAATGGCTATAGAAGTTACTGTGCAAAAAGCGGCTGAAATATTGGGCTGCTCCCGGCCGTTCGTGGTAAAACTGCTGAAAGAAGGCAAAATTGAACATACACGGGCCGGCAGGCATATAAGGATTAAATCCGAAGATGTTTTAAATTACAAACAACAAATGAAGAAAGAGCAGAAAAAACATCTGGTTGACATCATGAATTTTGACAAAGAGATAGGACTGTATGACCCATAGTGATCGAATTATTGCTGTTTTGGATCCCAGTGCGATTTACCCGGTAATTGTCAGGGATCTGTTTTTTTGGTTTGCCCATTATGACTTGTACACGCCAAAATGGAGCAGGCATGCCTTTGATGAATGGAAAGAGGCAATGCAAAGAAAAGATGTTTCACCCGAAGAAGCAGAGAAAAGAGTCCGTAAAGCTGATCAGGCTTTTCCGGACGCGTTGGTCCAACATTATGAAGGGCTGATGAAGCATTTAAGTCTACCGGACGAGAAAGACCGCCATGTGCTGGCCGCCGCCATTAAAATCCATGCGCATATCATTGTTTCTAATAATATTACCCATTTTCCCAAACCGATCCTGGACACGTTCGGGATAAAAGTAAAGACAGCGGATGACTTTTTGGGGGATATTATCGAATCGGATTCTGAAACAGCTATTCAGGCTTTTACAGACATGGTTTTCCATAAAAATCAATCCCCGTTCGGATAAATTAAGGTAGAGGTATCTTCTGTCCGCAATAGTCGCCGAAAAATTTGATAGAGTAAAAAATCTTTCTAAGGGACAAATACCTGTTTTGTCCGGCTAAGATACGATAAAATTGTTCAGTTAATATTATCTTTGTTCCGGTAGTATAAAAACAAATCCCCGGCCGGATAGATCGGTCGCAGGAATAAAACGTAAATTTAATGGGTAAAAAAGATCTATGGGGAAGGTTGCTTCCCGCTCTTTTGCTTGCGGTTGTCTTTGCCGGTTGCCACAATACGGGTAAAACCTCCTCCGGCGTGGTCACCTATTCGAATCCGCTTCCGGTGGCCTTTGGCGATCCCTTCATCCTCTCCGCTTCCGACGGGAAGTATTATATGTACGGCACAGGGGGCGTAGAAAAAGGATTTGGAGCCTATAGCTCGGATAACCTTGTCGACTGGCATTTCGAAGGACAGGTGTACTCCGGCAACCAGCCCGGTTCGTGGACAGTAAAGAACTATTGGGCGCCCGAAGTGTATGAAATCGACGGACGTTACTATATATTCTTCAGCGCTGACTGGAAAGTAAATCCCACCAATGAACTGGAAAATTTCCGGATTGGGGTAGCAGTGGCCGATCAACCCACAGGCCCGTTCACTGAGATATCCGACAAACCGCTGTTCGATCCGGGGTATCCCATCATCGATGCCAACATCCTGCAACACAACGGTAAGACTTATCTCTATTATTCCCGTTGCTGCTACAAGAACCCTGTTGAGAGTGAAGTGGCCGCATGGGCACGGGCAGAGGATCTCTTTGATGAGATCGAAGAGAGCTGGGTGTATGGCGTAGAGATATCCAACGATTTTACTGCCATTATCGGCGAGCCGGTGCTGCTTCTGCAACCTCCTTCCACCATGGCCGATCCGCAGACGGAGTGGGAGAGCCGTTCGGTGACTTCCGGAGAGGTCAACCGCCGCTGGACGGAAGGGTCGTTTGCCTTTGAGCATAACGGTAAGATATATATGATGTATTCCGCCAACTTTTTCGGAGGAGAGAATTATGCGGTGGGTTATGCTGTTTCCGACCATCCATTGGGGCCGTTTGTCAAGGCTGAAAACAATCCGGTGCTCGAAAAGAATACCGCAAGCGGCGGTGAGGTGACCGGTACCGGACATAATATGGTGGTTTGGCCGAAAGACGGGGAGAAAATGTATTGTGTGTATCACGGTCGTACCCAAAAGACCGGTGATGAGAGAGTGGTCTTTATCGATGAGATGAAGATCGATGAGAACGGAGTACTCACCGTGGACGGCCCGTCCACATCGAATAAAGAACTGTAAAGGCTGTATGAGAACTTATCCGGTGGAGGAAGAGGAGCATATCGAGAAAGTTATCCGCGCATGCCCACTCTGCTATGTGGGGATGGCTGATGAGAACGGAAGACCGTATGTGTTGCCGATGAATTTCGGGTATGAAAAAGGTGTGGTGTATCTGCATTCCGCGCAGGAAGGGTATTCCATATCCATCTTAGAGAAAAATTCCCAAGTCTGTATTACTTTCTGCACCGATCCCGGCCTGGTGTGGCAGGACGAAGAGGTGGCCTGCAGCTACCGGATGCGGGCAGACAGTGTGATCTGTCACGGCAGGGTGGTTTTTGAAGAGGATTATGATGAAAAGGTAAATGCGTTGAATATCATCATGTGTCAATACTCCGACAGGGAGTTCAGCTATTCCGCCCCTGCCGTCAGGAATGTGAAGATATGGAAAGTGGCTCTCGATGAGGTTTCGGCTAAGGAGTTCGGCGTGTCGGCCAGGAACGCGTTCAAGTATAAAGACCGGAGTCAGTTTTAGTCCGTATTTGTCATATATCATCACATCGTTGACAGTTTTAAGTTCCTTGAAAAAGGAAGAATGAATTACTTCACGGAAAGAGAAAAAAGATCACATCACGGGTATGAATGATGGATGACCAGTGACTGATCCAATCCAAATCATACTTTTAAAAAACAAAAATGAGAAAAATTACAATAATTTTCGCGGCGTGGATAATACTGGTTTCTGCTTCCGCGTCTGAGCCGCAGGAGAAAAAGACCGCTAAACCGATAGAGTTGACAAAAGCGACTTTTCTGGAGAAGGTGTTCGATTATGAGAAAAATTCCGAAGAGTGGAGCTATAACGGCGATAAACCGGCTATAGTGGATTTTTATGCCGACTGGTGCGGCCCCTGCAGGATTACATCCCCGATATTGGCGGAACTGGCGGCGGAGTATGGTGAGGAGATCTATATCTACAAGGTCAATGTAGACAAAGAGACTGAGTTGGCCGGTCTGTTCGGCGTACGGAGTATCCCGATGTTCCTGTTTATTCCCATGGACGCAGTGCCGCAGGTGGGAATGGGAGCCTTACCCAAAAAATCATTCCGGGAGGTGATCGATACCTTCCTGCTGAAAAAAGACAATCAAATAAACCTTTGACCCCTCGTTCATGCCGGCCTGACCGAGAGTCTGCGAACTTTTTGTTAAGCCGGATGAGTAAGGGATGAAACCATACACAGAAAAAAAACAGAGATGATCACGAGCCTCCAAAACCCGGCGATAAAGAATATCGTGAAATTGTCGAAGAGCCAGGAAAGGAAGGAACAACAGCTTTTCATAATCGAGGGTGCGCGGGAACTGTCGCTGGCATTGCAAAGCGGTTATCTCCCCCAAGCGGTGTACGTATGCCGTGAGATGTTCGAAAAAACAAAATATCCCGGTTTGCTTGATTTACTTCCGGAGGGGATTGTTTTCAATATCTCACTGCCGGTCTTCGGCAAGATAGCCTACCGGGAGAACTCCGACGGAGTAGTGGCGTTGGCAAAACCGAAACAGCATGGGCTCGGCGACCTGAAACTTTCCGGTAACCCTTTCCTTATACTACTCGAGTCGGTGGAGAAGCCGGGTAATCTGGGCGCTATCCTCCGTACCGCCGATGCCGCCGCGGTGGATGCCGTGATCGTGTGTGACCCTCAGACCGACCTCTATAATCCCAATGTCGTGCGTTCAAGCGTAGGAGGGCTTTTCACCGTGCAAACAGCCGTCTGCTCTTCCGAAGAGGCGTTTGCGTGGCTGCAGGCCCATAAGATCCGTTCGTTTGCGGCGGAACTGCAAGCCGCGGAGTTCTACCAGGACATAGATTTTACCCCTCCTTCGGCTATTGTGATGGGAACTGAGGCGGAGGGTTTATCCGATTTCTGGCTCAAGAATGCCGCAAAGCGAATCAAGATCCCCATGCGTGGGAAAATCGATTCGCTGAATGTGTCGGTATCTACCGCCGTGCTTACATTTGAAGCGATGCGCCAGAGGGGGTTTTAACCGGTTTCCCTTGTATTATGGAGCAATTTTTTGATACACCCTCACATAATCAATCAAGAACCGATGCGGGAAAAGTGAATCATCGATCCCTCTTTGTCCGCCCCAATTTCCGCCGATTGCCAGGTTCAACAAAAGGTGAAATTGTTTGTCGAAAGGCCATTCGGCAAATCCGGTATCTTCATTTTTGAAAGTGAAGTAATGGGTATCGTCAACATACACACGATATTCGTTTTCTTCCCATTCAAGGGCATAGAGATGGAAATCAGCATAGCATGTCGGGACATGAATTTTCGCATTTTTCTCTGTTTGCTGCACATGATTATAGCTTTTAGTGTGGGCCGATCCTACAATGGTATCGGGATCATAACCCACATTTTCCATAATATCGATTTCACCGCTGGCAGGCCACCCTCCATATGCCCAATCGGTGGGAAGCATCCAGATAGCCGGCCAGGTCCCTTTTCCGGTAGGAAGTTTTGCCCGGATTTCAAAACGGCCGTACAGCCAGTCGCCCTTCCCTTTGGTTCTCAGCCGGGCGGAAGTATAGCGCTTGCCGCCTGTACTGTCGATACGGGCCGTGATAGTCAGCAGGCCGTCTCTCACATATGCGTTGGTAGAATCGCCGGCAGTGTAATATTGCGCTTCGTTGTTTCCCCAACCCCAACTATTGCCTTCGGTGTCGTAACCCCATTTCGTTGAATCCGGCAATCCTGTGTACTCGAATTCTTCGTCCCAAACCAACTGCCATGTTCCGGTAGGGGTGGTGATGGTTTGATAATCGGACTGCTTGCTTCCTTTATTGCTACAGGAAATAAAAAAAGACGCCAGAAGAGTGATTAAAAGTAATTTGTTTGTCATAATATAATTGTAAAAAAATTCTTTGCTTCGGGAATTATTTCCAAAACAAGCGATCATCGCTTTAATGTTTACTTTAAGACCCACATAATTTTATTTATTTCGTCATATCCGTCCTATTGACGATCCAGTGCATCTTCCAGATTTTCCCTGATATAATTTGAATCCATTCACCTATTTGCGGATGAATGTTCAAATTCCCAGGTTGTTATGTCATTGCATCCTTACATTTTTACATCAATCTCATACCCCCATGTCTTTCCTTTTTCCATGGCGGGAACACCTTTTGTCATCCAGACAGGAGCCGGCGCCCCTTTCAGGTAATGATCGAAGAACTGCTGCAAACGAATGGAAAGATCTTTCGCGTTACGGCGTTCCCGGAGATTGTGGGCTTCGTTATTGTATTGTAGCATCCAGACGGGCTTTCCCAACCGGCGAAGCGCCATGAAATATTCGATACCCTGGTACCAGGGAACCGCCCCGTCTTTGTCATTGTGCATGATCAGTAAGGGCGTATGGACGTTTTCGGCATAAAAAACGGGAGAATTTTCGATATAGAGATATAACGAATCGTTCATGGTCGCGCCGATACGCGATTGTGTCTGCTCGTACTGGAACTGGCGGCTTCTCCCTGATTCCCAGCGTATCCCCCCGTAAGCGCTGGTCATGTTCGATACCGGAGCGCCGGCGCCGGCTGCTTTGAATAGATCGGTTTTCGTCACCAGATAAGCTACCTGGTATCCGCCCCAGCTTTGTCCCTGTATTGCCATATTCTCTTTGTCCACCCAACTGTTTTTTGCCAGCGCCTCCGCTCCCGCCACTACGGAATTGTAGGCGTCCATCCCCGGATGCCCGACCGTGTAGTGTATATCTGGCGTAAAGACAATATAGCCGCGGCTCACGAAGAAAGGTATATTGATCGTGGAGCGGCTGGGCGCCGGGGAAAAGTAGTTGTACAGGTTATCGGAATGTTGTTCGTAAAAATAGATCATTACCGGATATTTCCTGGCGGGATCGAAATCTTCGGGTTTGTATACAATGCCTTGGTGCGGCACACCGGTAAATGAAGTCCAGGAAAAGAGTTCGGCTGTCCCCCAGTTATAATCGCGCATCTGCGGATTGATATCGGTCAGTTTCTCAGTCGATTGCCAGAGAGTGTGGGTAATGTACAGATCGGGTGAAGTATGGAAATTGCTTTTCTGAAATGCAAACAGATCGTTGTCTTTTGCTTTCGTAACGGATGAAAACGAAAATGCCTCCATTGTCCTTTTCTTCAGCGGGTTGCGTCCTTTTTGCGTGAGGGTGTAATAGCCGGCTTGTTTGGATGTCTGATTAAAAGCCGAAAGCAGAAGTACATCCTTGGGTTCGATAAAGCGTTTTTCCGGATCGGTGTTTATATACCGGAACGTGATGGAGTCATTCCGCCCGGCATGACCGGTAATATTCTCCGGTTTTTTCTTCCCTTTGGGGTCAATCTTCCAGATATCGAAGGCGTCGTTGACAAAGATATACTCGTCATTCTCCCCCCAGGCGGCAATTCCGTATGAGCCGGGATTAGAGGGAACATCGCTCTTTTCGTCCCAGAAATTGACGGGGATATTCCCGGTAATGTTCCTGACGGATGCCCCGTGGTTATCATAGACAAACCATTGCCGTTCGGCGGCATCCCACCAGTACATAAAATTGCCCTGCGGCGAGATTAGAGGCCTGCCCGGCAGGGGAGTGGCGACAGTTTGCCTTTGTCCCGTCCGGAAATCCCATACCCATGCATTGTTTTTGGAAGAGATATCCCATTGGCTTTCGAGTTGGTAAGGTTCGTCGGACCATAGCAGGGCAAAACGGCTGTTCCCTTCGTCGGAGACGGTACAGTAAGGCATCTCTTCGTTGGCGATGGGGATAAACCGGTTTGGCTGGCTGGGAAGGATCATTCCCGTGTAAGTCCGGCGCTGCCTGTTCTTTAGTTCCGATAGTTGTTGAGGCTGGATCAACGGCTCCTGCCAGTGCCAGATGTCGAGCGCTGCCGTTTCAAAATCTACGATGGTGGTATCTTTGGGCGCCTGCTGCGGGGCTGCTCCGAGGATAACCCGTTCGCCGTTCTTGCTGAACCGGGGAGCGGAGAATTCATTAAAAATCCATTTTTCGGGTAGTCCCGAAGCGTTTCTGTCGCCAAGCACGATGGCCGAATCGTTTCCGGACCGGAAATAGCGGACATCGAATATTTTCTGTGCGATTTTCGACGTATCCCTCGTCGCCAGATAGAGGAGTTGTTCGCCGTTTTCGTCAAAGGCGAACGATTTATATTCCGCTTTTTCGTTTGAGATACGCGTTGAAATATTCTTTTTCAGGTCATAGAACAGTACGCCGGGCATATCGGTAGAATCTTTTTTATCGGGTTCGATAAAGGCTACCAATGCGTTCCCGAATTTGCTGAACAGGTACTCTTTTGCGTTCGGAACAGTGTCCTCGTGGTGGGTGGCCATATTTCGGATCACCAGCAATTCTTTCGGTTTGGCCGATTTATTCTTTTGCCCTGTCGTATCGGCTTTCAGCTTTATGGTGTAAGCAATGTGCAAAGCCATCTTTTCCGGGGTTTTGAACGATTTCACACCGGCTATTTTTTCAATGCCGAACGTGTCGTTGCGGATCACAGCCAGTGAGTCTTCCGGCATTTCGTCCGCTTTTTTCTTTTTTATCCGTGCTTCCCGTCTTTCGGCAAAAGGGGCTTTTATCAATCCTACCGTATATTTTCCATCGGGAGAAAGCATGTACCTGTTTACACCTTTCAGTGTCAGCGACCGGTTGGCTTTCAGGTCACGGACAAAAAGAACGCTGTCGCCTTCCTGCGGACTGACAATGGCTCCGGCAAAACGTCCGTCGTCGCTTACAGAAATGTTTTGGAGACTTTTCCAGTCGTCATATACCGAATGGTCAGCGCTTTCTTCTGTGCGAACATAGCCGTACTCAAAAAGATGAAAAAGAGAGGACGGATTGCTTTCAGGAAAGATGTAAATTGCATAATATCTGTTTTTATGCAGCGAAAATACAAGAAAACTTCGTTTTTCACAAATAACAGCAGATTGAAAGGAGAAGATTTGTTCAATCCGGAGGGGGTAAAATCGTTTAAGAGATATTATATTTGCAAATCGGTATTTCTACATTATCTTTTGTCATAAAATTAATACATCGAACGATCATGCCTAAAAAGTTATTGTTACTCTTTTTTGTTACCTCCGTTTTATTTTATAAGCTCCCGGCACAGCAGAGCGATTACGTAAAACCGTCGCTGAGCGATACGGATTCCTGGAGCCTTGTTCTTCTTCCCGATGTGCAGACGTATATAAAATTCGATTACAACCAACCGATTTTAGATCTGATGCTTGCCTGGGTATCGAATAATGTAGAAACATTGAATACAAAGATGGTGCTGTGTACCGGCGATCTGGTGGAACAGAATGATCTGTTCAATCCCGACGGCAGGGTTGCAAACCAGGCGAGTGTATCCCAGTGGGAAGCCGTATCCGCGGCTTTCGGGCGGCTGGATGGACAGCTCCCTTATATCCTTACCATCGGTAACCACGATTATGGTATTCTTAGCGCTGAAAGCAGGGATACCCATTTCGACAAATATTTTCCCCCCAACAAGAACCGGTTGAATCAGAAGATGCTCCGCGACGTGGGGTTGAATGCCGAAGGAAGGCCTACGCTGGCGGACGCCACTTATGAGTTTGTTAGCCCGCACGGAAGAAAATTCCTGGTGCTTGTGCTGGAGTTCGCTCCGCGTGACGAGGCGCTGGAGTGGGCTAGGGGCGTAATTGGAAAAGAGCGGTATAAGGATCATACCGTGATCCTGCTCACGCACTCTTATATGGATAGTAATAATAAACATATCGTGCATGAGGGTTATGAGCTACCCGGCCCGAACTACGGGGAAGCCATATGGCAGAAATTAGTGCAGCCTTCGAAAAATATCCAAATGGTTTTTGCCGGCCATATAGGGAAACCTGACGATCCCAAAGGCCATATCGCTTTCAGGGTGGATGAAAATGCCGGAGGAAAGAAAGTGAGCCAGATGGTGTTCAACGCCCAGGCCCTTGGAGGTGGATGGCATGGGAACGGCGGCGACGGCTGGCTGCGGATCCTCGAATTTTTACCGGACGGAAAAACCGTGAAGGTAAAGACTTTCTCTCCCTTGTTCGCCATATCCCCTACTACGCAGAAATATGCGTGGAGAACCGAACCCCACGACGAATTCACCTTCGAACTGGATTAAATCCGTTTTGGCTGAAATGGAGTATCCTTTAGTCCGCTCTCATTCCTCGGGACAAGAGTTCAGTAATATCACAGGAATGAGTAG
The DNA here is from genome assembly GCF_937873925.1 of uncultured Proteiniphilum sp. Lineage (GTDB taxonomy): Bacteria > Bacteroidota > Bacteroidia > Bacteroidales > Dysgonomonadaceae > Proteiniphilum. The sequence continues at coordinate 9,660 of NZ_CALNAT010000034.1, read as the reverse complement.
GAAATCAAAGAACAAGGTTAAAAATAAAGCCTCGCAACAATTTGCTGTGAGGCTCAAATTACTTTTTTAAAAGCTTAATTTGATGTGATAAATGTTTTAGATGTGAAAAGTGAATAGCATAATATTAATTAAACGACTGCCGAAATTCCAAAGGCGACATTTTGGTTTTCTTTTTAAATAATTTATTGAACGATTGCGGATATTCAAAACCTAACTGATAAGCGATTTCTGAAACAGATAAATTACTTGAAGTCAAATATTCCTTTGCTTTTTCAATCAGTTTATTGTGAATGTGCTGTTGGGTGGTTTGCCCTGTAATACTCCGCAGCATATCACTTAAATAATTTGGCGAAATATTTAGCTGGTTTGAAATGAACTGTACAGTTGGTAAACCATTTTCAGAAATATTTTCGTCATTAAAACAATCATTCAAAAGATTTTCCAAACGGATTAAAATTTCATCGTTGGCAATTTTTCTTGTAATGAACTGACGATTGTAAAAACGATTGCTGTATTGCAAAAGCAACCCAATTTGTGCAATAATTACGTCCTGGCTAAATGGGTCTATATTGCATTGATATTCTCTTTCAATGTTCTTGAAAATATTTTCCATAATTTCTTCTTCCTGTTCGGATAAATGCAATGCTTCACTTACTTCATAAGAAAAGAAACCGTAATTTTTTATGGTCTTTGCCAATGGATAACCTGCCAAAAAATCGGGGTGAAAAAGTAATGTTACGCCCTCTGTCGGGGTTATATCGCCTTGTTTGTGCGATAGTATTTGATTGGGAGAAATAAACGTCATTACTCCCGAATCAAAATCATAATACCGTTGTCCGTATTTTAGTTTTCCTGCATAATTTTTCTTGATTGAAATAGCATAAAAACCAAAAGTGCGGCGTTCGGGCAATGTTGGTTGTGCTTTGAAATTTTCGCTATATCGGAATACGCTAACTAATGGGTGCTTGGGTTTCGGTAAGCCCCAAAATAATTGTTCTTCCTGTATGCTCTTAATATGATATGGTTTGTTTTGCTCTTTCATTGTTACAAATTTAATAAATTTGTTGCGTTCCATTATTTTTAAAGCTCATAAAAGAAATTATTAAAGCCCAAAAGAAGTATGAATGAGACCATACAGGCAACTGCAACAACCAACACAGCCCTAACTGCCTTACTTTTGGTCTGTTGGTCTAACAACGATTTCATTGATGGCAACTCGTCTTGGATTGGTTACAATAAACGCAACTGCTTCTGCAATGTCTTCTGCGTGTAGGCTTTCCACTTTTCCAAACAGGTCATTGAAAACTTTCCAACCCTCTTCATCCCAAAGTTCTGTATCTACTGCACCCGGTTCAACGACCGAAAAACGGACTGATTGTCTTGTGAATTCTTGTCGCCACGCTTCTGTTGCTGCCGTTACACCGAATTTTGTTGCATTGTAAACAGCAACCTGTGCTGTTGCAAAACGTCCTGCAACGGATGAAATATTTACCACGTCCACAACCTTGCGTGGGCTTGTTGCAACTGCTTCAATAAGGTGTGGCAATGCCGCTCTTGTGATGTACAATAAACCACTCAAATTGACGGTAATCATTTGTTCCAATTCTTCAAGTGTGCGTTCAAGCGTAGCACCGTTATTCATAACGCCTGCCGCATTTACAAGCGTGTCAAGTCTGCCAAACTTTGCAATCGTTTTTGCAATGGCTTCATTGGCTTTATCTACCTTTGTAAGGTCTGCTTCAATGGGAAATGCTTCCCCGCCTGCATTTTTGATCTGTTGTTCCAATTCTTTAAGCCGTTCAATTCTTCGTGCTACAAGAACCACTTTTGCACCTGCCGAAGCAAGGCGAATTGCAGTGGCTTTTCCGATACCACTTGAAGCACCTGTAACAAGTGCAACCGTGTTGTTTAATTTTTCTGCCATAATTCATTTATTTTTTCAGAGCAAAAGTAGAAAATGCGGACTGAAATGAATTATCCAAATCTCGGAAATGAGTGTCCAATTGTAATCCAACGCACGGTCAAAATCGCAATTATCAGCCAAGCGGTAAATTTGACTTTCTATTGTTGAATGTCCACCGGATAATGGAAGATAAGTTTGTCAGGTTTTCAAAGAGGCCAATAGGATTGTAAAAATAAAACCTGAATGAGTGTGTCGTACAAGTATTTGCCTCTTTTTTGGTTGACTATAATGTTAAAATACGGAAAATGGTTGCATCTTATTTTAAAAATATATTTCTTTGCGTACAGAATTTACAAGAAATGAACAATTTGCTTTTAAACGGATATTGGTGGCGCTGCTTACAACTCAAAAAGTCGTAAGGAAGAGCATCGTGCGTTTATAGTACATCAAAAATATATAAAAGCCTGTCGCAATCCTGCGACGGGCTTTTTTCATAATTAAACAGTTTGAACTATGCAAGATTTTACCATAGACGAGAAAGGGTATTACGGGGAGTTCGGCGGGGCGTATATTCCCGAGATCCTGCACAAATGCGTGACCGATTTGAAAGAGTCGTACCTCCGCATTATGGAAAGCGAACGTTTCCGGCGGAATTTTGAACAACTGCTCCGCGATTATGTGGGGCGTCCTTCGCCGTTGTACCATTCGAAACAGCTTTCCGAACGATATAGCTGCAAGGTATACCTGAAGCGCGAAGACCTGAACCATACAGGAGCGCATAAGATCAACAACACCATCGGGCAGATACTGATTGCCCGTGAGATGGGTAAAACGCGTATTATCGCCGAGACGGGCGCCGGACAACATGGTGTGGCTACCGCTACCGTCTGCGCACTGATGCAGATGCCCTGTACCGTTTACATGGGAAAGACCGATGTGGAGCGCCAGCAGGTGAATGTGAAGAAGATGGAGATGTTAGGGGCGACAGTCGTGCCGGTCATTTCGGGCAATATGACGCTAAAGGATGCCACTAATGAGGCGATACGCGACTGGTGTACCCATCCGGGCGATACCCATTATATCATCGGTTCTACGATAGGACCGCATCCCTATCCCGATATGGTGGCCCGGCTGCAGTCGGTCATCAGCCGCGAGATAAAGGAGCAGCTGGCCAGAGAAGAGGGACGCGACTATCCGGATTATCTCTTTGCCTGTGTCGGTGGGGGAAGCAACGCAGCCGGGACTATCTACCATTATCTCGATGACGAGAGGGTGCGTATCGTGCTGGCGGAAGCAGGCGGAAAAGGCGTGGAGAGCGGCGAGTCGGCAGCGACCATTCATCTGGGCAGCACCGGTGTGCTGCATGGTTGCAGGACGCTCCTGATGCAGACCGAAGACGGGCAGATCACTGAACCCTATTCTATCTCTGCCGGACTGGACTATCCCGGTATTGGACCTATCCATGCCCATCTCGCATCCACAGGGCGTGCGCAGGTGTTGGCCGTCAATGACGATGAGGCACTTCTGGCTGCTTTTGAGCTTACCCGGAACGAAGGGATCATTCCCGCCTTAGAATCTGCCCACGCTCTGGCTGCACTTGGTAAGGTTACCTTCTCTCCCGGCGATGTCGTGGTATTGACACTCTCGGGAAGGGGTGAAAAGGATCTGGAGACCTATTTTAAGTATGCCGGTCAGTTTTAATATACCAATGTGCCAATGTGATAATTTGCCAATAAATAATCATCCCCTCAATAAATTGTTCAATCAGCAAATCAATATATTGTATGAAACTGAAATTCCAAACCAATAGTAAAAAAATAATGGGCGACCTGCATACGCCGGTCAGTATCTACCTGAAAGTAAGGGACGCCTATCCCCAATCGGCCCTTCTGGAAAGTTCCGATTTTCACGCCAATGAGAACAGCGTCTCCTATATCGCGCTGAAGCCTGTTGCACGGGTGGAGGTGAACAGAGGGGTGTGCACATTTCTTTCCCCGGGGGACCAAGAGGAGCAAAGGCCGCTGTCGGATAATTTTACCATCTCCGACGCGCTGGGCAGCTTTATTGACCGCTTTGAGGTGACGGGTGACGAAAAAGAACAGTGCGGGTTGTTCGGCTATACCACCTTCAACTGTGTGAAATATACCGAGAATATCGCTATCCGCGAAAGCAAAGAAGCACGGAATGATGCTCCCGATATGCTCTATATCCTCTACAAGTATCTGCTGGTATTCAATCATTTTACCGATGAGATCACCCTTCTAGAACTACTGGAAGAGAATGAGATAAGCAGCCTCTATAAAGTGGAGTCGCTGATCAATCAACGCAATTTTGCCACCTATAACTTCTTCACCGAGGGAGCGGAGCGGAGCACTATTACCGATGAGGAGTACAGACAGTATGTGCGCAGCGGAGTGGAGCATTGCCTGCGTGGCGATATCTTCCAGATCGTACTTTCTAGAAGGTTCATACAGTCTTTTTCGGGCGACGACTTCAAGGTCTATAGGGCGCTGCGTTCCATCAATCCTTCGCCCTATCTCTTCTACTTCGATTTCGGCGGATTCCGTATCTTCGGTTCATCCCCCGAGACGCACTGCAAGATCCGCGGGTCGCACATCAGTATCGATCCGATTGCAGGAACCACGAAACGGACCGGTAATTACCAGGAAGATATGAAATCGGTGGATTTCCTGTTGAACGATCCCAAGGAAAATGCCGAACATGTGATGCTGGTGGACCTGGCACGCAACGATCTGAGCAGGAATGCCCACGATGTGGAGGTCGATTTTTTCAAAGAGCCTCAGTTCTATTCGCACGTGATACACTTAGTGTCGCGTGTGAGCGGTCAGCTCAATGAGGATGCCGATCCTATCAAAGCCTTTTTTGATACTTTTCCGGCCGGGACACTGTCGGGAGCGCCCAAGGTGCGCGCCATGCAGCTTATTTCCGAGATTGAGTCGCATAACCGGGGTGCCTATGGCGGATGCATCGGTTTTGTCGGACTGAACGGCGGTCTGAACCAGGCCATCACCATCCGTACTTTTGTAAGCAGAAACAACGAGTTATGGTATCAGGCCGGGGCGGGTGTCGTTTCGCAAAGCAACGATGAATATGAGTTGCGCGAGGTAAACAGTAAGCTGGGGGCACTGAAAAAAGCCATTGATATGGCGGTCACACTCTATAACGCCTAATTTTTTTGCAATGAGTAAGATACTTATTATAGACAACTACGATTCGTTCACCTACAACCTGTTGCATGCGGTAAAGTCGTTAGGCTGCAACGAGGTGGATGTGATCCGTAACGACAAGATAGATCTTGCGTCCGTAGCGCAGTATGACAGGATCATCCTCTCCCCCGGCCCCGGTATCCCCGAAGAGGCGGGCTTGTTGCTGCCGCTGATTGAACAATATGCCGAAACGAAGAGCATATTGGGTGTATGTCTCGGACATCAGGCAATCGGAGTAGTTTTCGGCGCTACGCTGGAGAATATCCCGTTTGTCTTCCATGGTGTACAGACCACGGCGAAGATTACCGGAAGCGATTATCTTTTTACGGGTTTGCCGGAAGAGATCCTCGTAGGACGCTACCACTCCTGGATCGTATCGGGAGAGAACTTTCCTCAGGAACTGGAGATTACCGCACGGGATGAGGCCGGCAGTATCATGGCGATGAAGCATAAGAGGCTCGACCTGCATGGCGTGCAGTTTCATCCCGAATCGATACTCACCCCCGAAGGAATCCATATTATCCGGAATTTTATTACGGAACCGGTTTGTTGATGTGTTAAGGTGGTTAAGTGGGAAGGGGGGCAGGTTGATTTGATGATTTAACGATAAATTAATCTCCTAATCGGTTAATCAGTAAATCTGCAAATCAACCTCCCAAATCCCAAATCCCAAATCCCAAATCAAACATCCCAAATCTTGTATCTTTATTCTTTACTCTTTATTCTGAAAAAATGAAAGAAATACTGTATAAACTGTTCGACTATCACTACCTCTCACGCGATGAAGCCAAACAGGTGCTTTTTTCCATTATAGACGGAGAAGTGGCCGATACGCAGATCGCTTCGCTTATCACCTCTTTCCTGATGCGGAGTATCTCGGTGGATGAGATCATGGGTTTCCGTGATGCACTACTCGATATGCGGGTGGGAGTAGATCTGTCCGCTTACCGCCCGCTCGACATCGTAGGAACGGGAGGAGACGGTAAGAATACTTTCAACATCTCTACCACAGCTTGTTTCGTGGTAGCCGGCGCAGGTTACAACGTGGTGAAACACGGTAATTACGGAGCCACTTCTATCAGCGGCGCCAGTAATGTGATTGAGCAGCAGGGGGTGAAGTTCACTACTGACAGTGACAGGCTGCGAAAAAGCCTCAATGATTGTCATATGGCTTACCTGCATGCCCCGCTGTTCAGTCCCGCTCTAAAAGCGGTTGCACCGGTAAGGAAAAGCCTGGGGGTCCGTACCTTCTTCAATGTGCTGGGACCATTGGTCAATCCCGTACAGCCCGAATTCCAGATGCTGGGGGTGTATAACCTGGCTATGTCCAGGTTATACGGTTATATCTATCAGGAGGAGAAGAAGAAATTCTGTATCGTGCACAGCATGGACGGTTACGATGAGATCTCCCTTACAAGCCAGTTCAAGGTGGTCACCAATAAGGGAGAGCAACTTTATATCCCTGAAGAATTGGGCTATCAGCGGGTTGCCCAGGAGGAACTGTATGGAGGTAATACGCTTGAAGAGGCTTCGCAAATCTTCCGGGATGTGCTGCATACCCGCGCGACCCGTGCGCAGATGAACGCGGTGTTGATCAATGCCGCTTTTGGTATTCAGACGATTGAGCAGGAAAAACCGATCGGTGAGTGCCTTGAGATTGCCAAAGATTCGTTGTACGGCAAAAAAGCGTTGAGAATATTGGAGAAGTTTATTGAGTTGAATAGTTGAAATCAATGTGAGGATTTAACGATTTAATGATTTGTTGATTGAAAATTGGAACGGAGAAGTGAGAAATTGGAACTCAGAAATTGGAACGGAGAACTCAGAATGTTGATTTAACTATTGGCACATTCACACATTAAAAAATATATGAAAGATATATTAAGCGAGATCATCGCTCACAAAAAGAAAGAGGTTGCAGAACAAAAGGAGCGGCTGCCTCTATCCGTGCTGGGAAATAGGCTTGCGGTAGCCCACATTCCTTTTTACTCATTGAAAGGGGCTTTGGAGAATTCAAAGTCAGGCATTATCGCCGAATTCAAACGGCGTTCGCCGAGTAAGGGTTGGTTGTATCAAACCGCCGATGTGAACCGAGTGACAAAGGCGTACGCGTCGGCAGGCGCTGCGGCGCTGTCGGTATTGACGGATGAGAAATATTTTGGCGGAACGGTGGACGACCTGCAACAGGCAACTGGGAGAGTGGAGATACCGGTGATGCGGAAGGAATTTATTGTGGATGAATATCAACTGTACGAAGCCAAACTCTTCGGAGCAAGTGCAGCGCTCCTGATTGCCGCGGCCATTACACAGGAAGAGTGTAAACGATTTACTGAACTGGCGCATCAGTTGGGGCTGGAGGTGTTACTCGAACTACATGATGAGCAGGAGATCGATCATATCGGCCCGCTCAACACCCTTGTCGGTATCAACAACCGTAACCTGGGAAGTTTTGTGACCGATCTGCGGAAGTCGTTCAGAATGGCTGCCCTTCTTCCGGAAGAGGCGGTATGGATCTCGGAAAGCGGCATATCGGATGCCCGGATTGTGAAGGAACTGCGGGAGGCAGGCTACCAGGGGTTCCTGATCGGGGAACATTTTATGAAGAGCGGTAATCCCGGACAAAGCCTGAAGGAATTTATCGGTCAGATTATGCCGTAGACATTCGGTGGTAGCTTGGGAATAACCCAGTCGGAGGGAATGAATAATGCGAAGCGAATCACAGTGTGAAGTGTTATCACTCACGCGAATGCAGTGAACGAGTAATGGGGTAAACCGGATAGCAACTAATTGAAAATATGATTATTAAGGTATGCGGCATGCGCGAAGAGGCGAACGTGCGCGAGGTGGAACAACTGGGAGCGGACTGGATGGGATTTATCTTCTATCCGAAGTCGCCCCGTTATGTGGGGGAGATGTTGCCTTACATACCGGAGAGTGTGAAAAGAGTGGGTGTCTTTGTGAATGAAGATACCGACCGGCTTCTAGCACTGGCTGAAAAAAACAGATTGGAGATCCTTCAGTTGCATGGTGAGGAGTCTCCCGACGATTGCAAGGCGTTACAAAAAAAAGGTTTTATTGTGATCAAGGCATTCGGAATCGCTACGGAAAAGCCTTTCCCTTCGGAACTGGCGGGACGTTATGAAGGGTATTGCGACTATTTTCTTTTCGATACACGCACAGCGCTGTATGGAGGTTCAGGCACGAAGTTCGGATGGGAAATGCTTTCGGATTACCGGGGCGGAACGCCTTTCCTGTTGAGCGGCGGTATTTCTCCGGAAGATGCGGCAGCTGTAAAAGCTTTTTTACATCCACAATGTATCGGTATCGACCTGAATAGCGGTTTTGAGATCTCGCCCGCCCTCAAGAACGTACAATCATTACAGATGTTTATAGGACTTTTTCGATAAGTGATATACAGAAGACGAATTTATTCGCATTATGTTATCACTGGAAAAAGTCTGATGAGATCGAACATTTTCGTTAAGCATACGGGCAGAAGACAAATAGTAAAATAAATTCAAATAGAAAATCGGATAATGAACAGAATAGATCGATTGTTTAAAGAAAAAAAGAGCGGTATCCTGTCGGTTTACTTTACTGCCGGATATCCTCAGCCCGATGATACCGTCACGGTGATCAAAGCACTCGAAAAGCGGGGTGTGGATTTGATAGAGATAGGCGTACCGTTCAGCGATCCCATGGCCGACGGACCGGTGATCCAGGCGTCCGGCACTCAGGCACTAAACAATGGGATGAGTGTGAAATATCTTTTCCGGCAACTGGCCGGTATTCGTGAAGAGGTATCTATCCCGCTTGTGCTGATGGGCTATCTGAACCCGATCATGCAGTTCGGGTTTGATAACTATTGCGCGCAAGCAGTGAAGTGCGGCATCGACGGGTTGATCATCCCCGACCTGCCGTTTGCCGAATATATGGATTCTTATAAACCGGTAGCTGAAAAATACGGGTTGTATATCATCATGCTTATTACTCCTGAGACCTCGGAAGAACGTATCAGGCTGATCGACGAACATACTTCCGGCTTTATCTATATGGTCTCGACCGCATCGGTGACCGGCGCCAAAAGCAGTTTCAGCGATGATAACCTGGCCTATTTCCGCCGGGTGAACGCGATGCCGCTGAAGAATCCCCGCCTGATCGGATTCGGTATTTCCAATAAGGAAACGTTTGACGCAGCCTGCCGTGAAGCCTCGGGAGCGATCATCGGCAGCAAGTTTATCTCATTGCTGGCTAGTGAAAAGACGATCGACGAAGCAGTAGAAAAATTAGTGGAAATAAATAAAAATTCATTTTTTCAATGACGATGGAGCAAAATTGTTTAGTGGATATTACCTTTGTAGGCCATTTGTTCCGATAAGTAGGGGCAGGTGGATTTTTAAATGCTTTTCCAATCCCATATCGGTGAACTGGCCTCACTGCTGACGGCTGTCTGCTGGACGTTGAGCGCCATCTTTTTCGAGAAGGCCGGCCGCCGCGTAGGCTCTTTGCCGGTGAACGTCCTTCGTCTAT
>NZ_CALNAT010000033.1 GCF_937873925.1 uncultured Proteiniphilum sp. | reverse complement strand
TCGCCCTGTCCACAAAATGAAATGCACCCGGATAGGTAATGGGGGTGGTGACCGCATCCGATACCCTGGTGAGCCGATTGCCCGTGTAGGTGTAGGTGAGATTGTCCACCATGCCGTAAGCGGGGGTATCGCTCAGCTTGCCCCCACGTTGCAGGGCGAGGATATTGCCCATCTTATCGTAAGCGGTGACCGTTTCGTTGAACCGATCCGGGTTGGCTGTCAGCGATGCTCCTTCGCCGTAAGCGGCGGCTGTCAGGCGGCTCAATCCGTCGTAAGTGAACTTGTACCCCCTTTCCACGGTCTCATCACCCGCCTTCCACTTCATGGCGCCGATATTGCCGCCATAGAGCGGCTTGGCGGGGGTGATGTCGTTTACAGTCTGATTGTATGCCAGCGTCTGGTTGAACTTTGTACCGGTGATTCCGGTCAGCCAGCCGCGCACGTTATAGTCGTAGGTAGAGGTTTCCGAAGCCACTTTCTTTGTCAGAACCCTCCCCGCTTCGTCGTAGGTGTACCGGGCCAAGGTGACGGCAGCCGAACCATTCAGTTTGTGAGAGACCGACAGGAGCCGCTCGGCGGGGTTTGTGGCCGGGGTGCCGTAATCGTACGCATAGACTTCCGTCTGGGTGGTTTTTCCCGGAGCGGAATGCACGCTCTGTCGCTGTTTCACCTTCCCGGTGAAGGTATAGGCGAAATATTCATAATCATATCCACCCAGGTGGTTGGAGGAGCGTGTCTGGACAATGCGTCCCCGATGGTCATGGTAGAATGCCGAGAGGGCGGATTTCGTCGGGTCGTCCAGCCTGTAGGTGCGGGTTCCCGTCAACAATCCCTTGGCATTGTTGAATCTTGCGCCGTACCCTGCGGGGGGAGCCATGTAATTGAGTTGAGAAACGCCCATGGTGAATGTATGGTTGTCGTAGTAGTTGACCGTCAACAGCTGCACTGAGGCCAGGGTAAGGTTGACGGTGTATCCGCCCAATGGGCCTGTACCGGTGTAATTGCTCCTCACCACCGAATTGCCCGGCTCGGGCACGGTTGCCGACTTCCAGATGCCGCTCACGGTGAGTCGGCCGAACAGGTCATAAAAGAAAAAGCTCCATTCGTTTTTCACCCTTTGGTTGCCATCCTGCGAAAAGACGAGCCGGTCGGACTTGTCGTATTTCATTTGAACGGGATCACAACCGGGAGGTTTCTTATATATACAATTGCCTAACGCATCATATTTATACACATACGCATATTGGGCAATGATGTCACTTGCTTCTGTGTAACCTCCACGTTCTAATAAATCATCTAACGGAGGAGGCAGCACATACATTAATTGTCCAAGATCGTTATATATGTAATAGGTGCGAACATCTGTTCCGCTAAGTTGCATGAATAAACGGCCCTGTTTGTCTTTATATTCCGTGAAGCTCTTCCCGTCTTCATCTATTCTTTCTGTTTTATAGTGTGAACCGGGATTATACACAGTGCCATCATAAATCAACTGATCACCCATTAAAAATAAATGCTTCAGCTCCGTATAATTTGCCTGATAGTTGATTCGAACCGGATAAGTTTTCCATGCCTCACCCGGCCCATACTCTCTTATTGGACGTTGTAGAGGAGAGGCTTCATAGATTGTTGTGGAGAATGGACGGAGATCGCCTCCATACATTGCAGAGGCATTGGTTTTAAGGGTAACCGTATCCACAAAAGCTCCATTTGCACTAATGGATACCGGCAACCAATTTTTATAATCACGACCAAAGACATCGTATTGCTTCAGCGTTACAAGATCTCTATGCAAAGGAGTAGTATTCTTTATTACCGATTGAACCGGGCGTCCAAGCCCATCGTAATAGTCAACCTGATCAAGGTAAGAAATACCGGCATCATCAAGCATCGTACGAGACAGAATATAGTTGTGATTGGCAGATTGAGGGAAGCAAATATAAGAGAGTCCCATCAATAGAATAAATAATATGTTTTTTTTCATGATCTTAATTTTTTTGCTTCGTGTATCATTGCTGTATGAACTATTGGTTAAGATAATGGTAATCATATATCTCCACGGTTTTGCCGCTGTGATCTGTAACAGATTCCAACCGACCCGAATGATCATATCCGTAATACGTGGTAAGACCATTGGGATCGGTCTTGCTTGTCATGCCTACCAATGGAGCATATGTAAAGGTTGTAACAAGTGCTTTACTCAATGAGGCTTGATTCCCAAAGCTGTGCAATTTTAATGTGTCAGGCTGACTTTGCGCTGAAAATGCGTCGATTGCAACACCAAAATGATTCTGTACCGCAGTACTTACCTGATCAAATGTTGCATCCTTGATGATGGCTACGATATAACGTGAATGATAACTTCGAAGAAATACCGTATGGACGTTATCTTTACCGATAACTTCTATTGGGTTACCAAATGCATCATATTTCACGACTTCTTCCCTAAGGACAAAGTCCGTTGTGTTATTTTTTAATTGATACAGCTTTGAAGGCATAATGATTGAGGTGTTACCTGCGGGGAAACTCCTCATAGTCGATTTTATATCCCGATGAGTAAATAAAATTGGGATAACTGCATTTTTTCTCTTCGCTTAAAATGGAATTGATCATGTTCTTATCAACCATGCTCAACACTGTTGGTGATGTATCGCTGCTTTCAGGGTATTGTATGGTTGTGATGATTTCATTACCCAGACTATTCGACGACTGTTTCCGGACAATCTGGTTTCTCATGTTGTACTGATAGCTTTCATAGGTCTCAAAATTCCATGGAGTATTGTCATAAGTAATCATACTTTTGCCTATCAATAATGCTCTACCTGTGTAATGCCTTTTCATTGAAAATAAGGAATGAATGGTCGAATTTACGTTGATTGATTCTCTATCGGGATTGGTGTACACATAATCATATGTAAGGTCACCGGCGTGGCTCCAGCTATAGGTTTCCAGTTTTTTCATCAAAAATCCACCCTCAGTATATACGTAATCGATTTTTCTATCCAGCAAGTTGTATAAATATTTTTCCGAAACATAAGACAATGTATTTCCATAGTATTCAGGTGACTCAACATATACAGTATCTGTTCCCTGATCGATACGGTATTTGAGATTATATCGATAAAGGGTCTTTCCGGCAATAACCTTATCTACTCCATATCCGGTATCAATGTCGCCGTGATATACCGTGACCTCGGGATATACAACCGGGGGTCTTCCATTCAGTAATCTTCTGAAATTGGACGAACTGAAAGAACATTCCCATCTCTTCCATATTGTCGGAGGTTCTTCAAAAGGATTGAGGAATGATTCATAAAGGCCTCTTGGACTCAATCCTGTTATCATAAAAGGTATAGAGGTCGGAATATTGTGATGGGTAAAGCTCATGTAAGTAAGGATATTCGGATCAACAAAGGAAACGCCCAATCCCGTATGCGTATCCGTATAGGGTTGAAGAATATATGGATTCCCATCTGGAAAGTATTCGTTCACATTCAAAAGCTTTCCGTAACGAAAGCACTTTGCGTCAGCAACTGAGTTCTCCGACGTATAGTTGGTGATTTTTCTGATCCTGAAACCTCCGGTCTCCATCATACGCCTTTTACTTATGTCATGGATATAATTTCCATTTCTGTCGGTACGGGTTAAGCACCGGTGGTTTTCAAATTCAAACCGCGTATATCCTCCCGTAGGGTAATGAATTGTTGATAGTATACCATGGGAGGAAGGGGAGGACGGTAGACGGTTGTCCGATGTGGAGTTCTTTGTCAGTCTGATTTTGTAGTATGGAGATAAATCTTCAGCACTTTTTTCCAATTGGGTAGCTGCCATTCCTCCCAAGCCGTTATGCTCGGCGGGATCGAATTCGACAAAAAGATTCAGCCAGGCAATATCGTAACCAACATTACCACTATTTAAAAATCCCCAGTGGTCGGTTCCGGTAAAGTTAAATGAACTGTTCGTGTAGGTGAATGAGAAAATTTCCGGATCAATATTGCTTTGTGAGCCAGTTATTTGCAATCCGTTTAATTGTGATATCTTATTATCATTTGAACCTGGATAATATAAACCGGCTTGTGACATCATCAAGGAAATCTCCTTGATGATATTTCCCCCATCCGTGATTTTTATTTTGCTAACCTGGTTCCGAGATGCAACTTGTGCTGTATTGGTAAATTCAAAATGAATGTTTGTTGATCCATAATTGATGGATGAGAGTAATTTCATTCTGTAATAGTAAGGTATATAACCAGTTGTGGTGTTTTTATATACAGGTAAATTATTCTCATGTCGAAGGGTAGATGTCCCTTCCCGCAAATAGTCCCCTATGTTACTTTCTATAACGTGATGGTAACTAAATAATATCGGATCATAAGGAGCGTGCGGCAAATCAATCCGGGTAAGATGCCAAGAAACAAAAAAACTTCTCAGGTAAACATCCACTCCATTATAAGGGGTATCTGCTCCGTCGAAAGTATATTTCACTCCATTTTCATCAATCACAGTAAAGGAATAAATATTAGAGGTATTATAATTACATGAAATCTTAATGCTTCTGCCATTGGAAACAATATATTCTATTTTATTGGTAGAGGGATTATAAGTTATTATAAAATCAAAAGATGAGCCATCGGGCAATGTGGCGCTAAACTTATCATGAGCCCAGTTATTTCTCATCAGATCACCGGAATAATTCTTATACACATAATCCAATACATGGGTATCCAATTTGAAGTTCTTCTGCTCATCGGGAATATATTCTATGATCCTAGAGATACAGCTGTTTACAGAGAGTCCCCAGCCATTGCCAAAAACATCATAATTGTAACCGGGCTTAAGTGGTTGAGGATTGTATTTTAAAGTAAATGGTAAGGAGTATCCCCGGTGATTGATCTCATAGAGAGGAATTGATATCTCCGGGACACCTGTAAAATAACTGATTCCGAACTCACCAAACCTTTTAATTGCCTCGGCCTGTGGCGACGAAGGAATTGAAGGGGTCAACGATTGATCGTTTTGTGCATTAAGGATAATGAGGCTGTTTATCAGTAAAGCCGTTATGAGAA
>NZ_CALNAT010000032.1 GCF_937873925.1 uncultured Proteiniphilum sp. | reverse complement strand
GGCCGCATATTTCGAAAATTGAAAGAACAATATCCTCAATTAACGGACATTGAAGTGAGGGTGGCCAAACTGCATCCGCCGGTAAAGGGTGAAGTGGAAAGAGCCGAGGTCATTGTCTCTTCATAAACATGTTCACAGTCTCGCAACTTTTTCATAACTTTGCAGAAATGTTTTGAGTAAATGGATGAGAAGATAGAGGACATAGCGCCCGGCGTTGAAACCCAAGAGACCGAGACGATACCGGAGGATAGTATGCGACAGGATGGATCGCTGACGTTGCGTACCGAAAATCTGGTAAAAAAGTACGGCAAGCGGACGGTAGTGAATCATGTCTCCATCAACGTGAAACAGGGTGAGATCGTCGGTCTGCTCGGCCCCAACGGGGCGGGCAAGACTACCACGTTCTATATGACTGTGGGGCTGATCGTGCCGAACGAAGGCGAAATATTTATCGGTAACCGGAATATCACCCGCTTTCCGGTTTATAAACGTGCACAGAACGGGATCGGTTATCTGGCGCAGGAGGCATCTATTTTCCGGAAAATGACGGTGGAAGATAATATCAAATCGGTATTGGAATTTACCGATAAATCGTCCGAAGAACAAAAGGCAAAACTGGAGAGCCTCATCAATGAATTCGGCCTCGGGAAGGTGAGAAAGAATTCCGGTGACCGCCTTTCGGGTGGGGAACGTCGCCGGGTGGAGATTGCCCGCTGTCTGGCTATCGACCCGAAATTCATTATGCTCGACGAACCGTTTGCCGGTATCGATCCGATCGCCGTGCAGGATATTCAGTCGATCGTCGCTCAGTTGAAATACCGGAATATCGGCATTCTAATTACCGATCATAACGTGGATGAGACGTTGAGTATTACCGATCGCGCTTACCTGCTTTTTGAAGGGAAGGTACTTTTTCAGGGAACTGCCGAGGAACTGGCCGCCAATCCGGTGGTAAGGGAAAAGTATCTGGGCCGCGATTTCGAGTTGCGCAAACGAATATTTAATGCTCCTTAAGTCCATGGGACGGCTTCTCTCCATCGACTACGGGAAAAAGCGCACGGGGATAGCCGTGAGCGATCCCTTGCAGATCATTGCCAATGGCCTGACCACGGTGGAGACATCGGGGATCTTCGATTTTCTGGGTGAGTACCTGCAAAAAGAGGAGGTGTCCTGTATTGTGGTAGGACTGCCCAGGCAGATGAACAACAAACCGTCGGAAAATATGAAGCGGGTGGAACCTTTCGTGAACCGATTGAGAAAATTATACCCGCGTATTCCGGTGGAATATTACGATGAGCGGTTTTCATCCAAAATGGCTGAGCAGACAATGAGAGATGCCGGATTGAAAAAGAAAGACCGCCGGAACAAGGAGCTAATTGATGAA
This sequence comes from uncultured Proteiniphilum sp., assembly GCF_937873925.1. Taxonomy (GTDB): domain Bacteria; phylum Bacteroidota; class Bacteroidia; order Bacteroidales; family Dysgonomonadaceae; genus Proteiniphilum. The sequence goes on along the minus strand of NZ_CALNAT010000032.1, from coordinate 4,910 downwards.
ATCAGTGCTGCCATCATCCTGCAGGGATATATGGAGAGCAGGAGAATAAAAAGTGAAAAGTGAAGAATAAAATATGATTTTACCTATATATATTTACGGACACCCGGTTTTGCGAAAAGTGGCACAGGATATCGATCCTGAAAATTATTCCCATTTAAAAGAATTGATCGACAACATGTTTGAAACCATGTATGGTGCCGACGGGGTAGGGCTTGCCGGCCCGCAGGTGGGACTGGAAGACCGCATTTTCGTAGTGGATCTCTCTCCGCTTGCGAGCGAAGAGCATCCTGAATTCAAAGATTTCAAAAAAGTGTTTATCAACGCTCATATCACCGAACGGAATGGAGAGATGGAATCAGCGGAAGAGGGGTGCCTGAGCATTCCCGGCATTCACGAGAAAGTGCCCCGTGAAGATGAAATACGTATTCAGTACCTGGATGAGAACCTGCAGGCGCAGGATGAGGTATACTCCGGTTATATGGCGCGTGTGATCCAGCATGAGTACGATCATATAGAAGGGATCCTGTTTATCGATAAAATTTCACCGCTCCGCAAAAGGATGGTCAAAGGTAAGCTTTCCAATATGGAGAAAGGGAAAGTGGCTTGTGAATACAAGATCAGAACAGTGAGATAACACTGTAATCCAGGTAATCATATCGATTTTTAATTTACATCGTCGGGAAATATCAATTTATTTTTACTTTCTTTTTTATTTTTGTTTGATATATAGAGTTTTACAGTGGAGTAATATAACCTTTTTTCTTTGGATTACTCTTCTTTTATTTCGATATTTGCCCTAGTGTTAATCAGTTAATTTTAGATAGTGTTAATCAGTTAATTATTGTCCGTATGAAAACAAAAACATTTTTTTTTACGTTGTTGCTGATAGCAACAAGTTGCATGTTGAGTGCTCAAAACTTAGAGGGTACATGGAAAGCGGTGGAAAGTTCAGGTAATCCCGTACGTGAAGGATACACTACTTTAAAGTTTATTACGTCCACCCATTTTATCTGGACGATGTCTGATAAAGATGGAAATATAATATCCGGGGCTGGAGGGACTTATACGCTGAAAGACGGTATTTATACCGAAACTATCTTATATACGTTACCGGGAATGAAAAACTGGAAAGGAAAAAGTGCTGTTTACGAGGTGAAAACAGAAGGAAAAAGAATGTCTATTTCGGGATATCTTGAATTTGACCAAGACCGGAAAGTGCAAAATTCTGAAAACTGGGAAAGGGTGGAATAGATTTTTTGATCATGCAAAAACACACGATTTGAGTGTGAGAATTCTGAATATCGCATATTGTATTTTAGTGTCTGTGCATTTCTGTTCCGGGAATATTTTTTTTACAAATACTCCCGAAACAGAGATGCCTGAAAATGAGGGTGAATTGCAGGTAGATTCTTTATATTTACGGAAAGGAAAAGATTGTATAGAGAAATTGAACTATGATTCAGCCCGTATCTATTTGCTCAAAAGCGCCGAATCTAATGATACACCCATAAAGACCGAATCGTATTTGTATCTGAATTTTATAGAAACCCGGCTTCAAAATTATGATATAGCTCTACATTATTTAGAACAGTATCACAAAAATGCAATGCTTCTCTTTTATCGTGCTATAGAGATTGAAGATTCGGTTCGAAATCACAAAGAAAATATAGATAATATCATTTATTCCATAGATCGTCAGAATAAAACAAAACTTCAACTTGTGATCCTTTTCTGTGTAATTTTACTCCTTATCATCCTTTTATTGATTTACCTACAGCAAAAAGACTTGTTTATTTTTTCTAAGAGGAGGACTGTTGAGTTGGAAAAATTAAATTCCGCCATTCAATCAAAAAAAGATGTAAGCCAATCACTTAGCTATAATGCCTATCTTTTACAGGCGAAGATATTTGAGCAAACCCCAATTTACGCAGAAATTAAAGAACTGGAAAAACAGAATAAAGGGAGAGATATGAGGGTTTTGAGTTATGAAAAACAGGATCAGCTACAACGAGAACTCGATAGTCTTTTTGAAAATTTTCAGGAAGATTTACGGGGTATTGATGCCAAACTAACCCAAAATGACATTAAATTATGTTGTCTATCATTGCTGCCTATCAATTCTTTTGCGAAAGCTTTATGTTTTGGATCGACAGAAATTAATATCATCAAGCAACGAAAATACCATATTAAAAAGAAAATGTCAGAAGAATCTGATAATGTATTACTTTTTGATTTTATATTTTCAGTCCGAAGGAAATAAAAGTCAGTAATTTGTTTATTTTCTCAATAATTTACTTGCCTTTTCATCCAAAAACCAGCAAAGATTTCCCGATTCCGGTTGTACGAGAGCTGCCGGATATTTTTTTGCCGCTTCCAAGGGATATTCTATGATCTCCTTCACTTTATCGGCTTTGTTTTCACCCGTCACCAGAAAGAAGACGTTCTTTGCGGCATTGATCACCCTGCCGGAGAGGCTTACCCGTTTTTGCCCAGTTACGGGATGAGTTGCGGTTACACAATTCCCGGGGCTGTTCCACTGTACTATCTCGTGAGGGAAAATGGAGGCGGTATGCCCATCGTCCCCCATGCCCAGCATCATGATGTCGAAAGAGGGTACGCCGTCAATCGTTTCCAGTTTACGGCCGAGTAATTCGCCATACCTCCCGGCTTCCGATCCGGGATCATTTTCCCCCTGGATACGGAAAATATTTTCATCCGGCACCGGCACGAAATCAAACAGATGCTCTTTTGTCATTTTGTAGTTGCTTTCATCGTCGGTGGGCGGTACGCAGCGCTCATCACCCCAGAAAAACCTGATTTTTTCCCAGCCTATTTCACCTTCCGGCAGGTGCGCCCAGTAGTCAAACAGTGATTTGGGAGTGGAGCCGCCCGACAGGGCGACCGTTACTGTTCCCTTTTCCGATATGATCTCCTTTACCCTATCGGTAAATACATGGTTCAGATCGGCCTGTGTTTTAAAAATTTGTATCTCCATCCTTTTTGTTAATTACTAATTATCCATTGTCCATTCCCTACTGTTAAGCATCAGTCCCCCATCCTGTATCCCCCATCCTGAATCTTGAATCTTGAATCTGAAATCTTGAATCTGAATTGAAAATCGACACAGTCAAATCATAATTCACAATATATCCCATCTTCCGCCAGATTTTTGCATGGGTAGCGCCAGGTATTTTCTTTTCCCTCGATAAGGTCGTCTGCTATATCCGGTCCCCAGGACCCCGCGGGATAACCGTGCAGGGGCGCATCTTTGTCGTTCTCCCAATAATCGAGGATGGGCTGCACGAACCTCCAGGTCACTTCGGCCGCTTCACCCTGCATATAGAGCATGTTGTCGCCCGCCATACAGTCGAGTATCAACCTTTCATAGGCACCGGGTATATAATGATCGTTCAGTTCCGAATAATGAAAATCCATATTGACCGATTTGACTTCATAGCCGCTTCCGGGAACTTTCATCCCGGTTTTCAGCAGAATACCTTCATCGGGTTGGATACGGAGGATGAGCTGATTGTTGGAATAGGACGATTCATCGGCCGATTTGAACAGCCTCTGTGGCGACGGCCTGAAATGTATGACCACTTCCGATACCTGTGTGGGCAGCCGTTTTCCCGTGCGAATATAAAAAGGTACTCCTTCCCAGCGCCAATTATCGATATATATCTTCATCGCGGCGTAGGTCTCCGTGCGCGAATCAATCTTTACATTGGCTTCTTCGCGATAACTCTTGTAATGTTTTCCCCGTACGGTCGCTTCGGTGTATTGCCCACGGATCACATTCTTTTTCAGGTCGCCCTTGCTCAACGGGCGCAGGGAGCGGAATACCTTCATTTTCTCATAACGGATCTCGTCAGGGGTTATTTTGTTCGGTGGTTCCATGGCTACTAATGACAAGACCTGAAGCAAATGGTTCTGGATCATGTCGCGCAGTGCACCTGACTCATCGTAATAACCGCCGCGGTTTTCCACTCCGACGCTCTCGGCAGCCGTGATCTCGACGTGCTGAATATAGTTGCGGTTCCAGAGCGGTTCGTAGATACCATTTGCAAAACGGGTCACCAGCATATTCTGCACGGTTTCTTTGCCCAGGTAGTGATCGATACGGTAAATCTGATCTTCCTGAAAAAATTCCAGCAATTGTCTGTTCAGTTGGATGGCCGATGAAAGGTCGTGCCCGAAAGGTTTCTCAATAATAATTCTCCGGAAACCTTTTTGCTGCAATGTGAGCCCCTGCCCGTATAAAAATTTGGGAATGAGGGGGTAGAGGTAGGGCGGTGTAGAGAGATAAAAGATATAATTCTGGCCGAGATGGAATTTCTTGTTCAGTTCGTCCAGTTTCTTTTTCACATGTATATACTCCTCTCCCTTTGCGGTGTCGATACTCAGGTAAAATATGGAGGAGAGAAAACGGTCTATCTTCTTTTCATCAGCTTCCTTAGAGTAAGCAAACTGCCGTATACCTTCTTTCATTTTCTTGCGGAACTGTTTGTCCGTGAGTTCAGTCCGGCTCACTCCCAGGATTGCATATCCTTCCGGTAGTGAATCGTTCATAAACAGGTCGAACACGGCAGGAATCAGTTTCCGGTACGTAAGATCTCCCGACGCGCCGAAAATTACCAGCGCCTGGTTGGTTGTTTTCTTCATTTTTGAAATTCAATTATACAAGTTCGGCCTCTATTCATTTAGCTTAACGAATACGTGCAATTACGATATAAAGGATAACAAATGTACGTCTAAAAAGTTGTCATCGTTATCGTTTTGAGAATTGGATAATTTATTGTATCTTTGCCGCTCGAAATTTTTTTAATTAACGAATTAATAATTAAATTAGTATGAACAATTACGAAACCGTTTTCATTTTGACTCCCGTTTTGTCTGATGCTCAGATGAAG
>NZ_CALNAT010000031.1 GCF_937873925.1 uncultured Proteiniphilum sp. | reverse complement strand
CCAGGGTTTTGATAGAGCCGGTGTCGAACGATTTCCTTTCCAGGTGGTCGGTCAATCGTCCGGGTGTCCCGATAAGCAAAGCCGGGGGACTGCTCAGGTTCTTCAGTTCGGTTTCCATAGAATGTCCGCCATAGCAAACATTTACCTTGAATTTTGTTCCCATCTTTTTCCATACCTGCTCTGTCTGAAGCGCCAATTCCCTTGAGGGTACGACGATCAGGCATTGTACTTTTGTTATGTCCTCATCCAATAACTGAAGAACGGGCAGGAGAAAAGCAAGGGTTTTTCCTGAACCGGTAGGGGACAATAACAGTACATTCCGTTCTTTGATTATCGCATGCCGGGCTGCCACCTGCATCTCATTCAGGCTCTCGATCCCCAGATTGGATAATATGTTTTTGTCTTGATCTTCTGCTTTCATCGCACAAAGATAATTTTTTATTCTTAGCCGTTATTTATTGTGTTTTTAAGGTTTGTCTGTTTTTAAACCTCTCGAATTCGATGGGTTTAGGATAGTTACGGGAAACTTCCCTGGAACATTCCTGCTGAACCATCCGGATTTTGCGGATAGTTAAAATGAAAGTAATCATTACACTTTGCCCGTAATATCATATATCTCTTTGATTTTCGCAAGTTCTCCTTCAAAATCAAAATGCAGGTCATGAAGCCGGGCATCTTCGATATCGAACACCCATCCGGCCACTTTGGGATAACCGTTTTTGTAGTAAGACTTTTGCACTTCGGCCATTTTTAATACGTTACGGCATTGTTCGTAAGTGTTAATCTCCACAAAACGCCGATATCTGGCTTCCATATCTTCAATGGCATTGAGTTCTGTCTGATGAAGACGATAGACATCCCGTATGCTGCGCAACCAGGGATTAAGGATGCCATAGTCCAGATTCTGCATAGCCGCCTGAATCCCTCCGCATCCATAGTGACCGCAAATGATGATGTATCTCACTTTAAGATATTCAACCCCATAGTTAATCACTGAAAGAGCGCTCAGATCAATGGAGTTCACCATATTCGCGATATTACGGTGGATAAAAACCTCACCCGGCTTTAACCCCATCACCTGATTCGGATGCACCCTGCTGTCTGAACAACCGATATACAGAAAATCAGGGTGTTGTTCTGATGCCAATAGTTCGAATAATTCGGGATTATCTATTTTAGTCTTTTCAATCCATTTACGGTTGGCTTCGAATATTTGATCATACTTTTCCTGATCAGACATATCAATGAATTCTAAATAATACGCATTTTGTGGGTTCACTTGTCAGAAACATGCCAATCAGACCTGTTTCCTTATTCCCTTTTCGCACTACTTAACAAAATAGTCGTATTATTTGTTGCGGATTGAGGCTATATTGAGGCGGAAGGGAGTTGATAAAGTTGGATTTTATGGAATGGATGGAACAAAATCTGTAAATATTCACATTATAATCCCGTCATTTGCCCGACTGGTAAATCCTCTGTGGTTTGGATTGGATTAGGTGTACTATTCTTTTTTAATAATCTTATTCAACTCTTCCTGAGTAAATTCCGATTGTGGTTTTCTAAAATAGAAAACAGTTTCGCTACCAGACTGAATAGCGCGTTTGTTAACTATATGAATAAACTCCCAACCTTGATTTGCTAAGTAATTTACAAATTGCATTTCATGCTTAAAATACATTACCTCGCCTTTATTATTCTTCAATTCATAATCTTTATCATTAGCATACTTTGCTTCCGGATTTTGGTCATTAAGATAGAATAGGCATGTAAGTTTATTGCCCCATTTTGCACTCGCATATACATATTTATCCCCTTGTGAAAAACAACTCATAGAAAATACTAAAAACAGAAGAAATAAAGCCTTTTTCATAATCATTTTATTTAACATTCAGAATATTTTATAATACTGTTCTATTTGCATCTCTTTTATCTTTTCGTTTCGTAAAATCACTATTCCGGAGAGATATCCTAAATTTTAGGTAGCTGTATTCCTTTTCTCATTTAGATAGCCACTCTCTATTTTCAATGACTATTTAAAACAGAAACAACTAATTACAATCAGTCGTAACTATTTAAAACATTACAAAGATGGATAAAAAAAACGAAGAAATCAAGGTTAATAAACCTGATTTTACAAAATTACCCTTAATACAGAAAACGGGCTCTATATAATTGGGGTAGGGGTGTACTACGATTGTTTATTATGATAAACACGAATTTTGATATTTGTCGTGCCGTCTGATTTAATATGGTTCTTAGTTGTAAAAACAACCGGTTTGAAAGTTGCCATCGTTGGTTAGTTTTAAATAGTTGTTGAATTATTCAAAACCAATTCCGCACAACACGCACAAGCCGCAAAATCACTTCAAAGATAGTTCAAAGAAATATTGACTTTATTTCACCTTAATAGCGAAAAATAAGGGTGATTTTAACGAAAAAAGCGAGCAATACAGAATTGTACCAACTCACTTTATACTTTTATTTTGCTGTTAAACAGCTTCTTAACTCGGTGGGCGTTGACGGATTCGAACCGCCGACCCTCTGCTTGTAAGGCAGATGCTCTGAACCAGCTGAGCTAAACGCCCGATTTTTTTTTTGAATATTTTGAAAGATCTTCGATAGTTGCTTTCCTGAAAAGCGATGCAAAGATACGTCGTTTTTATTTTCCTGCAAAATTTTTATAAATATTTTTCATGAAAATTTTCATGGGTCTATTATTATCGCTATTTTTGTACCATCAAAACAGGGGTAGCGATTATATTAATCCGCAATAAACGTTTTCGTTAAGGAATACGAATACAAATTATAATGAACTTAGACCAACTTACAGCCATTTCACCCGTCGACGGACGATATAGGGATAAGACCGCAGATCTGGATGCGTTCTTTTCCGAGTACGCACTCATCCGGTATCGCGTGCAGGTGGAGGTCGATTACTTTGTCTCCCTTTGTGAAGAGGGGATCCTTCCATTGAAGGATGAGGGCATCTTCGAACAATTAAGGGCTTTATACCGCAATTTCAGTGAAGAAGACGCCCGGCAGATCAAAGAGATCGAAAAAACCACCAACCATGACGTGAAGGCTGTGGAATATTTTCTGAAAGAGAAATTCGATGCGCTTCAGTTGTCGGATCATAAGGAATTTATTCACTTCGGATTGACCTCGCAGGATATCAATAATACGGCTACGCCGATGATGTGGCGGGATGCACTGCACAAAGTCTATATCCCCGAACTGGAAAAGCTGGTTTCCCAAATCGATGCATTGGCCGATGAGTGGAAAGATATTCCTATGCTGGCGCGTACACACGGACAGCCGGCGTCACCCACGCGTCTGGGGAAAGAGATGAAGGTCTTTACATACCGGTTGACCGGACAGATCGATGTACTGAAAAGGATCCCGGCAAAAGCAAAATTTGGCGGGGCAACCGGTAACTTCAACGCACACCGTGTGGCTTATCCCCAGATCGACTGGAAGCTGTTCGGGAACCGTTTTCTGCAAGAGAAACTGAACCTGCTCCGGGAAGAGTACACCACGCAGATATCCAATTACGACGCTTTCGCGGCCTCATTCGACGCCATGAAGCGCGTCCACACCATCCTTATAGACTTCACAAGGGATATATGGCAATATATATCGATGGAGTATTTCAAGCAGAAAATCAGGGAAGGGGAGGTCGGCTCATCAGCCATGCCTCACAAGGTGAACCCGATCGATTTTGAGAATGCCGAAGGGAACCTGGGTATTGCCAACGCATTGTTGGAACATCTGGCGGCGAAACTGCCCGTTTCACGGTTACAGCGCGACCTTACCGATTCCACGGTGATCAGGAACATCGGTGTACCCATGGCACACGGATTAATTGCTCTAAAAAGTACAACAAAAGGGCTCCATAAATTGTTATTACACAGAGAGGCAATAGACAGGGATCTGGAAAATAATTGGGCAGTGGTTGCCGAAGGAATCCAGACGATCCTGAGGCGCGAAGGATACCCGAAACCTTATGAAGCATTGAAAGCTTTAACACGAACCAATACGCGTATCACCCGGGAGAGTATTTCGGAATTTATTGACAATCTGGATGTGAATGAACAGATAAAAAAGGAATTGAAAGAGATCACACCTCAAAATTATACAGGAATTTAAGTGCACAGTAAATAATAATTGAAAGAAATCCGGTCCGGTCATGTTAGCCGGGCGGTAGTAATTCGAAAAAATGCGATTTTAAAAAAGAAAAAACCGTGAGGTTTCATTATGTAATCAAAAAGTAAATGCAACAATGACAACAAACAATGACGAGTCGCGCCCAAGGCGAAGTTATCACAGCGCGAACAATGAGAGACACGCTTCCTCGAACAGAAATTACGGCAATGAGCGGAGAACACAGCAAGATGGTTATTATTCGGAGAGATCATCCTATAACCAGGAAAGGTCTTACAACCCGGAGAGATCATCCTACAACCCGAATTACAGGGATTCCCGCCAGGAGAACTACAGTGGGAACAGCGAAGGGGGCATAAGAAAACGGCGTCCCCGCGTAGGTGAGCGTCCGCAGTCGCCACAGCGGGTTACCGGTGGCAATTATAACAACCGGAGCTGGGGGAACCAACCTTCACCCGGGGGGCCGGGCAGACCTAATAAGCCTGCGAAGCCGGTAAAAAAGCTGAAAAAGAAAAAGCCGTTCAAGCAGGTCAAGTACAAAGAGAATGCCGATCCCAATGCACCCATCCGTCTGAACAAATACCTGGCCAACGCCGGAGTATGTTCCCGCCGCGAAGCCGATGAATTTATCCAGGCCGGTGTGGTGAAAGTAAACGGACAGGTCGTAACGGAACTGGGCACCAAGATCACCCGCGCCGATGCGGTGATGTTCCACAACCAGCCGGTACAACTCGAAAGCAAGGTGTATGTACTGCTGAATAAGCCGAAAGGTTTTGTGACGACCACCGATGATCCCGAAAACCGCAAGACGGTGATGGAACTGGTAAAAAGCGCCGCTTCGGAAAGGATTTATCCGGTAGGACGACTAGACAGGGCTACCACGGGGGTATTATTGCTGACCAACGATGGCGACCTGGCATCGAAATTAACACATCCGAAGTACGAAAAGCGGAAAATCTATCAGGTATGGCTTGATAAGCCGGTGGAAATGGAGCATATGCAGATGATCGCCGACGGTATTGAACTGGAAGACGGGGAAATCCATGCCGATGCAATCAGTTATGTGACGGAAGAAGACCTTACCCAGGTGGGTATCGAGATCCACTCCGGCAGGAACCGTATCATCCGTCGTATTTTCGAGAAACTGGGCTATAGGGTGCTTAAACTCGACAGGGTTTATTTCGCGGGATTAACAAAGAAAAAACTTTCACGCGGAAAATGGCGTTACCTCACAGAACAAGAAGTAAATATGCTCCGGATGGGGGCGTTCGATTAAGGAACGGCTCTCCCCAGGGGAGTTTTATCGTCCATTACAGATAATAACAATAATAATCCCTGTTCCTGTGCGAAACCGTGCAGGAACAGACCGGATATTTATAGGGTAGATCTGCCTTTTGCGCATTACTCAATTATTGAAAACATTCAGGCAAGCGGGCTTGTCCTCTGCCCATTCGGCTTAACGCAGATGTCCCATACTTTAATGAGAAAAGTGAACTAATCGTATGAAGCAACTAAAACGAACAAGAATTTCAGAAGCATTACGGCTTACAAATTTCGGAGAGGAAGTCAATGTAAAAGGATGGGTGCGTACCCGCAGAGGAAACAAGAACGTCGGTTTTGTCGCCCTTAACGACGGATCGACCATCAATAATATACAGATTGTTATTGATATAGCTAATTTTGATGAAGAATTACTTCGACCCATCACCACCGGAGCCTGCATCAATGTGAACGGCGAATTGGTGGAGTCGCAGGGACAGGGCCAGTCGGTTGAGATACGGGCGACGGAGATCGAGGTCTACGGATCTGCCGATCCTACTACTTATCCATTGCAGAAGAAAGGGCACTCATTGGAATTCCTGCGTGAAATAGCCCATCTGCGGCCGCGTACCAATACTTTCGGAGCCATCTTCAGAATGCGGCACCATATGTCGTATGCCATCCACAAATATTTTAACGACAAAGGGTTTTACTATTTTCATACGCCTATTATCACTGCGTCCGATGCGGAAGGAGCCGGTTCCATGTTCGAGGTATCAACCCTCGATATGGATAATCCGCCACGCGATAAAGAGGGTAAGGTGGATTTCTCACAGGATTTTTTTGGTCGCCAGACAAACCTGACCGTCTCCGGACAACTCGAAGGGGAGTTGGGTGCTATGGCGTTAGGTGCCATTTATACTTTCGGCCCCACCTTCCGCGCCGAAAACTCCAATACCCCCCGTCACCTGGCGGAGTTCTGGATGATCGAACCGGAAATGGCTTTTTATGATATCAACGATAATATGGATCTGGCGGAAGATTTCCTGAAGTATCTTATCCGCTACGCTTTGGAACATTGCAGGGAGGATATCGAATTCCTGGCCAAGATGTATGACGAAGAACTGACAAATCGCCTGAATTTCGTGGTGGAAAACGATTTTGTCCGCCTCACCTATACCGAAGGAGTGAAGATACTGGAAGAGTCGGGGCAAAAGTTCGAATTTCCCGTATATTGGGGTACCGATCTGCAGTCGGAGCACGAACGTTACTTAGTGGAGAAACATTTTAAACGCCCGGTTATCCTGACCGACTATCCGAGGGAGATCAAATCGTTCTACATGAAACAGAACGAAGATGATAAGACCGTCCGCGCCATGGACGTGCTCTTTCCGAAGATCGGAGAGATTATCGGCGGCTCGGAGCGTGAAGCGGATTACGACAAGCTGATGAAGAGGGTAGAGGAAACGGGGATGCATACCGGCCCGATCTGGTGGTATCTCGAAACCCGTAAGTTCGGCACCGCACCCCACTCAGGTTTCGGCCTCGGTTTTGAGCGGTTGATACTGTTTATTACCGGAATGGCCAATATCCGCGACGTGATCCCCTTCCCGAGAACACCCAATAACGCGGAGTTTTAGAAGGTGGGAAGGTGCAAAGGGGGAAAAGAAGGGAAAAGTCCCCAAAAAATTTAGATGAAGAAAAGCTAAATGAAGAATATACGCAATTTTTGTATCATTGCACACATTGACCACGGCAAAAGTACGTTGGCCGACCGTCTGCTGGAGTTCACCAAGACCGTCGAAGGAAAGGACCTGCAGGCGCAGGTACTCGACAACATGGATCTGGAGAGGGAACGAGGCATCACGATCAAAAGCCATGCGATACAGATGGATTATGAATATGAAGGCGAAAAATATACATTCAACCTGATCGATACGCCGGGACATGTGGACTTCTCGTATGAAGTGTCACGCTCCATAGCCGCCTGCGAAGGCGCCCTGCTGGTAGTCGATGCCGCACAGGGTATTCAGGCGCAGACCATATCGAACGTCTATATGGCTATCGAGCATGACCTGGAGATCATTCCTATTCTCAATAAAATCGATCTGGAGAGCGCCATGCCCGACGAAGTGGAAGATCAGATCGTACAGTTGCTCGGCGTCCCCCGTGGAGAAATCATCCGTGCCAGCGGAAAGACCGGCATCGGCATCGAAGAGATCCTCCACGCCATCATTGAACGGGTGCCCGCTCCGCAGGGGGATCCGGATGCTCCGTTACAGGCACTGATCTTTGATTCGGTGTTCAATCCGTTCCGGGGTATCATTGCTTACTATAAGATTATGAACGGCACCCTACGAAAAGGAGATCTGGTGAAATTCATCAATACCGGCAAAGAGTATGATGCCGACGAGGTGGGTATCCTGCGCCTTAATATGGTGCCGAAAGAGGAGGTAGGTTGCGGCGATGTGGGTTATATCATCTCCGGCATCAAAACGTCGAAAGAGGTGAAAGTAGGGGATACCATCACCCATGTGAAACGGCCTGCAACCAAGGCGATTGCAGGATTCGAAGAAGTGAAGCCGATGGTCTTCGCCGGCGTTTATCCTATCGAGAGCGAGGATTTTGAGAACCTGCGTTCGTCACTCGAAAAACTACAACTCAACGATGCGTCGCTCACTTTCCAGCCCGAATCGTCCGTAGCGCTGGGCTTCGGCTTCCGGTGCGGTTTCCTGGGTTTGCTTCACATGGAGATCGTCCAGGAACGGTTAGAACGGGAATTCGATATGGATGTGATCACTACGGTACCCAATGTTTCGTACAAAGTGTACGACAAGAAAGGAAATATGAAGGAGGTGCACAACCCGGGAGGCCTGCCCGATATCACGCTTATCGAACGCATCGAGGAACCTTTTATCCGCGCTTCGGTCATCACCAATACCGCCTATATCGGTCCCATTATGACCCTTTGCCTCGGTAAGCGGGGCGTGTTGATCAAACAGGAGTATGTTTCGGGTGACCGGGTAGAGATCATTTACGATTTGCCGTTAGGTGAAATTGTGATCGATTTTTATGATAAGCTGAAAAGTATATCGAAGGGATATGCCTCGTTCGACTACCATATCCATGATTACCGGCCTTCGAAGCTGGTAAAACTGGATATTCTGCTGAACGGTGAACAGGTGGATGCGCTCTCCACGCTTACCCATTTCGATAATGCGCAGAGCTTCGGCAGGCGCATGTGTGAGAAACTGAAAGAGCTGATCCCGCGCCAGCAGTTCGATATCGCTATTCAGGCGGCCATCGGCGCGAAGATCGTTGCCCGCGAAACGGTGAAAGCCGTCCGGAAAGATGTAACGGCAAAATGTTACGGGGGGGATATCTCGCGTAAACGCAAGCTGCTCGAAAAGCAGAAAGAAGGAAAAAAACGAATGAAACAGGTCGGCAATGTGGAGGTTCCTCAAAAAGCCTTCCTGGCCGTGCTGAAACTGGATTAACTTAATGTGCTGATGAGTCAATGTGCCTAATGGGTTAATGTGGCAATGAATTAATTTAAGGATTTGATGATTTAAGGATTGACGTGAGAAATTTGAATGAAAGAATTGGAAATTGATCACTCTAAACATCCCGGACACCAAATCTTGATTCTTCTATCTAAATTTATAATGATGATGAAAATGAAATTTTTATTGCCGGTACTGTTCCTGGTGGGGAGCATATCTCTAGCCAATGCGCAATACGTGAATGAAGCCCCCATCGGCGAATTAGACGCCGACTATCTCAGGATATGGTCAGATTCAGGACCGTTATTAAGTTCGAAAATCACGGTAAGGGTAGACTACGGACAGGGCGGACGCATTCCCCAGATTACCGATAACCGCCGCAGGGTTGTTTCATTTAACGGGATGATTGCGGTATTGAACATGTTCAGTAAAGAGGGTTTTGAGTTGATAGAGGTCGTGCGCGACTCAAAAGACGAGACGGAGATCTTTTACCTGAAGCGAAAAGAAGGTTCCCGGGCATCTGCAAGTGTAGGAAAGGGGACTTCATCGGTCGAATAACGTTCCTGCACGTAACCGGTAAGTAAAAACGAAAGCGGTAAGTCTTACCACAACAAAAGAAGAAAGGTACGCCAATCACCTGGAATGCCTTTCCTGTCAAAATAACAAATAATGGAGAGAAGAATACCAGTATTTCTACTCTATATAAGTTGGTTATTCTGGGCAACAGCGTACATCCGGTGAGTAATATCTATCATATTGTCATCCTCGATCCGGTACAGCCGCTGGTTGGTGGTATTCTTGTTCAATCCCCCGAGTATTTCGATATAAGGGCCGGTCTTTACGAAATCAAAATGATCCTTCGAATTCGCCGGCAGCCTGTTGTTTCCCGAATACCACGCCGTTTTGATCCTTCCTCCCTGGCTTTTCCGGACGAAATCCGCCAACCGGTATAATCCACCGGTATCGGCATCCCCTCCCATAAAGCATATACAGGTAATCGCCCTTTCATATGATTGCAGCAGTCCGGCAAGCGCAGATTCATTCAACTCTCTCCCTATATCTTTTTGCAGGTACGGACTGTGGCATCCCTTACAACGGTACGGACAATTCGACAGGTTGACCGCCAACGTTACTTCATCGGGGATTTCCTGAAAAACAATATCATAATCGACATATTTCAACATACGAACAACTATTTACAGCGAATTTATCCGGATTCGCTCAATCCAACTTGATTCACTATTTAAGCTAACTTTATCCTGCTCCGTTTATGTTTACTTCAATGATGGCACCGTTTCTTTTTCAGATTCCAACTTTCCGTAAAATCGTTTGGATGCTTCCACCTGACGTGAGGCTGAGAAATTGCTTACCCGTTTCATATAGCCGATAATGCGTGTGAGATAATCCAAATTTTTGGAAGCACAGACAGGGCACTGTTTCAGATAGCGTTTATCGATCTTGCCACAATCGTTGCATACCGTATTCGGAATATTGAAAGTAAAATAGTTGCATCCTTCGCCGGCTGCTACACGCAGTAACCGGCGGTATTGCGCTTTCGAGAGATGTTCTTCCAGATTCAGATGGAGCGCTGATCCGCCTGTCAGGTGCTTGATGTAATTGCGTCCGTGCAGGCGGAACTTATCGATCACATTGAGTGATGGGTCTTCCACCCGGTAAAAATAGCTGTTATAGCAATCACGCGGCACTGAGTAGCCGTCTTCCCTGTCCCATTTGGCGTGTTTTACACCCACATTTTCGGCAGGGATCATTTCGCAGTTGAACGTCAGCTCTTTCGACCGGTATTTTTTGTTGTATCTTTCGATGATCCCCAATATTTCCTGTACAAAAGCCATATACCGGGGATTGTGATTGATCTCTATCCCGAGCGATTCGGCAGCTTCCACCAACCCGTTTACACCGATGGTGAGGTATTGGCGGCTGATATTGATAAATCCTGCATCGAACAGGGGCAACATTCCTTTCCGGTGGAACATTTTCAGGTTTTCGTTATAGGCGACCTGTACTTTGTGTGTTAAATCGACCACCTCTTCCAGAAATGCCGTGTAGGATTGTCCCGTACGTTTCGCGAACTGGATGCAGCGGTTCAGGTTGATGGTAAGCACGCTTTTTGAGCCGGTGGAGACTCCTCCGGCACCTAATGTGTAACTGAAGCCGTTGTCCTGAATTTCGTTGCGCAGACGGCAGCAACTCGACAGCGAATCGGCATTGTCGCTCATATAGGTGAAGAACGAGTGTCCTTCGGCATACATCTCCGCTGTGAAATCGGCATATTCGGTATCCATCACATCATCCTCTTTCGAGAGCAATGCCATGGTTTCCACCGGGAAGGTGAGCACGGTTTTGGTGCGTTCTTTGTTGAACCACTGCATAAAACGTTTCTGCAGCCAGCTGAGTGAATCCCATACCGGACGGGAGCCGTCGGGAAACTGAAATTCGCCGAACAGGTTTTCGAAGTAGTATTTGTCGTAGTAGGAAATATTCCAGAAGACAGCCTGGAAATTACGCGCCCCGGTAGGCTGGTTGATAGAGTAGACAATCTGCTCAAAACAGTCGGTGATCACCTTGTCGAGGGTACGCCGGCGCTTAGACAGGTCCACGACATCTTCGTTGCGTGTAAAATAGTCGTCGCCATACTCTTTGCGGATGAAATAATCCAGGTACATCAGGAACTCAGGTGTGGCACAGGCACCGCTCAACATGCTCGATACCATGAATACCATATTGATGAATCCTCCGCAAAACGATTTCAGGTTGGTAGGAGGTGCAGAGTTGCCGCCAATGGCAAGGGTACCATTCAACAGCCAGGGATACATGGTGATGCTGGCGCAATAGTTGGCCAGACTGGTTTCATCGTTTTTGTAGATGAAATGCTCGTTCAGCATGCCAATGTATTTGTCCGCCAACTCCTTCCCGTACATCTCTTTCAGTCGGTCGGTGATCATCTTCCGGTTCAGGTCGATAAAACTTTTCTTTGGCAGCTCTCCGATGAGTGTAGCGATATTTTTCTTCTCCACATTCGCATTGGAGTCGAATTTGCTTCCCGTAGCAGCATTTTGCGCATCGCAATAGTTCATCAGGAAGTTCAGGTTGTCGCGGATCTCACGAGTTTCGGTATGCTTTTGGCGGTACAGCATATAGGATTTCGCGACGGCAAAATATTTTTCTGCCATCAGCGCTGTTTCCACCTGGTTCTGGATCTCTTCCACGGTCATCCCGTCGGAGATGTGAAGACGCGAGAGGATAGCGATGAAATCATCTTCAGTGGCGAATGCACCTACCGAGAGAAATGCTTTCGCAACGGCATTTTCTATTTTTTTAATGGAGAAGGGGACACGTTTACCGTCCCGTTTCAGGATCTGGATTGTGGGGTTTCCCATACGATTTTATTTTGTCAAAATAATAAATAAAGCAGAGTGAATGTAAAAGCACGTTGAACGGCTTTTATTCCTTATAAAAGAGGTTATCGTTTTGTCGTAATTAATCATTATGGCTGTACATATTTCCCGTCGAGCATATCCTGATAAGTAGGATTATAGGCATTATCGGAAACAGTCCACCTGTCTGCCGGCAAGGAAGCTATGCTATTTTCCAGTCCTTTGAATGACGTAAGGGATTTCTGGCGTATAATGTTTACACCTCCTACCTGCGTCAAAGAACCGAGTCCATCCAGGTCGGTTAATTGGTCATTGAACTGATTCGGCGAGGTAGAAGTTGAAAGGATAGAGAGCATACCTCCGATTTTTTTGAGAGAAGGCATATCGATCTCTTCAATCTGGCAGTCCGACTGCCAGAATGTGGAAATTACCATATCTTTTTCTACCGTTTCAAGTAT
The DNA here is from genome assembly GCF_937873925.1 of uncultured Proteiniphilum sp. Taxonomy (GTDB): domain Bacteria; phylum Bacteroidota; class Bacteroidia; order Bacteroidales; family Dysgonomonadaceae; genus Proteiniphilum. The sequence goes on along the minus strand of NZ_CALNAT010000031.1, from coordinate 15,048 downwards.
TGGAAATTCCAGTTTTTTAAGAGGACCTCCGCCATAATTGAAAGTCCCTGTTTTTTTCAGTTTAGGAAATTGCGGATGTATCGCCTGTGGTGAAGCATATCCGTTAAGTGTAAATATTCCCCCGATTTCTTCCATATCTGGGAAACTCACCGGAACAGAGGAGCCATAGCCCATTTCATACTGAAAGTTTTCCCTGACTTTTCGTATCGAAGGGATATTCAATACCAAAGAAGAAGTACCGTAAACTCCTATCGTAAAATTCTTCACTTCTTTTATTCCGTCGATATCCAATTCATTTACCATTATTAAACTGATATTCCCGTCGAAATAGTCGCTTCCCTTCAGGGTTACTTTTGCATCGATGAATTGAAGTTGAACGGCATCGATCTTCATTCCTTCCAGATCTAATGTAATTGCATCCAGGTAACTTAAAGCGAGCTGGGGAATTGTTGTCTTTTTAAGTTGTTCATGAAATTGGAGATTGCTCAGCACATCGCAATAATTTATACTGATGGTATTCACCGCTGTTAATGACGCGAAAATTTTGCTTATATCGGTCAAAGCAGTCAATTGCCCTATATTTACATTATTTACGGATTGAAGTACGGGGAAGCCATCAAGAACAGTAAGGGAAGAAGAACCGTATATTTGTAAATCCTGTCCAATACTCCTTAGAGCATTGAATCCGGCTAGACTTGTCAGGGAAAGATTATAGGTTATCTGCAAAGAACCGTTTTCAATTGTTTCCAGCGCCTCCAAACCTTTGAAATCCGTAACGCCCAGATTAGACAAAGTGGCATTCCTTCCAATGGTGGTTACCGATGAGAATGCTGTCAGATCAGTCAATGACGGCAAGGCGGAGAGGTTGAAATCGACGTTTACGATCTTTAATTTCCCGGCGTTTATCTGTGTCAATTTGGCTAAACCCTGAAGACTGAATGTCCCTTCGACATCTGAGAGAGACGGAATACTAATCGTTTCCAGACTTCCCATATTGTTTATGGTAAAGTTACCTGAACAGGATTCCAGCTTATCTATCGATATTTCCCTCATAGTAGGCAAACTGTTTATATTTATTGTTTGTGCACGGGATAAAGCGGGTAGATAAAGTTCTTCCAGCGCCGGTAGGCTGTTGAAGGAAAGAACCTGTGTCACAACCGATAATTCAGGTAATTCCAATGTTCGGATCATACCCGAAAATGTCACGTTTGCACCCACAGTCTCCAGCAGGGGCATTCTGACGGAATTTGCAACCTGGGACGATGATATGGTAACGGATCCGCCGAGACCTGCCAGTTGGGGAAAGGATACCTCTTCCACTTTTTCACAGGTAATGTTCATATTTTCACCCAATACCGACAGATTCGGGAAAACGATCTTTTCGATCGTTTTTGATTTTAATATATTCAGGGAATTGGCTCTTGTAATATTGCCCAATCCTTCAATATCCACACCCGCATAGGTCGGATGAATAGTGATATCTCCTGCGACAGCATTTATACCGGCCAGCGGGACCAACGAGAGAATGGAATCTTCGGCCGTTTCCCCCGTTTCCTTTCCAATAATGAGATTTCCGGCTATTTCCGTAATTCCCGTATCAGCGAAAGCATCCAGTTCCTCCTTAGAAAGCAGGACGATATCTCCTTCGCTAATGATTCCTTGTTCCTTTACTGCATAGATATATGTTCTTTCCGTTTTGCTGTAGGAACGTACGGTAAAAGACCGCTTCTCATCCCAGTTGGATATACTTTCCGGTTGTGGGGAAATCAGGGCGTTTTCACTCAATGTTATTTTTGGAACCGCTTTTTCCAGGGAAATATTGGCCGGTTTTGTCATGATAATGCTGTCGCCTTTTATTGCGGCAACATATTGCGTTCCATCTTTCTCCAGCGCAAAAGAAGTAATGTAATTGTCCGTACCCCCGAAATTGTTTTCATCATTACACCCGGATGCGGCAAAAATAAACAATATGAAAAAGAACACTGTTTTTACAAAAGAATATATTGGTTTCATTCTATTTCTATTTTTTAATTATTGTTCCCATTTACCATTCGCTAAATCAGCATAGCCCGGATTATATGCATTTCCTGATACAATCCATTTATCAGCAGTGAAAGAGGAGATACACTTTTGTAATCCTGCATAAGAGGTCAAAGCCTCCTGATGATATATTTTGATTCCGCCGGCTACCGATTTCAAGGAGGAGAAACCATTCATATCAGTCAACTCCCCATTCTTATATCCCGAATAGGCAGGATTATCCCAAAGCGGCGATATTATCAGTTCTCCGCCTATTGTTTCCAATGACGGAGCCGACACATCTTTAATGGAACGGTTTTGACCATAGGCCGAATATCCTGTTCCCAGTTTGAAATTTCCACCTATATTTTCCAATGCAGAAAATACAAGTGTCCGGGTTGCCAAAGATTGAATCCCGATGGTCATATCCTTTGCAACCCTTTTCAGTTTAGGGAAACTGAAGGTTTCCTGCGTAGTGCTATTCAGGACTGCCAGTGAAAATGAACCTCCGACTTCTTCCAACGCAGGAAATGCCAATGATGTCATACTGTTGTTCGGTATGGTTACATCGCCTTTTATTTTTACAATACCATCCATGACGATATTCATTCCCTGTATCCAGCCGCATTTTAAATATTCGATTTCTTTGAACCCTTCCAGTGCGGGAAATGAATATTGACTTCCGTTGGGGCCACCCGTCACATACAATCCACCGCTGAACAGATCGTCGGCGATGATCTTCGTGCCGGAAAACATGTTGCCCGAAATCTCCAGTTCCCCGATCGTCAGACCTTTCAGGTTTATTTCCTTTATATTTCCGGTCAGAGCCAGTCTGTCGACGGTTTTTAACAGTGGCGGCAATGTGAGATTTTCGCTTTCCCCGCTTATTGTTAAGGTCCCTACTTTCGACAGGGATTTCAACTTGTTCATATCCGCTGCTTTGGGGAACGACAACATCAAAGCTTCTTCCACCGCCTCCAGCGAAGAGAGATCGAACTCGTTTGCTACAATGCTTCTGAGATCAATGCTTTTCGCTTCCTTCAATTTCGGAAGGGAAATATCCGTGATCGGGCTGTTATTCAAATTGATATATATACTTCCCGTAGTTTTTTCCAGTTTCGGCAGATAGAGTACACTGAGGTTCCTTACCGATTGAAGATATATAGATCCGCAAGCGACCAGTTCGGGAAGTTCGAGCCGGGTCAATATGTGGGCATTGTAAATTCTAAGTTCGCCTCCGATGGTTTTGAGTTGTTGAAAAACACCGGTCGCTGCCTGCAATCGCCCTGAGGGGCATAACCAGAGTTTTCCTCCTACCGACTGTAAGGCTGAAAAATCGACTCTTGACATAGGAGCGTTCAGATCCATATCGCCCCCTACTGTTTTAAGCTTCGGGCATGAAATATCGTATAACCCCAATGAAGAGGTATTTAATGTGAAATTCTTACCGAGAGATTCCAGATTTGGAAATGAGACCTCATCCGTTTTAAAACCGGTGTTAGGCGACACAAAACAGATGGATCCTCCGACGCTTTTCAGGTTTTCAAGTCCAAAAATAGTTGTTCCGGCATAGGTGCTGTTCACTGTGAGGTTGTATGAGATCTTTTCCAACGACGCCAGCGGTAAAAGCGACCGGATAGAGTCTTTACCGGATGTTTCGCCGATAATCAGGCTTCCGTCGATCAGCGTAATGCCTTTTTCTGCGAAAGCGTCCACATCGGCTTGTGTTTTTAATGCCACAATCCCGTTGTAAGCCTTTCCTTCCCGTTTTACCATATATTTGTAGGATCTCTTTTGTTTTCCGTCATATGACGTGACGGAAAAGAGCATATCCTCGTTCCAGTTGGTGATAGAGCCGGGGTCGGGAAATATTCTTGCGTTCTCACTCAAAGCCACTTCTGCGGCGGCTTCGTTCAGATCCAGGTTTGCAGGAGCAGTAATGACAATACTGTCGCCAATAATAGCCGATTGAAACGTAACATTGTTTTTCGATACGGAAAAGGAAATGATCGAATTGTCTGTCCCGTTGAAAGGCAACTCTTCGCTGCAAGACAACAAAAGTAAGGCGGACAGTATAGAAAGGAGCGTACCTGTATTTTTATGTGAAAATGGTTGATAGACTTTCATTTTATTTGTCGTTTAAAATACTTAATTTGATTTATACATGCGATAATCGAGCGGCGCTCCTGCTTCTGTCGAGACTTCACCCACTGCGGCCCCTTTTCCTAATTGGGCCGTATGCACTTTAACAAAGTCGATGTATTGCAGATTTACCGGCTTCCCGTCCTGCCCAATGGCATCCGATATATCGAATCCGTCACGTAAATTTACGTTATCGACATATCCCCAATCAAATCCCCAGTTGGTTTCAATACCCTCTGTCCTGAAAGTTGTCTTCAACCGCGTACCGGAAAGGATGTAATATTCATCTTTAATAAACATGGGAAAATAAGATCTCTGCGTATGATAACCATTGTTATCGATAGATCCGGCTCCACCATTATTATCAATCCACAGAATGTCAGAGTTATCCGCTGTCGGTCTGTAATACATCAGCGCATAGCGTTGCTTCGTATCCGGGCTTCCCGTTTCGCTTCCGGCCAGTTCATACCAGGTATCGTCAGGCAATCCGTTTCCGTTCTCATCCTGCATTACCCAGATAACTCCGGGTTCGCACCAATATATGCCAAGCGGATTTCCCGCAATATACAGATCCGGGCCTTCTTCATTCTTCACGCTATGGTCGAATCCGGTAATAAAATATCCTCCGAATGCGCCGAGCGATACCATATAGGAAGATCCATTATAGGAATCATTGTCCAAACTTCTTTGAATGGCTTGCCTTGCCTGTTCTGCGGTTGATCCTTCCTGATAATTCACAAATTGTCCGGGGGCAGGAATAAATTCGAAGCAGTATGAAGATTTCGCTTTGCTTTTGGCTGTTGCTTCCCGGTAATAGGTCCCTTCGGGAGCAACGCATTTCACTTTTATTTGTGTCGATGCCGTTTTACCGCCTTCCGTTGCCGTTACGGTAATCAGGTATTCTTTCTGTGCACCGGGGGAAAAGTTGAATACGCTGCCCGTCTCGCTTTGCGCCGTGCCGTCCACTTCCCACCTGAATGTGGCGGCATCGGTAAACATCATGAAAACAGGGGCCAACGCCATACTTTTCCCGAAAGGAACACTCATTCTTTTTACGGTATTGTCGGAAGGCACATAATAACGTCCTATATCGAAAAAGAGGAAGGGAGAAAGTTCGGACACTACTGTGATTATGGAATTGGCTACTGTGAAACCATCTTCATTGGTCACTTTCAGCGAAACGGAATATGAACCTTTTGCTTCCTCTTCGAATGTATAGGCCGGTTCCCGGCTCACCAGTTCTCCTTCGAGTCGCCACTCATACGTGGTTGTTTCATCCGTGTTGGAAACGGCCGGTGCAATTTCTTTGCTCTGCCCGATGAAGGAAAGCACTGTATTGGCCAGGTCGATTTCAGGCACAAGCCTGTCCACAACGGAGATTTTCACTTGCTTTTCTGTCGTCCCGTTTTCCGAATCAACCCGGAAAGTTACAAAATACTCGTTCAGATATTGACCTTTGAATACAAGGGTCTCTTCCGTGGAAATAATCTTACCATCCAGTTTCCATGAATAAATAGGATTGACAGCGTTCGTAATAGTCGGCTCAATAGTGATTTCTTTTCCTATTTTAACCTTATATTCCCCTGTTTCGGCAGAGAATGAGATTTCCGGATTTCCTAATTCGGAGGCAGGATCGTCTGAACAGGAGAAAAATGATAAACAGCTGAAAAACAGCAAAAATGAAAATAATAAAAATCTACTTTTCATTGAATTATAAATATTTATTGGGTTAGTCTAATATCAGGCTTGTTAATCTGTTTTTGGTAAAAACGATATGCGCGGGAATATCTCCCGTCACTACAGACCATTTGCGTTTACCATGCCGGTCGAAACAATATAATACACCGGGACTGATGTAATCTCTCGCGTCGGTTACGTAAATATTCCGGCTTTCCGGATGAACGGCAATGCCGTAAGGTATGACAATCTGTTTGTCCGTCCCGTCGGTGATAAAGTTGCGGGATACCACGGTTTGTGTTTTAGTATTGACGATAGCGTAAGTAATGGTATTCTTTTGTGTAATATGACTCCATTCCACACTGTACATATAAATGGAATCGCCCATTGCCGTCATTTCGGAACAGGGCAGGTTCATCACCTTGCTGACCATATCGTTCCTTCCGATAATATAAGTATTGGAAGAAATATACTTGTAATCCCCGCGCGAACTTGCATAGATATTGCCGTCGCTGTCCAGTTCGAGACGGTGAAGATTGATGCCGACGGTTATCTTCCTTATTTCCTCAAACCTGTTCAAATCAATTACTGATACCGTATTGTCGTAATTCGGAACACGATAACCGCCCGAATTGGCCACATACAACTTGTTATCGCGAATCACCATTTCTTCAGGTTGATATCCTACTGTCACTCTTCCGACCTCCCGCATATCAGTGGTATCGATTTTCACAACACAACCCAGCGGTGCATCGGGTTCGATCTTTACCGGGCCGTTGTATGAACTCACATAAGCATACCCTTTGTCAAACACAACGTAACGACAGTTCGGGATGGTCAATGAATTAACATGTCTCGCTGTATTTACATCCATAACCTCTACATATCCGGAAACATTGATGACCGCATATAACTTGCTTCCGTAAATTTGAATGTCATTTCCGACGTCTCCCAGTTCATGGGCAATATTCGGATTAAGATAAGGATAGATGTCCTGACAATATTTGCCGGTTTTTTGATCGAAATAATCTATCGAAGCTTTGTTGGAACCCATGTTGGCTTCATTCAACAAAAAGAACCCTTTGATTCTGTCATCCCCGCTTATGGCCGGATCTCCTTCCGTAACCGTCGAATCATTCTCCGGTACAACCGGTTCAAGAGGCGTTATAACGGGAGGGGCAAGCTCTTCGTCTTCCCCGCGGCAGGAAACAAAGGCAATTGTTCCGATAATCAGGAACACCGATAAGAATTTGAATAATTTTTGTATCATATTGTAATATTGAATATAAATTTAAAATTGGTACCTGGCATCGGATAATTCAGCACTACATCGTAGGCCTGATTAAACAGGTTGTTCACTTCCACTGTCGCTTTCATTGCTGTTTTATCCCACCGGAACGACCTGCCCAATGCCAGATCGCTGGTGTACCAGGATTGCAGTCGATTCCGCGGGATATTGGCGCTTGCGGTAAACCGCTCGCCGGTATAGATAAAACTATACGACAGGTTCCAGGACTGGTAAACAGTGCTTAGGATTACCGATCCGCTATGCCGTGGGATATAGGCGATCTGTCCCTTATAGGTGATGGTATCGCTTTCCACGGTTATCGGCGTATAATCCTGCGCTCTCTGCCAGGTATAGGTAAGTTGCGCGTCGACGGTCAGATCTTTATCAAATTTGTGTGTGGCCGAGAGCGACATATCTACCCCTTTTATCTTTACAAACCCCACATTCATCATTGTCCACCGGAAATTGATTCCGCCGGGGACTGCCAGAAGCTTATCGGTCACTTCATTATAGTAGGTATCCACCTGCCCCTGCATATACAATGAAGGAGTGACATTTTTTGAATATAAGACACCTATATTGTGCTGTTTGGTGAATTCCGGCTTCAGGTAGGAAGAGAGGCTTCCCATATACGCCAGATGCATCTCGGCGAATGTCGGCATGCGGAATATGTCCTTATAAAAAGCCCTCAGAAAAAGCTGTTCATCCTGAAGCGGTTGCCAGGAAGCCATCACAGTAGGGGTGAGTTTTCTCCAGTCGCGCTGGATATCCTTTTTATCCTCCCGGGTCGTTTCGTGAATTAAGGTAGTCAAAAGGCTTGCCTGTATTTTCAGCCTGTGCAGGTCAAACGACGTGGCGGCCGCAGCCCAGCCCGACCAGCGTTGCGGATAGATAAATTCCTTTATATCGGAATTCATTTTATTCCATTGAAAATCTACAGAAATATTGGCTGTCCAGAAGGGGAGGATTTCGAACAGATTGGCCGACGAAATATAAAAATCGTGCAGCATATATGTGTTACGCAGCTTCTGTATCAGGGTATCGGATTCGTAATAGAGATAATCGTAGGCGTATTTTCCGGATAATTGGGTCGAGTAGGAGTCGGTAAACCGTTTTTTTATAGATGTTTGCAGGAAGATATTGCGGTCTTCCTGGCGGTCCTCATGTTTGAATCGTCCCGGTTCTTCTTTGACGACAGCGCCGGGATAGCCTCGCTCCGAAGCATAAAAATAGAGGCGTGTTTTCCATTCCCCGTCCTTTATTTTACCGAACAACGCCTGTTCCAACCTGAACAATCGGATATCCCCGTTTTGACGAACAGCGGTTGTATCATATCCGCCCCGGTCGTCCAGCTTATTATCCACTTTATAACGGAACTTATATTTCCCCGAAGAGTTGGTATAATCCAGGTTAACGGAAGAAGACAGTTTGTCTGAAAGCCTTTGTTCCCAATATACCGACGGGTTGATCAGATCAAAAGATCCTGTTTTGAACGTAAATTTGACATTATGATTTTTTCCGTCCCCGAATGCCGGGATTTTCGCATCCATATAGATGGAACTGGCCGAAGCATAATCTTTGGCCGGTTGGAATATGGCGCTTTTCTGGCCGTTATAAAGCGACACGGCTTCTATATTGTCGAGAGAATATCTACCCAGATCCACCACGCCATTCTGCGGGTTATCGATCTCAATGCCGTCATAAAATACCCCTACGTGTTGGCTCCCCATGCTTCTCACATTCACCGTCTTGAGTCCTCCTATCCCTCCGTAGTCCTTGAGTTGTACACCGGAGAAATACCGCAGGGCATCGGCTACGGAATGGGCGCTCAGGTTATCCAGAAGTTGGCCCGACAGTGTTTGCACCGGGATCACATCCATTTGAATTCTTCGCGCCGACACCACGAATTCGTCCAGCGAATAGGTGATGATAGTGTCGGTATCCTGCGCAGCAACGGAACAGACCACAAAGAGAACTACGGCAAAAAAGCCGGTTCTGACAATGATAAAAAATTTCATTTCGCCGGTTATTATTCGCTAATAAACAGCTTTGCACGAGAAATGCACACATGAAGAGGGAATATCCTTCCGGAATATAAAAATGAACAAGAACGGATATATAAGGAATGATTCCTCCTGATGTAGTAAGCCCCAATCTCCGAAAGCTTAAAACTATATACATTCTGGCAGGTCTTCTGACTTACTCCCGTGTCTGAACGCCTTCCCATTCCGATTTCCCGGAACAGTGGCAATTGAGGTTTTTGTTCAGCACGTAAGCGGAGCTTACAGCAGCGGGTCTGTTCAGGATTTGCACCTGATTCCCTTTTCATTCCGATCGCGAGACCTCGGATCGGAACACCAAAATTTTTTACAAAGGTATGGTATTCTTTTGGAATTTATTCAATAAATTTTTAAAAATAGAACGGGAATATTGTTAAATAATTTGTTCGTATTGGTTTTTAGCTTTTTATGGTCGGTACGAAATACTGGGGTAGGCGGGATCCCCGGGATTGACCTTTTTCAATCCCGGGGATCGCAGTTCGAGCTCAGGAAGGGAGTCCGAGACCCGGAAGAGTATGACAGATATTTTACAATGGAATATTCCCGTGCTTTTTGGGTGGGTTGGTTTCCGTTTTATTGGCCGTCATTTCCAGCGCCTGGATTAACTTGTACCGGGTATCTTTCGGCAGGATAATTTCGTCGATATATCCTTTTTCCGCGGCGCGGTAAGGATTTGAAAACAATTCGGTATATTCTTTCAATGCATTTTGGCGTTCCTCTTCATCGGACGAACGGTAAAGGACATTTACCGCACCGGCTGCTCCCATCACCGCGATCTCGGCATTCGGATAGGCCAGATTCACATCAGCTCCCGATTCTTTGGACGACATGACAATGTATGCACCTCCATACGCTTTGCGGATGATCAGTGTTATTTTAGGAACGGTCGCTTCCACATAGGCGAAGACGATCTTGGCTCCGTGACGGATAATGCCGTTGTGCTCCTGGTCGCGTCCGGGAAGGAAACCCGGTACGTCCTCGAAAGTAAGGATAGGAATATCGAAACAGTCGCAGAAGCGGATAAACCGCGCCGCTTTGTCCGATGCGTCGATATCCAGCACGCCGGCCAGGTACGCGGGTTGATTGGCTACGATACCGACCGACCGGCCTCCCATCCGTGCAAAGCCCACCACGATGTTTTGCGCGAACTGCGCCATGATCTCGAAGAAATAATGCTCGTCCACCACTTCTTCAATGAGCTTCTTCATATCATAGGGAATATTGGGATCATCAGGGATCAGCGTCTGCAGTTCAGGCGATTCACGATGGATATTATCATGCGTGGGAACTACCGGAGGATCTTCCATATTGTTGGAAGGAAGGAAACTCAGCAATTCACGGATCATCATAAGCGTCTCTTCTTCGTCTTCGCCTACAAAATGGGCCACACCGCTTTTAGAGGCGTGGGTATTTGCGCCGCCCAATTCTTCTTTGGATAGCTCTTCGTGTGTGACCGTCTTTACTACATCGGGTCCCGTGACGAACATATAGCTTTTCTCTTTCACCATGAAGATGAAGTCGGTTAGTGCCGGGGAATAGCAGGCCCCGCCGGCGCAAGGGCCGAGGATAGCAGAAATCTGAGGTACAACGCCCGAAGCTTTGATGTTCTGATAAAATATATCGGAATAGCCACTGAGCGCCATCACTCCTTCCTGGATGCGCGCACCGCCCGAATCGTTCAGGGCAATGATCGGGGCACCGTTTTTTAACGCCAGTTTTTGTACCTTTACGATCTTATTGGCATTCGTGCGGCTCAGTGAACCACCGTATACCGTGAAGTCGTAAGCATACACATATGCCAGGCGTCCATCTATCTTTCCGTAACCGGCCACAACACCATCGCCGGCAATACGTTTGTTCTGCATACCATAATCGTTACATTCGTGAAGAACGAATTTATCAATTTCGACAAACGTGTTGTCATCCAGTAACATATCGATCCGCTCGCGGGCTGTCTGTTTGCCGGCTTGTTTTTGCTTTTCGATTGCTTTTTCCCCGCCGGCCGATTCGGCCGCTTTATTTTTTTCTTCAAAGGCCTGATATATTTCCTGTAGTGTCATTGTTGCTGTTTTTAGTTGGTTTTAAAGGATATGAGTAACTGGTCACGGGTTACAGAATCACCTTCTTCTACGTGGATCTTGTCCACAATGGCATTCTGGGCCGCCGTATAAGTGCTCTGCATCTTCATGGCTTCTACCACGATAAGCGGATCACCCTGCTTTACTTCCATACCTTCGGTAACCATTACTTTTATGATCTTGCCCGGCATAGGGGAAGTAATGGTTTCCTGCGCTTCTTCCGTTGCGGATTGGCGGCCTCTCAGATATTTTTTCTGCGGGTTCGAGAGTTCGATATCAAAATAACGGAAATTGGTGGTGATGGTATATTTCCCTTCCGAATGGCGTACCGATTCAGCGTTGTAGGAACGTCCCTCATGAAGAATGGAACAAAATCCGCTCTCCGACATTACCACGTCGATATCATACATTTTCCCGTTCACCGAGATTTCAACCCTGTTTCCATCTTTGGAGATCAACTCCACTTCACATGTCCTGTTGTCTATTTTAGCTTTCATTACGATTATCTCCTTTTATATCCTCAAAACTCCTTTTTGTTTGCCAAAAGCACGCCACCGGCTTATTGGAAGGTTATCGGCAGGCGATGATGAGGGTACATCGTTGCTGTTCACTATATGATCTATATAGGCAGCAATGATAGCCATATCTTCAATCTCATTGTCATTTGCAGCGCTTTCCTGCAACTTCTTGCTGTTATCCTCGATAAAGTGCGTGGTATAGTTCCCTTTTACAAAATCGCGGGTATCCATAATACGGCGGAGGTAATCGACATTGGTTTTAACTCCGGTGATCTTGTATTCGTACAGCACCCGGCGCATCCGTTCCAAAGCATAAATACGGCTGGTCGCCCATACGATCAGTTTGCCGAGCATCGAGTCGTAGTATACCGGTATTTCATATCCGTCGTAAATAAAGCTGTCCACCCGCACGCCAATACCTTCAGGCGTTTGGATATGCCGGATGATGCCCGGTGACGGTGCGAAGTTGTTCTCGGGGTCTTCGGCGCATATGCGGCATTCAATAGCATGACCACGCTGGTGTAAGTGCTTCTGGTGTAAACGCAGCCTTTTACCGTTGGCTATATGTATCTGTTCTTTTACCAGGTCTACGCCCAGTACCTCTTCGGTAACGGGATGCTCCACCTGAAGGCGGGTGTTCATCTCCAGGAAATAGAAATTCATATCGCCGTCCACCAGGAATTCTATTGTACCGGCCCCTACGTAGCGGATGGATTTGGCGGCCTTAATGGCGATAGCGCCCATTGCCTGGCGGGTTTTCTCATCGATAAAGGGGGAAGGGCTTTCCTCCACGATCTTCTGGTGACGGCGCTGCACCGAGCATTCCCGGTCGAACAGGTGTATCACATTCCCATGGGTATCACCCAGAAACTGTATCTCGATATGATGAGGCGATTCGATATATTTTTCAATATACACCGAGTCGTTCCCGAACGAAGCCCTTGCTTCCGATTTTGCAGCTTCGTAGGCTTCGTACAATTGTTTTTCCTCATAGACCAGCCGCATACCTTTCCCACCGCCGCCTGCAGATGCTTTAATAATAACAGGAAGTCCTATTTTACGGCAGACACGGAACAAGTCCCTCGATTTCAGATCTTCCGATGTGCCGGGAACAACCGGTACTTTGGCTTTTATCATCTGGCGCCGGGCCGATATCTTATCGCCCATGGCTTCGATGCTTTCTGCCGACGGGCCAATAAAAATGATACCCTCTTCTTTACAACGGCGTGCAAAATCGGCATTTTCACTCAGAAATCCGTAACCCGGATGAATGGCGTCGGCTTTGAACTGTTTTGCGGCATTGATGATTTTATCTGCATTCAGATAACTTTCCTGCGAAGAGGCCAAACCTATACATACCGCTTCATCGGCATAAGAGACGTGTCTTGACGTACGATCGGCCTCGGAATAGACGGCAACGGTGCGGATGCCCATTTCTTTACATGTACGCATCACACGTACGGCAATTTCGCCCCGGTTTGCTATTAAAATTTTCTGTATCATCATTATAAAAAACGGATTTTCACCTTATAAACCTATTTCAATCTTTCTAAAGCAGTATAATTCAAACAAACTTTTGTAATATTTGTTCTCAATGGACACAATTCCAATTGAAAACAAAACAGCAATATTGTCAGATATTTATTTTGGAGTACATTACAGGAATAGCAGGATCAACATCTGCGCCGATATCACACGAAGGAACATGGTCAGCGGATAAAAAGTTGTCCGTTTTTGTTGATTATTCCATGAATTTATTACTCTTTCTTCTCCGATTTGCGAAAGTCTTGTATTATTTCTTTCAGGTATTCAGGCCAAATACAGCAGGTGCTCTAGGGTGGCTGGTTATCATATCTTATTAATTTTGCTTGCCTGACAAGCTGCATCGTGTAACCATTGTCTATATTTAAGACATGAAAACCCCGTTCTTTTGCAATATTTACAATTGCCCCGAAATTCCACCTTTTTAAAAAAGTAGCACCGGTTTACCGGGTTCATTTTTATATCAGCATCAATCGTTTCCTCTTCCAGCAGGATATGTTCAACTCCTGTTTGCGATGCGATTGTCTTTGTGTCATTCAGGTCCCATTCGGGAATCATGGGCGATACGATGGTTACAGCGACTGTCTTCTTTTAGGAAGACATCAGTATTGAATAAAACAACGTCGGACGGATGTCATGCATAAGCAGCCACTTGATAATGGCTGCTGAACAAGGGGCGCAACAGCAGTGCAGCAATACTTTTTTCATTTTTTATTTCTGTTTTTATTCACCTCCGTTCGTGCGCCTTTACAAAAAGGATCTTTAGGGTGTCTGAAAACGGTTATCATTCGATATTATCCGCTGGCTTTAACTTCAGTACCGGAAATCGGAGGGCGCTCAGTTCGAATGCACCGAAAAGGAGAGCCGTATAAAACAGGTCGCCCATTACCGTATTCTTGAAAAACGGTATTCCTGCTGTGTAACAAGCCATTAACCCGCTGAAATCCTTCGGATACATGGTGCCAGAGAACCAGACGCCAAAGTTCGATACCAGAAAGAAGATGACGGATGCTCCCAGGGCAGAGAAGACCAGGTTCGGCACCTTTATTTTCCGTAGGGTGAATATTCCCATCAGTGCGATCAGGATAAACGCGCTGTAGGTGAACCAGGCACCATCGTAGAACCAGGCAAAGCGGTCAAAGTATGCGCCGTACACCACATTGTTCAATATCAGGTCGCTGATCCACATCGAGACGACGGGGATAGCAAACGCCCACACGCGGCGACTGGAGTAGGCTGCGCCGAAAAGCGCCATCCCGCCTATGGGTGCAAAGTTGGCAGGGTGGGGGATTAGCCGGCTCAAAGCGGCCAATAAAATCAATATCGTAACGACACCAAAACGAAAAGCCATCTTATTTTTAGACATAATATATTATAGTAAGTTTATTATAATTCGCTTACAAACAGATTGTCATCTTTCAAACATACAATATCCCTTATCTTTATGGGATGCTCTGCTGTATGGTTTCTTTCCCCGGATATTGCACAGAAGGATCACATTCGCTTCGGAAGAATACAATAACGGTTTTGAAAAATGACGTAGAAAAATAAATTAGATAATCCTGATGATGATCAATGGCGCCGTCTTCAAGCTTTATTCCCCGAAAGCCATAAAACATATCTTGATTCTGGCAGGTCTTCTGACTTACTCCCGTGTCTGAACGCCTTCCCATCCCGAATTGTCCGGAACAGTAGCAATTGAGGTATTTGTCCAGCACGTAAGC
>NZ_CALNAT010000030.1 GCF_937873925.1 uncultured Proteiniphilum sp. | reverse complement strand
ACCGGCTATTGCCGGCAACAGTTGTTCTAAGCCCATAAAAGTATCAATTATATTCTTTGATAATAATCTGTTCGTATGTGCACCACACCGTTTTTACGAAGAAACGAGGCTCCTGCCTCGCCTCTTCAATTAAACGAATGATCCGTTTTTAATACAAGAATCCTAATAGGATACCGGCAGCCACTGCAGAGCCGATCACGCCAGCCACATTGGGCCCCATGGCATGCATCAGCAAATAGTTGCTGGGTTCATATTCCAGTCCGATTACTTGCGAAATTCGGGCCGAATCAGGTACGGCAGAAACACCGGCGTTTCCGATCAGCGGATTGATCTTCTTCTCTTTCGGTAATATAAGATTGAACATCTTCACGAAGAGGATTCCTGCGCAAGTGGCAATAATAAATGAAAGCGCCCCAATAGCGAATACTTTCAGTGATTCTATCCGCAGGAAAGTAGTCGCCTGTGTGGAAGCACCTACAGTGAGCCCCAGCAGAATAGTGATGGTATCGATCAGCGGTCCGCGCGCCGTTTCGGCAAGACGGCGGGTTACCCCTGATTCTTTCAATAGGTTGCCGAAGAAGAGCATCCCCAGCAGGGGAAGTCCGGAGGGTACCAGAAAAGCTGTCAGCAATAGCCCCATGATGGGGAACAGCACTTTTTCTGTCTGTGAAACCACCCGTGGTGTCTTCATCTTGATGACCCGCTCTTTTTTTGTCGTCAGCATCCGCATAAATGGAGGCTGTATCACAGGTACCAGTGCCATATAGGAGTAGGCCGAGATGGCTACCGCCCCCAACAGGTGCGGGGCGAGTTTCGATGTGGTAAAGATGGCGGTCGGACCGTCCGCACCTCCAATAATACCGATTGCTCCTGCTTCGTTGGGAGCAAATCCCAATTGCAAAGCGATTATATAGGCTCCGAAAATCCCGAATTGGGCAGCTGCCCCGATCAGGATCAGCTTGGGATTGGCTATCAAAGATGAGAAGTCGGTCATGGCTCCGATACCGAGGAAGATCAACGGTGGATACCAACCTTGTACCACACCCTGATACAGGATATTGAAAACGGATCCCTCTTCATAAATCCCGACTTGCAGGTTGGCCGCCTCATTGAAAGGAATATTTCCGATGAGGATACCAAAGCCGATGGGGATCAACAGGAGGGGTTCATATTCCTTCTTTACGGCAAGATAAATAAAGAATAACCCCACGAGGATCATCACAATATGTCCCGTTTCGGCATTGGCAAATCCGGTGTAGCCCCAGAACGTTCGTAGATTGTCTGTTAATGATAATAATGTATTCATATTCAATCCCGGGTTTTATTCAATAACTACAAGATCGGCTCCTTCGAGAACCGAATCCCCTTTCTGGACAAGAATTTCCGTTACTTTCCCGTTTCCGTTGGCAAGGATGTTGTTTTCCATCTTCATTGCTTCAAGGATCATAAGGGTTTGCCCTTTCTTTACCATATCACCTACCTTGCAGCGAATATCTAATATAATACCTGGAAGGGGGGATTGAATGGTGTTCTTACCGGTAGGCTCGGATGGCCTTGTCACGAGAGGTGTGGTTGTACCCTGGGGCGTAGGTCCCTGGGGTATGACGCTTTGGCGTTGTACTACGGCCTTCGGTTTTTTTGTTTTCGGTGTCATTTCAACCGTATAGGGCGTACCGTTCACTTCCAGTTCCACAAGTTCGCTGTCCGATTTGGTAACCACTACCCTGTAGGGGGCCCCGTTGATTTTATAATTGAACTCTTTCATATGATTAAAATTAGTGAAAAGTGAAAAACTAAAAATGAAAAGTTTTGGATTTTCACCTGATCAATTAATTTATTTATTGGTCTTAAATCTTGAATCTTAAATCTTGAATCTATTTAGGTAATTCTCTTAACGACTGTCGCTTGGCATTCCATGGAGAGTAGTTTCTCTTTACATGCTGAATAGTGAGAATAGTAGATTCTATATCGTGCTGATCCTCCCTCATCTCGTGAATGGCAGCGGAGATCGCGGCCAGCACTTCACCGGATAAATGGGTATGGCTTCTCACGGCCGAAAGCGTACCGCTTTTGGCCACTTTTCTTTCCGACATCCTTCCGGCAATATTCCCGGATAATTTAAAAAAGAGATACAAAGCAATCAGTGCGAAAAATACCACCAGCATGGAGGTGATGGTAAGCATTCCACCCCACACGTCGGTTTCCTGAAGGCTTACCACTTTGGGGTTTTCTTCCAGAATGGCGTTATTGCTGCTGGGAGTTACCCTCTCAAGGTGGGTAGCAAGGCTTCTGCCTTCTTCATCATATTTTATACCATCCTGCGGATAGCCGTAGGTCTGATCAGTCAGCATTCCGGCCGGGACCACGATCTCGTCCAGCAATGTTTTCCCGTCGTTATCATACAGTGCGATATAGTTCTCTTTCGTGGGGTCGAGTTTGAAGCTCACATGAAACGTTCCGTTGAAAGGTTCGTCATCCGCCCAGAAAAGAGCATGCTGATGGGGAGGTATCTTAGTGAGGACATCCCCCCGGGGGATCGGGTATTTTTTCGGATTATTACGATCGTTGGTGAGGTATCGCCCTCCCAGATCCTGGGTCTTTGCCGTATTGTTGTATATCTCGATCCAGCCGTTCCGTTGTCCGAAATCATCCATATAGCTGCCTTGGTTGACAACCATGACCTCGTTGATAACCCAGGCCGGATTCCTTTGTTTGGAACTACATCCGGTGGACAACAGTACTGCGGTGAAAAGAAATAATGCTATTGTATAATTTCTCATATTCAACTGCTTTTAAAGAGGTAGATTGTCGTGCTTCTTGGGAGGGTTCTGCAATTTTTTGGTCTGCAGTTGCTGCAATGCACGAATTACACGGAAACGGGTGTTCCGCGGCTCAATCACGTCGTCGATATACCCGTAGCGTGCGGCTACATAGGGGTTGGTGAAAAGGTCGTTGTACTCTTTTTTCTTCTCTTCCTTCACAGCGGCCATTTTTTCCGGATCTTTTTCGGCGGCGATCTCCTTACTGTAAAGCACCTCAACCGCTCCGTCGGCTCCCATAACGGCAATCTCTGCCGTGGGCCATGCGTAGTTGATATCTCCCCGGAGTTGTTTGCAACTCATCACGATATGCGCTCCTCCGTATGATTTGCGTAATGTGACGGTTATCTTCGGTACGGTAGCTTCACCGTAAGCGTAGAGTAGTTTAGCACCGTGGGTGATTACCCCGCCGTATTCCTGTCCTGTGCCGGGAAGGAATCCGGGAACATCCACCAGCGAGACGATCGGTATATTGAAAGCATCGCAGAAACGGACAAAACGTGCCGCTTTGCGTGAAGCATTGATATCGAGCACACCGGCAAGGTATTTAGGCTGGTTAGCGACAATACCGACCGAGACTCCATTGAAACGGGCAAAGCCCACAATTATATTTTTCGCGTAATCGGCATGGACTTCCAGAAACTCTCCCTTGTCAATGATGGCTCCAATCACTTCATACATATCGTATGGTTTGTTGGGGCTGTCGGGGATGATATCATTGAGTCCGTCATCCAGCCTGTCGATCGGGTCATCATTGGGCTGCAGAGGTGCTTCTTCCAGGTTGTTCTGCGGAATATAGCTGAACAGTTGGCGAATCAGTTTCATTCCGTCTTCTTCGGTCTGTACCTGGAATTGGGAAACACCCGATTTGGAAGAATGTACTGAAGCGCCTCCCAATTGCTCCTGGGTAACGTCTTCACCTGTTACTGTCTTTACCACTTTGGGGCCGGTGAGGAACATATAGGAAGTTCCCTGGGTCATGATGATGAAGTCGGTGAGGGCAGGGGAGTAAACCGCTCCTCCGGCACAGGGGCCGAAAATACCCGATATCTGGGGGATCACACCCGATGCCAGGATGTTGCGCTGAAATATTTCGGCATAACCTCCCAATGCGTTGATACCCTCCTGGATACGGGCGCCACCGGAGTCGTTAATCCCAATAACAGGGGCTCCCATTTTTAATGCCTGATCCATCACCTTACAGATCTTCTGTGCATGCATTTCGGACAAGGAACCGCCGGAAACGGTGAAATCCTGTGCGAAGACATAGACAAGCCGTCCGTCAATGGTTCCGAAACCTGTTACCACTCCATCTCCCAGGAATGTGGTTTTTTCCATTCCGAAGTTGTGGCAACGATGTTCCACGAACATGTCGAATTCTTCAAAACTTCCTTCGTCCAAAAGCATGGCGAGTCTTTCGCGTGCCGTATATTTCCCTTTGAGGTGTTGCGACTCGATTCTCTTTTCGCCACCCCCTAAACGAGCTTTCTCACGCAGTTGGATAAGCTCTTTTACTTTTTCGAGTTGGTTGCTCATATAAAAATGTTGATTTAAAACGAAATAGGTTTTCGCAACGGTCTTTTTTCTTTGTACCTTACCAAAACTCAAACAAGTTTGTTTTTGGACTCGGTTTGTCGTCAGTTGAACTTTTTGCCATAGCGAGCAACTATTTCGTTAAGTGAGAGCAGAGCAAATTTATTTGCTTTACCGAGCGTTGAAATAGTAGAACAAAATTCAAATGACTAATGTAATTGAACCGTATTGCTTAACTATATTGTTTGATGTGAAAATTTTCCTAAATAATTGAACCGCTGAAAGGTTCTCGCCGGCCTATTCGGGATGTTCGCAAAGTTCGGTGAGGACACTGCCGGTAGATTTGGGATGCAGGAAAGCGATGCGCAATCCTTCGGCGCCCCCGCGCGCCTCCCGGTCTATCAATCGTACGCCTTTGTCTTCCAGTTCCTTCAAAGCTCCGTTTACATTTTTGGTTGCATAGGCGATATGATGTATTCCCTCACCTCTTTTCTCAATGAATTTGGCGATGGTACTCTCTTCATCGGTCGGCTCCAAAAGTTCGATCTTGGTCTGTCCCACCATAAAAAATGCCGTTTTTACTTTTTGATCTTCCACTGTCTCGATATTATAGCATTTCAGCCCCAGAATTCCCTCATAATAGGGTAATTGTTCTTCGATGCTCTTTACAGCTATCCCGATGTGCTCAATGTGTGTAATTTCCATATATTTATCTTCTTGTGATATTTCAGTCTGACTGCAAAAGTACGCCTTTCAGTCCTAAAAAAGAATAAAAAACGAATATTTCATGCGATTATTTTATTTCTTTCATTTCGGGGTATGGAACTTTTGATATTTAAAATAATCATTTCCTTCGGGTGTTTAAAGATTATTTTAAACATGTCGGTTTCATATGATTAATTTACTCTATGGCGTATGGAACTTTTCAGGAAAGGACGGGATAGTGATCATCAGATAGAGGAGATACGTAATACATTCAGCATTTCTTCGCTGATCTCCCTGTCTTTTTTTATAGCCCTTTTAAAGGGAACATACACTATCTCGTTCTCCCGGATACCCATCACCACGTTCCGTTGATTTTCCATTAATGCCTGTATGGCTGCAATACCCATACGGCTTGCAAGGATACGGTCCTGCGCCGTGGGTGAACCGCCGCGCTGCAGGTGTCCGAGTATGGAGACACGTACATCGTATTGGGGATACTCCGTTTTTACCCGTTCTGCTAATTTTATGGCTCCGCCGGTAACTTCGCTTTCGGTGACAAGCACCATACTGCTGTTTTTTGATTTGCGAAACCCCTGCTCAATAAGTTCTCCCAACTGGTCCTTCTCTATGCTTATCTCGGGGATGATAGCTGCTTCCGCTCCCGAAGCAACGGCACTGTTAAGCGCCAGGTAACCGCAATTACGCCCCATCACCTCTATAAAGAACAGACGCTCGTGTGAAGTGGCCGTATCACGTATTTTGTCCATTGATTGCATAATGGTGTTCAGCGCCGTATCATACCCGATAGTCGTGTCGGTACCGCTCAGGTCATTGTCTATAGTTCCGGGAAGCCCTACAATGGGAATGTTATATTCATTGGCGAAAATACCGGCACCCGTGAGAGAGCCGTCGCCGCCGATCACAACCAACGCCTCGATATCATGCTTCCGCATGTTCTCGTAAGCGAGCCTGCGTCCCTCTTCGGTCAGGAACTCCGATGAGCGGGCTGTTTTCAGCATGGTTCCTCCCTGTTGAATAATATTACTTACACTGTTGGTCTTGAATTCAATGATCTCGTCCGAGATCAAGCCCCTGTACCCTCTGTAAATTCCGTACACCTTCATGCCATTGAAGATGCCGGCACGCGTTACGGCGCGAATGGCGGCATTCATACCGGGCGCATCTCCCCCTGAAGTGAGGACACCCACGCTTTTTATGTTAGAGTCCATAATTGAAATGTTTACCTTTGAAACTTTGCCGGTTATTCATTCAGATCCCCTTTAAAGTAACAAAGCGCAAAGATAGATTTTTTTAACGATGCAACAAAAAAAAGCAGCTTAAAAAGCTGCTTTTTCAACCTGCATCTGAGGTTGTAGTTTTGCGATATTTTCGGCTACGGCCTCCATTTGCCACATAGGTGTAGAGGTGGCACCACAAATGCCGATACTGATGTCCTTTTTCAGAAGCGCCGGATCGATCTCGTCCGGATGGTGAATGAGATATGAATTGGGATTCTTTTTTTTACACTCGGCAAAGAGCACTTTACCATTGGAACTTTTCTCGCCGGCAATGAAAAAGATGAGATCATGATTTTCTGCAAACTCCTGTATATTGGGAACCCGGTTCGATACCTGCCTGCAGATGGTGTCGTAGAATTCAAATTTGGCCCCGTTCTGCATACGGGATTTGATGAGTTCTCCCACTTCGCGGAAACCTTCAAGGGACTTGGTGGTTTGGGAAAAGAGACTGATATCTCTGGTAAAGTCCAGCTTTTCTATTTCTTCTTTGTTTTCTATTACAATAGCAGACTCATCTGTCTGCCCGAGCAAACCGTTCACTTCTGCATGCCCTTTTTTACCGAAGAGGACAATTTGGGCATCGTCGCTTTCGGCGTGGGTGAATTTTTTCTTGATCCGTTTCTGCAATCCCAATACCACCGGACAAGAGGCATCAATAAGCTCTATATTGTTCTGTTTGGCAATTTCGTAAGTACTGGGCGGCTCCCCATGGGCGCGGAGTAATACCCGTACGTTTTTCAATTGCTTGAATTGCTCATGATCGATGGTGATCAATCCCATCTTTTCCAGGCGTTCCACCTCTATATTGTTATGGACGATGTCACCCAGGCAATAGAGTGTGCCTCCTTTCTGCAGTTCCTCCTCCGCTTTGGAGATAGCTTTTGCTACTCCAAAACAGCATCCGGACTGCCTGTCTATTTCAATTCTGTTCATTTTCTGTTGTGATTCTGTTAAACATATCCAATGCCCATTGGAGTTGTCCCTCAATACCGACGTGTGTATTGTTGAGTTCAATGGCATCATCGGCTTTGCGTAGGGGACTCTCGGCCCGGGTAGTGTCGCGCAGGTCGCGTTCCTTCACATTCGCCAGGATATCTTCATAAGCCGGCGGGTTGAACCCTTTGGCCTTCATCTCGTCGAAACGGCGTTGTGCACGTATTTCGGGCGGTGCAGTAATAAACAGTTTCAATTCAGCATCCGGAAAAACCACTGTACCTATATCGCGGCCGTCCATCACTACTCCCTTCTCTTTTCCCATCTCCTGTTGCTGGCGGACCAGCTCTTTCCGTACAAACCCGAGGGTACTCACCCGGCTGGCACCGTTGGCGGCCTCCAGAGAGCGAATCTCATCTTCCACATTTTCTCCGTTCAGATAAGTATCCTGCCCGCCCTGTGCATTAGGGCTGAATGTTATCTTTATCTCTGAAATATGTTTATGCAGGGCTTCTTCGTCCATCGCTGTTTCTGTGATCCAGCCTTTTCTGATGGCGTACAAAGCAACGGCCCGGTACATAGCGCCACTGTCGATATAGGTATAACCCAACTCCCTGGCCAGGTCTTTGGCCATTGTACTTTTGCCGCACGAGGAAAAACCGTCGATGGCAATATTGATCTTTTTTGCGTGCATATTCAATGAGCAATCATCTTCGTTATTCCCCGCGATAACCTGCAACGGGCAAACTTTCCGAATAGAGTAAACAATGTACAAAGATAGAATGTTTTTGTAAGAATATCTTTTAACAGAAATGGATATTTATTCTTTTGAATATGTAAGTGAAGAGATAGTGAATTTTATCGGTTAACAATGTTAAAAATCATACAGGTTTTGCATTGAAATTTTATTTTTGTATCATTACGGGCTCAATAAAGTATAGATCTTGTTGAAATAGCATAATTAAAAGAATAAGTTATGAAACCGATGTTCCAGGAGTTGCCATTTCCCGTAGATAGTCATATACATTATTATATAGAAGATCTGCCTCACTTCATTGTACCCTGGCATTATCATCCGGCTATTGAGATTATGTATATTATCAGTGGTACGGGAACGAGGTTTGTAGGTGATCATTTAGAAGGCTATGCAGAGGGAGATGTATGTATGATCGGTCCGAAACTGCCTCATGAATGGAGGAACGACGAAATTTATTTCAATAAAGAATCAGGCCTTCGCGCTACTTGTATCTGTTTGTTTTTTA
Source organism: uncultured Proteiniphilum sp. (assembly GCF_937873925.1). Classification (GTDB taxonomy): domain Bacteria; phylum Bacteroidota; class Bacteroidia; order Bacteroidales; family Dysgonomonadaceae; genus Proteiniphilum. Next base: position 34,310 of record NZ_CALNAT010000030.1, on the reverse strand, counting down.
AAAAAGAGATTTTCGAATCTAATTTGATCCGATTGCCGGAAATGACCAATATTCGTGATTTGATTGAGCGGTCACGCCGGGGACTTAAGTTTGTGGGTGAATCGAAAAGGAGAATCGCTTACTTTATTGAACGGTCGGCGAGAAATATGGGAGCCCGAAAGGTAGCCGAACTGATCACATTGCTGGAAATGATGGCAACTACGGAGGAATATGAAGTGCTGGCCAGTGTGGGTTTTACAGAGTCGGTCAATTCCGATGATTTTGAGCGATTCAACAAAGTATACAAATATATGGTTGCCAATTTTACGACAACCATTAAACTGGGAGACGTCGCAGCGCTTGTGGGGTTAACTCCGACGGCTTTTTGCCGTTATTTTAAAGAACGTACAAAAAAAACGTTTGTCGAATATCTGAACGATATGCGGATCGGCCATGCCAAAAAGTTATTGATCGAAGGAAAAAAGAAAATCTCTATAATTAGTATGGAATCGGGTTTCAACAATTTATCCAATTTTATCAGCCAGTTCAAGAAATCAACCAATATGCTTCCTTCTGATTTCCAGAAAGAATTCGGTACCAGGAAAAAGCAAGTATTATAATAAAATACTATAGTTATTCGGAAAAATACCAAAACATCTGCATCCTTGGATCTGCTATTTTTGCAATATGGATAATGTATTATTTATATTGTAAAAATAACGTGTATGGAAACACCAAAAATAATTGTTCCTCCTCTGTTATTTGTCCGTGACCTCCTATTAGGGGACGAAGTAACAAAAAGCAACCGGAATTTATCGGATCTGAAAGATCTTTTCCAGGATGTAAAATCCTATGAAACAATGGATCCTGAGACGTTACTCTACGAGGTATATAGCTATACCCCGGTGCAGAATGACGGAAAGACCGGCGCGCTTAACTTTGGAATCACACATATTTATCCCGGCAAAGTAGGGCAGGAATATTTCATGACCAAAGGTCATTTTCACGCACAGGACAACCGGGCGGAATATTATTGGGGAATCGAAGGAGAAGGCGTACTGATCCTGATGGACCGGAAGCGTAATGTCTGGGGTGAAAAGATGTTTTCCGGCAGTTTGCATTATATTCCGGGCGGAGTGGCCCATCGGGTGGCAAATACCGGTAACAAGGTTTTGTCTTTTGCTGCCTGCTGGCCATCGGATGCCGGACATGATTATGAAGAAATTGCCGAAAAAGGTTTTTCGGCACGGTTAATGGAAGTTGACGGAATTCCTCAATTGATATAGGCGAATGGAAAATATAATAGCAATAGATCTGGGAGGAACAGTAGTTAAGGTCGGATTGCTCCGTAACGGAGAGATTATCGAATGCATACATTTAAATTCCCGGTTGTCGATAGGGTTTGTTTCCAATCTGCCCCGGATAAAAGAAGCAATCGATAGTATTCTTGCTCGTCAGCACATTGAACCGGCGCAATTAGACGGGATTGGTCTGGCATTTCCTGGATTGGTAGATCCGAATAAAGGGAAAGTGATCTCCACGAATGAAAAATATGACGATGCCTGTGAATATGATCTCAATGCATGGATAGAACAGAATTGGAATGTACCTTTTTGTATAGATAATGATGCCCGGTTGGCTGTGCTCGGTGAATGGCAACAAGGTGCGGCAAGAGGAAAGAGAAACGTGGTTATGATGACGATAGGAACAGGCATCGGTACGGGCGTTATTATCGATGGAAATGTATTGTACGGTCAACATTATCAGGCCGGTTCATTAGGCGGACATTTTGTGATAGATTACAAAGGGCGCTCCTGTACATGTGGAAATAAGGGCTGTGTGGAAGCAATGGCCTCTTCTTTCTTTTTACCGGTTATCATACGGGAACACCCTCAATTGTCAGATTCGTTTAAACAGTTGGCTGATAAGATGAATTTCAAAGAAATATTCGGTTTAGCGGCAACGGGCGATAAGGATGCTTTGTTGCTTAGAAATGAATGTATGGATATCTGGAGTGCGGCTATCGTGACGTATATCCATGCTTATGACCCGGAAATAGTCGTGTTGGGCGGAGGTATAATGAATAGTGCAGATGTGATTATTCCTTATATTAAGGAAAGAGTGGCTCGTTATGCCTGGTGTCCTTCATCCGAAGTCCAGATCATAACAGCGCAATTATCTGAAAATGCTGCGTTGCATGGGCTCTGTTATTGCCTTAACCAAAAGAAAAAACTGTTATAATGGCTAAACACATGATTAATTACGATAAGTTCCCGGTTGTACAAGTATCGGATCATCATACCGGTTGCTGGATAGGATGGGAGGCTATCATCGGAGAAGTGAAAGCTTCTTTGGAGCGGCTTGATAAACCGGTTAAAAAAGTAGTCATCGAATGTTACCAGGGGGTGATTGATCCGGAAATAATTCCCGTCTTTCGAAGCGCATTTGGTAAAAGCAATTTTGTTATTTCTTCTGATGCCATGTTGACAGAAGAAGAAATTAACATGTTTTTCCATGAAGACATAACCGACGATGAACTATTCGGTTATATGACCCGCTATGATATTGACCGTTTTTTTGATAAAGAAAAAGTGAAGGTGGTTCAACAGTATATTGATTCCTTGGAAGGGACGGTCATTGTGTATGGTACGGGAGCTGCCTATCTGTGCCAGGATCCTGATATCCTGATTTATGCCGACATGGCTCGTTGGGAAATACAACAACGGTTTCGTCGCAATGAAGTAAGCAATATCGGAGTGGATAACCGTAACGAACATCCCTCTTTACAATATAAACGTGCCTTTTTCGTAGACTGGCGTATATGTGATCGTTTCAAAAAAAGGTTGATGCACCACTGGGATTATGTATTGGATACAAACATTCCCGATTTGCCGAAAATGGTCGTTGCCGGTAAAGTATGGGAAGGGTTGAGAAAAACAGCTTCGCAGCCTTTCCGGGTCGTTCCTTTCTTTGATCCGGGGCCCTGGGGCGGGCAGTGGATGAAAGAGGTCTGTGATCTGGATCGTTCGACCGTCAATTTTGCATGGTGCTTTGATTGCGTACCGGAAGAGAACAGTTTATTACTCGGCTTTGGAGATATCACCATCGAGATCCCTTCTATCAATCTTGTATTTGCATTCCCCGAACAATTGTTGGGAGTTCCGGTTTACGGACGTTTTGGGGATGAATTCCCGATCCGTTTCGATTTTCTGGATACGATGGAAGGGGGGAACCTCAGTTTGCAGGTACACCCGCTGACCGGATACATACAGGAAAAGTTCGGCATGCATTATACCCAGGATGAAAGCTATTATCTGCTTGATGCCGGAGAAGATGCCATCGTTTATCTCGGACTGAAAAAAGGTGTTTGCCCGGAAGATATGATCGCCGAATTAAAGGAAGCCCAGGAAACGGGCGTTTTTGACGCGGAAAAACATGTGGGGGTATACCCTGTGAAGAAACATGATCATATACTTATCCCGAGCGGGACGGTACATTGTTCGGGAAAGAATAGTATGGTGCTGGAAATCAGTGCGACTCCTTTTATCTTTACCTTTAAGCTTTGGGATTGGGGACGTTTGGGATTGGACGGAAAACCCCGCCCGATCAATATTGAACATGGAGAAAAGGTGATACAATGGAACCGTACCGAATCATGGGTGAAGCGGGAATTAGTCAATAAATTCACCGTGATCCGGAAAGAAGAAGGTTTGCTGGAAGAAAAAACCGGTCTGCATGCACAGGAATTTATAGAAACGCGCCGGCACTGGTTCTCACGTCCGGTACTTCACCATACCAACGGAAGTGTGAATGTGCTCAATCTGGTTGAAGGAAGAGAGATTATTGTAGAAAGTCCGACCGGAGTTTTCGAGCCGTTCGTTGTCCACTATGCGGAAACATTTATCGTCCCTGCCGCAGTAGGGTCATATACCATTCGTCCCTATGGCGAATCGGAAGGAAAAACATGTGCCACCATTAAAGCGTATGTCCGTCATGAAGCCTCAGAAAGTATTTGATTACGGAATTAACATTATACCCCATTCCTCCGGAATCGGTTTTATCTATGGTGAGGAGGTATTTGGCCCCGAACCGGAGAACCGCCGGCTCGACGATATCCGTTCAAGCCTGTTGGATCCTTTGTGTGAAGGGCCCGAAGTGGTCTATTCAATCGCCATGGATGTGGGTAAGAAAAAAGATAGGGAGTTGCTGGAATCTTTACACCTGCTGTTTGGAGTCGTTACGTATGCACCCGGAATGCTGGGAAAAGAACCTGTGAGAAGCCAGGGACACATGCATAAAGTTTCGTCCTACAGCGGTTGGTCAACTCCGGAAATCTATGAGATATGGGCCGGTAAAGCTATTATCTATATGCAGGAGAGGGCTGAAGACAATCCGGGAAGATGTTTCGCTGTCTTTGCCGAAGCGGGTGATGTGGTTGTTGTTCCTCCCTATTGGGTGCATGCGACAATCAGTGCCGATCTGGAAATACCGTTGACTTTCGGTGCCTTGTGCGACAGGGATTACGGTTTTGTGTACGATGGCGTTCGCCGGCACAACGGTATTGCCTGGTTCCCTGTTTACAATGAAAAGAATGAGCTTACCTGGAAAGCGAATCCGGCTTACGAACCTTCGGAGTTAATTTGTAAGCGTCCTGCCGATTATTCGGCCTTGGGAATTGAAAAAAGTAAGCCTATTTACCGGACTTTTGAAGAGAATCCTGAAACATTCCTCTATGTAGCCCTACCGCAATTAAAGGAAGATATGTGGAAAAATTTTATCCCTTGAAAAATTATTTACACCCATGGATAATACTTATAATAAGAATCTGATCTATGTCATTGCAGTGATCGCTGCAACGGGCGGTTTACTCTTCGGTTTTGATACCGGAGTTATTTCGGGAGCCATTCCCTTTTTTCAACAAGACTTCGGGATTGATGATCATATGGTGGAAGTGGTTACCTCTTCCGGTTTGGTAGGTGCCATATTAGGCGCCTTATTCTGCGGGAAGGTGACCGACCGGTTGGGACGTAAACCCGTTATATTGGCTTCGGCAGTCATATTTGCCATCGGCGCTTTATGGTCGGGATTTGCCCCTGATATTTACCATCTTATCCTTTCCCGCCTGTTTCTGGGGGTAGCCATTGGTGTCTCCTCGTTTGCCGTTCCCCTTTATATTGCTGAAATATCTCCGGCACGTTTGCGTGGCAGGTTGGTATCCATGTTCCAATTAATGATCACTATCGGTGTATTGACTTCCTATCTTTCCGATCTTTTCTTTGCGGATGAACAGGATATTACCTGCTGGCGCCCGATGTTTTATATAGGTGTTATTCCGGCATTGATATTGCTTATCGGGATGTATTTCATGCCCGAAACACCTCGTTGGCTGATGAGTAAGGGAAGAATTGATGAGAGCCGGAAGATTTTATCGCGTATCGAACCAGAGGAATCGGTTGGGATTATGATCGGACAAATACAGGCGGAACTGAAAGAAAACGAGAAGAACACCTCCAGTTGGAAGGAATTCTTAAGGCCGTGGTTGCGGACTCCGCTGCTCATTGCTGTCGGCATTATGTTTTTCCAGCAATTTGTCGGGATCAATACAGTAATTTATTACAGTCCGAAGATATTCCTGATGGCCGGATTCGACGGTGCTGTTTCGGCAATATGGGCTTCGGTTGGCGTAGGTGTGGTAAATGTTTTGGCAACCATCGTTTCGGTTTATTTTGTAGATCGTCTCGGAAGAAGGAAACTTTACTTTATCGGTCTGTCGGGTATTGCGATATCCCTGATAGCCTTAAGCACTTCTTTTATCTTTGTCAATCAATTAGGCGAAACGGGTAAATGGCTGGCAATCGGATTGGTGTTCCTGTATGTGACATTTTACGCTATCAGTATCGGTCCGTTAGGTTGGTTAATCATTTCAGAGGTTTTTCCACAATATGTAAGAGGATTAGGCGCGTCGTTAGGTTCCCTGTCCGTCTGGTTTTTTAATACGATTGTTTCTTTCACTTTCTTCAAACTTGTAAGAGCCCTTGCTATACCGGGAACTGAATTGGTCGTAGCCGGAGAAACGACGGGAAATCCTGCGGGTGCCTTCTTTTTCTACAGTCTGATCGCTTTAGCCGGATTGGTTTGGGGATACTTCTTTGTGCCTGAGACGAAAGGTGTTTCACTGGAAAAAATAGAGAAACACTGGAAAAATGACGGGAAACCGAGGGATCTGAAGTGAAAAATAATAAAATAGCATAATTATTGGTTGAAATCCTGAAAAGAATGCCTTATATGTTAGTGTAGTTTTGTAAAAGGTAAAATCGAATCATTGAAAAGTTTCTATATTATGAAACGAGTATGTTAATCAAGAGTAAAGAGTAAAGAGCAAAGAGTCAAGACATTTTAACTTCCGGGTTTTGATTTTAATCTCTTCACTGACAGATTCATCTTGGTTCTTGATTTTAATAGTCTCTTAAGAAACAAAATCAAAACTCAAGTGTTTCAGTTCATTTTTTGAACGGAAAAAACGTTCTGGAATGCTTGGTTCTAAAATATTCCATATACCAACAAGAAAAATAAAATAATCGTATGAAAAAGATAATTGTACTGTTTTTATGTGTTCTCCCACTCATTGCCTTTGCAGAGGGACGTGCCACTGTTTCACTGAATGGGGAATGGGAATTTGAACAGACAAAAACAGCTTTTCCTCCGACGAAATTTACGCGGAAAATTCCCGTACCGGGATTAGTCCATCTGGCTGAGCCGCGTATAGAGCAGTATGACAAGTTCTTTCAACGCCCGGAAGATACCCGGTTGGTTGAACAGTTTAACTTCCTGAACCGTGACTATACGCCGATGTATAGCTGGTATAAAAAGAATGTGCGTCTGGATAAAAACTTCGAAGGGCAGCAGATATACCTGACCATCAAAAAAAGCCAATACGTTACAGTGGTGTATGTAAATGGGATGATGATGGGACGTTATATAGAGAGCTATACGCCGATCGATATCAATATAACCGAAGCACTTCGTCCTGACGAAGACAATGAAATACTTATACAAGTGGGCGACCGTGCGTGGCTTCCCAGTGAAGCAGCCGGAAGTACGGATAAGGAAAAAATCCACTACCTGCCGGGGATATGGGATGATGTATTTATCACTGTAACAGGACAACTGAAAGTAGACAAGGTGTTGTTCCTGCCGTCACTGGCTGAAGAGAAAGTAACGGTCAAGACACGTTTGCTGAGCGCATACCCTCCGCAAATGTTATATGGAGATGTAATGTATGACTCCTGCCGGATAGAATATGCCATTAAAGAACGATCAAGCGGCAGGGTGGTGGCGAAAAAGGAGATAAAAGGTGAAGCCAAAAGAGATAACCGGACCTATTTTGAGACGGAGATTGAATTGGATTCGTCCGTTCCCTGGACGCCCGAATCCCCTTTCCTTTATGAAGGCGAGGTAAAGGTATATGATAAAGATCAGTTAGCAGATACCTATACCGTTAGGTTCGGGATGAGGGATTTTTCCCGGCAAGGGAAATTTTTCACGCTAAATGGTGATAAATACTATCTGCGTGGATCTAACATTACTTTGCAGCGCTTTTTTGAAGATCCGGACTGTCGTGATCTGGTATGGAACAGGGAATGGGTCAGGAAACTGATGATCGACCTGCCTAAGTCTATTGACTGGAATGCCATGCGTATTTGTGTGGGTATTGTTCCCGACTTCTGGTACGACCTTTGTGATGAGTATGGTATTGTACTGCAGAACGAGTGGTTTTACTGGCAAAACCACGGATGGGATGATCAGGTAAGGAAAGAATACACCGAATGGGTATGGAGCGATGGCAATCACCCCAGTATTGTGATATGGGACGCTATTAATGAGAACTGGGACGACTTTATAGGAAACACGCTGATTCCGGAATTGAAACAGCTTGATCCCACCCGTATCTGGGATGCCGGTTATATGACCGCTGATGATATGGGTAACGATGAAATGGACGAACCGCATCCGTACAGGGCATTGACACTGATGCATTCTGACGAACTGAATGAGTACTTCAGGAAAAATCCCTATAATCTGGGTGATCTGCATGGATGGGAAGGGGGATTCCGCAGTATTCAGGATGCCGGTGTACCCCAGTTGGTGAATGAATATGGATGGATATGGCTGTGGAGAAACGGAAAGCCTTCCAAATTGACAGTGAATAATTATAATTATTATCTTGGAGACAAAGCCTCTTCGCCTGAGGCTTGTCGTGAACTGCAAGCCTATTGGTTACAACTGGAAACGGAGTGGTTGCGGGCAGAAAGAGGCATTGCCGGAGTACTGGCCTTTTGCCATCTGACCAATAATTACGGATTTACGGGTGACTGGTTTATCAATGACATCAAAGACCTGGAAGTCGCTCCCGTATTTAATTGGTTCAAACATTGCTTTGCCCCGGAAGCTGTGTTTATTGATGTGGTGGATCAGCGATATACGAAACATCTTGCACCGTATCTTCCCGGCAGTAATCTGTTGTTCAACCTGGTGGGTGTCAATGATTATAAAAGAGAATCGACAGGTAAAGTGGTTGTTAAATTACTGGACAAAGACGGTCAGGTGGCCGTTCAATCGGATATGCCCTTTATCATCGACTCTTACGGTAAAAAATTGCAACCTTGCCAGATCGAACTTCCTCAACAGGAAGGGGGGTATCTGTTGATCGCTGAATATTTCCCTGAAGGAAGAGACACGCCGGTTGTTAGCCGGAGATATATCAATGTGGCTCAGGAGGATATGGATTTTGAATATTATACAATAACGCCATAAAAAAACTCTATTCGTACATACCAAAAATAATCTGATTGTAATGTGATGTAGGATATTTTATCCTGATTATCTGTGCTATAGCACCTTTGTGCGTGCTATGGGTAGCTATGCTAACCCTTTTTCTGCGAGTATTTTATTTAATTACTAAAAATCTAGAGAATGAAAATGAAAAAATGTTCTATAAGAAAAATTCCTGCATATAGTTGTTTGGGAGTATTGTTGTCGTTTTTCACAACAATAAACCTGTTTGCTTCAGACAATATAACAACACTTGTGGCACATACGGCCGAAACAAGCGTAACACAGCAGGCAGACATGAAAAATATCAGTGGCAAGGTCACTGATGAAGAAGGTGAAGCCGTTATAGGCGCAACTATTTCCATCAGAGGTATGTCCGCCGGTACGGTAACGGATGCAGATGGACAGTTTACTCTTGAGGTACCGGCGGATGCTACACTTGTGATCTCTTACGTAGGATACCTTACTCAAACTATCAGGGTAGGTGACCAGTCTTTTCTGGAAATAACACTGGTAGAAGATTTACAGAATCTGGAAGAGGTGATTGTTATCGGTTACGGCACAGCCAGGAAACATGATGTCACTACGGCTATTTCTACCATATCGTTGGAAGATATCAGCGAACGACCGCTCACCTCCGTGGCCGAGGCATTGCAGGGAAAGGCCGCCGGTGTGCAGGTGATCCAGCCCAACGGTAGTCCGGGTAGCGGAATGACAGTCCGTATTCGTGGTAACAGCTCGATCAATGCCAGCAACGATCCGTTGTATATTGTCGACGGAACACCGCTCACGGATATCAATCATTTATCACCCAACGATATTGCCTCGATGCAGATTCTGAAAGATGCTTCTTCGGCTGCTATTTACGGATCACGTGCTGCGAACGGTGTTGTATTGATCACAACAAAAAGAGGTAATACCGAAGAGCCCAGAATTGCTTTTAACTCGTATGTCGGTGTATCTAAAATCGCTAAAAGAATAGAGGCGCTGAATACGGAACAGTATAAAGAATATTTAAAAGAGATCGGGATGAGCTCAGTGCCTGATAGTGTCACAAACTATACCAATTGGTTTGACGAAACTTTCCGTACAGGACTGAATCAGAATTACCAGCTTTCGTTCAGCAGCGGTCAGAAAGATATGACCTATTATCTGTCCGGTGCATACACAAGTGACGAAGGCATTGTGCCGAACTCCTCTTTTAATCGCTTCACATTGCGTTCGAATGTAGAAAACCAGATCCGGAGTTGGTTGAAAATCGGAGCGAACCTGAGTTATTCGCAAACAAAAGAAAAAACGATCCCGAACAATATCGGTTCGAACCGTGCCGGTGTTATCCTGGCTGTGATCAACTCGGCACCATACCTGAATATCTGGGATCCGGAAAATCCGGGTCAATACGACAATAATGCCTACGGGACACGTATCGAACCGCCTCTGGCTTTCACATCCCGCTATACCACAAATCGTAACGGCAGATTACTGGGTGATGTAAATGGAGAGATATCTTTTTCGAAAAATCTGAAATTCAGGACCAGTGCTTCTATGGAAGGTAATATATATCATAGTACTTCTTTTTTGGATCCGAAGTTAACCGAATGGGGACGTACGCAACATGGTGAAGGATATGACAATCGTACGATCAGTCAGAATTTGCAGTTTGAAAGTATCCTGACGTATGACAATATGTTCGGTAAGCATAGCCTGAACGTAATGGCAGGAACCACTACCAATGATTCCAAATGGACTACTGCCAATATTAGCGGTCAGGATTATATTAACTCGGATATTAAAACATTGAATGCGGCCAATATCATTAGTCAGTATTCGGGGACAGCCAACTATCAATGGCGTATCCTTTCCTATCTGACACGTGCTGCTTATAATTACGACAGCCGTTATTTGCTGACAGTAAACTTCCGTGCGGATGGTTCTTCCAAACTGGCTCCGGATCATCGTTGGGGCTATTTCCCGTCGGCATCGGCCGCCTGGCGTATTTCCAGCGAAAGTTTTATGGAAAATGTTGATTTTATCGACGACCTGAAAATTCGTGCCGGATGGGGACAGACCGGTAATCAAAGCGGGATCAGCGAGTATGCTTATCTGCAACAGTATAGCATTAGCAAGCAAACACCTACTCCCGAAAATCCTTTTCCGGGTATTACCATACAGAGGTCAAATATCAAGAACAGTGAACTGACATGGGAAACAACCACACAAACGAACATTGGAGTGGATCTGACCCTGTTCAACGGACGTCTGGTATTCAATGCCGATTATTATTATAAGTATACCCGGGATATGCTGATGAATGTGCCGCTACCTTCCACTGCCGCAGTAAGCAGTATACTGCGTAACGAAGGAGAAATGTCAAACAGAGGTTTTGAATTGAATGTTTCATCTGTTAACCTGAACAGTGAGTTGTTCTGGAGTACAGATTTCAATATTTCTTTCAATAGGAATAAACTGGAAAAACTGGCATTGAATAAAGTGTATTATTTCGGTTACGTAGAAACACTCCGGGACAATATCCTCCGGCTGGAAGAAGGTCAACCGCTCGGTCGCTTCTATGGTTTGAAATACTCACATGTAGATCCGCAAACCGGTGATCCGGTATATGAAGACGTGGATGGAAACGGACAGATCACATTAGATGATCGTACTTATATCGGCGATGCCAATCCGAAATTTATCTATGGCATGACCAATACATTCAGTTATAAAGGATTTAATCTGAATCTGTTTCTGCAAGGTTCCTATGGAAATGATATATTCAATGCTTCGCGTGCCGATACGGAAGGTATGTATGATGATAAAAATCAATCCATACGTGTACTCGACAGATGGAAAACGCCGGGGCAAATTACAGATGTTCCCCGTGCTACGGGTGACCAATCAACACTCAAAGTTTCTTCGTATTATGTTGAAGACGGATCGTATCTGCGCCTGAAGTCGCTTACTTTCTCGTATGATGTGGCTACTGCCGGCCTGAAACGAATTGGAATTGAGAGGATACAACCTTATTTTACAGCGCAGAATCTGTTTACGCTCACGAAGTATAAAGGTTTTGATCCGGAACTCAACTTTGCCGGTAATAGTTCAACAGTCCAAGGTGTAGACTGGGGTACTTATCCGAATGTGAAAACATTTGTATTTGGTTTGAATATTGATTTTTAAAAGAATATAAGAGATAAATCAAGAGTAAAGAGTAAAGAACAAAGAATAAAGACTAATTGACGAATGAACCAATGTGGAAAAATGATAATGTGCTTCGCACGATAGAATGATAATGCGCTTCGTGCAATAAACATCATAACTGATTTCACTTTTAGTTTTTAGTTTTCTAAAAGTCTTGGTTCTGAAATATTCCATACACAAAAAAAATAAATAATCGTATGAAGACATATAATTTAAAATGGATCTTACCATGCGTATTATTCGCATGCTTCTTTTCCTGTAGTGATTATCTGGATGTAAAACCCGAATCGGTTTTTACGGAAGAAACGGTGGAAAACCCGGATGAAAACGGATCAAGGTACAACACAAAGCAAGATATGGATTTGCTTATGGGTGGCATATATTCCGGTTTTAAAGGAACCCTGAGCAATATCTATAATCTCGACATGTTGATGCTTATCGATGCCCGTTCAGATAACGCCTATTCCGGATCGATAGAAGGCTGGGCCCTGGAATTGGACAATTTTAACGTCAATCCGAACAATGCTGTTACAGCACGCGGATGGGGACAATATTTCGGTATGATCGGCCATGCCAATCTGATCATCGATAATGTGGATGCGATTCCGGATCCTGCGATGACTGCCGATCTGAAAACTTTGTATAAAGCGGAAGCAATGATCCTGCGCGGTATGATGTATTTCGACCTGGTTCGTCTTTACGGCGATGTTCCGTTGGTTGTGCAGGAAACACCTGATATTACAGCCGAAAATATTGAAGAAGTATATCCGCTTCTTTATCCGGAACGCGTAGACAAGGAACTGGTTTATGAACAGATCATCGAAGACCTTGAATTCGGGGCCCAGAACGGACCGATACCGACTGCTCAGGATAAATTCAAACTGACACGTGGTTTTGCGAACGGATTACTGGCAAAGGTGTATGCAACCATGGATAATAAAGACTGGGATAGGGTCATTACTTATTGTGACAATGCGCTGGATTACGGATATGACCTGATCGATAACTATGAAAATCTGTGGATCCCGGGTAACAGAAATACGGCGGAGTCTATTTTTGAGATCACGCATACCTCCGATTCTCCTAACTGGGGATGGAGCATGTTTACGGGTACGGATTGGCGGAAGTTCTGTACCCCTTCACACGATCTGGAAAATGCTTTTGATTCCCAGGGTGATATGATCAGGAAGAATGCCGCAATCGTCGTAGACGCCTGCACATGGGACAACTTCTGGCCGGCAAGTCAATATCGTTTTGCCTATAAAATCAGGAATAATACCAGCAGTATTATTTTAATGAGAGCAGCTGATATCTTGTTACTTAAAGCAGAAGCTTTGATTGAAACGAATCAATTGGAACAAGCCGTTGCTATTATTAACCAGGTTCGGGACAGGGTTGAGCTTGCTCCCCTCTCTGCCCAGAGTGCAGGTAGCCAGGCATCACTAAGGCAAGCTGTCGAATTGGAGAGAAGGCTTGAACTTGCCATGGAAGGACATCGCTGGTTTGACCTGATTCGTACGGGACAAGCCATTGAAACAATGAGGAATTGTCCGGATTCAAAAGGAGAGTTCAGCTATGCGCATATTGAAGAATGGATGCTACTCTATCCTGTTCCACAAACAGAAAGAGATCAGAATCCGAATCTAACACAGAACGAAGGGTATTAATGGTATGAAGAATTACGTAATATTATTTTTTAGTCTATCGGTCCTGTTGATTTTGACTCAATGTCACACACCTCCCTCTTCAAAGGGGGAGATGTGGCTGACAACAGGCGATGAAACAGTCAGGTTACAGCAAGTGAAGAAAATGTATGATGAAGAACAGGTTGCCGGAATGAATAATCCCGATCCTGTAATTATCCGGATCAACGATTCTGTCCGGTATCAGAAAATGATCGGGTTTGGAGGAGCAGTTTGTGATAACTCTGCGTATGTTTTTGACAATTACCTGAAAGCGGAAGACAAGATGCCGTTGTTTAATCAATTATTCGGTGAAGAAGGAATCCGGTTGAATTATATGAGGATGATCATGGGTTCCACAGATAATTCCTTTGAATGGTATACTTACAATGATATGCCGGAAGGAATGACCGACGAAAAGATGGAACATTTCACGATGGAAAAGGATGAATGGGATGTGATTCCCTATTACCAACTGGCGAAGCAGGTCAATCCTGACTTGATGATCCTGGGTAGCCCTTGCAGTCCTCCGGCATGGATGAAAGATTCCAGGCATCTCTTTAGAGGAAGTGTTGAACCGCGTTATTATCCGGCGCTGGCCGAATATTTCGTAAAGTATGTCCAAACAATGGAAACCGAATATGACTTGCCGGTGGAAGCCATCACTATACAGAATGAACCGCTTTACGAACAGTTTGTACCCGATCCGCGTTATCCGAATATGTTAATGACAGCCGAAGAACAGGGGGAATTTATCAAAACGGCATTGGGCCCTGCCTTTGAACGGGAAGGGATAGACACCAAGATCATTACTTTTGACCATAACTGGGATTTGTATGAGTATGCTTTATCGTTGCTCAACGACCCGGATGTGAAAAAGTATATCGCCGGTTCGGGTTTTCATTGTTACGGAGGATTACCGTCACTCATGGAAAATATCTGGCGGGCACATCCGGATAAAGAGATCTATCATACGGAATGTTCAGGAGGAGGATGGGGGCCACCCGATTTCCCGAGTATCATGGAATGGCTTGTGGGGCATATATTCATAGGAAATATAGAGAATTTCACCAGTGCGGTCCTTTTGTGGTATATGTCCACGGATGAGAATGCAGGGCCTATTACCAGCGGATGTCCGTCTTGCCGGCCATTTGTCACCATACATTCGGAAACCGGTGAGATTTCTTTTAATCCGGAATATTATCTGACCGGCCATTTTTCAAAATTTATAGACCGGGGAGCCTGGCGGATTTATTCATCGAATGTGGAAAGTACGGATAATATAAGAAACGTGGCTTTCCTCAATCCGGACGGATCAAAAGTAATGGTAATACTTAATAATTCGGATACGGAACGGGTAATTGAAATACAGGATCAAACGGAAATCATCCGTTCTGTGCTGCCCGCCCGTTCTACGGCCACATATATATGGAATAACAATTAAATTGGACTGATGAACGGATATTGGGTATTCAGGCTAATTAGTGGACGCATATCGACAGATGGGAATCACGGATTGACTACCAATTGTTTCCGTGTGTGCCGGCTTTGTCTGAGAAAGCATGGTCGGAAGAAACGGTGGTTGATGCCGATTTCAGGAAACGGGGGAAACAGCACAAGCTATGGTTCCATTATTTCGGAATCGAATATAATGGGAATGATATGTAAAAACATCTATTCTTTTGACTGAACAATTTAATTTACTTAGGATAACTTGTGCTTGCAAATCTTTTTTGCATCAATTCTTTTATCTTGAGTGTAAGCGACCGGTGAAGCACGTCTTTTCGATTCGTCACAAATTGATATAACTAGCCCCGAGTAGGATCAAGTAGTACCCTATTCGGGGCTACTAGGTGCAAGTTGGATCAATTAGCTGCAAGTAGATGCCGAGTTGGCCCAAGTTCGAGGAAGTAGTCCTGTCATATCCCGGCCATCACGCAGATAGTACGGTATCTTCTTAAGCACGTCCTCGAGCCACTCCCGGGGTTCAACACCGGCAGCCTTGCATGTGCCAATCAGGGAATACACGATGGCAGCCCTGTATGCGGAAGCATCATTGCCACAGAATAAATAATTTTTTCGGCCTAGCGCTAAGGGGCGAATGTTGTTTTCAATGAGGTTATTGTCTATATTTATCCTGCCGTCATTTACATATCGGGATAATCTGGGCAGCAAGGTGTACGTGTAGGCTATGGCCTTTCCGATCCTACTTTGGGGAAGTACTTCCCGATAATGCTCCATCATCCATTTTTCAAAAGTCAGGATGACCGGATAAGATTCTTTCTGTCTTTTCTCACATCGCTGTTCAGGCGTGAGACCGGCCCTGTCGGCTTCCTCCTCCACCTTGTAGAGCTTGCGGATGTGACAGATGGCTTCCGTGGCCAACGATTTGTTTTCCTCCAGGGCATCACAATACCTCCGTCTTGCATGCGCCCAACATCCATGGAGTGTGATTCCTTCCATCTTCTCGAACTGCTCGTAGGCTTCATAGCCGTCACTCTGCATGCATCCGCGGAAACCGCCGAGCAATTCCCGGGCTACATGGGACCCACGGCTTCCACGGTCATAATGGAACATGACATCTCCCGTGATAGCGTCACGCACGCACCACTCATAACCTTTGCGGGCACGGTGCTTTTCGTTGTCTATGACCGGTATCACACTTTCGTCTATTTGTATATATTCACTCGAGAGAATCTGTTTTCGAAGCAGGTCATATAATAATTTGAGTTTCTCGACCGCCGCCTCATACCAACCGCCCATCGTGGAGTCGCTGACCGTTATCCCCGCTTCCTTGTATTGTTGTATCTGCCGGTAGAAAGGGAGATGGTACATGAACTTGCCTGTTATGATATCGGCCAATACCGAGGCTCCCGCGATACATTTGCTTATCGGCGCAGGGGGAAGCGCGGGGATGAGAATCATCCTTTCCTCCGGATGCTTGTCTTTAATGTCTGATTTGCGGATTACTTTATGGCGTACCGTACTCACGATATAGACTTTAGCCGGTATCCTTTCCAGTCTGGAGGTCTCTTCGGTGCCTATCTCCACGTATTCAGCCTTGAGACTTCCATTTTCTTCAGTCGTTCCTTCCGGATAGATATTCTCCACCTCCACAGGCAGTTTTGTGATGTCAAGTGGTTTACGTGAGGGCTTTGCTTTTACGGTAATCATTCTGGTAATTTCCTCATCGGATTCCTCCACCGACTTTCTTAACCCGGCCTTTTCCTCTTCACTCATCAATTGGTTCTGGTCAAACAGGCTCAATTGGGCGGGATCAAGGGGGAGTTGCTTTTCACTCATCTTCCCGAAGACTTTCTTTCGAAGCCAGGCCAGCTGGTTTTCAAGCTCCCTGACAGCGGTATCCAATTTGGCGATAACGGCATCCCGGGAAGTGATCTTTTCATCCTTCACGGCAACCATTTCACGAAGGTGCGTTATCTCCCTCATTGCTGCTTCCAATTGCTCTTGCACTGTCATCCCCTTATTGGTTTTGAATGCTTAAAGATAGCAAAAAGCCATGATACAGACAAGCTCCCACCCGTTTTTCAGTGTTTATTTCCGTAACTTTTTCAAGCTCTCGAGACGTTGTCTGCGACTGTCCGGTCTTTCAATGATACCTTCAACGATAAGGACCAGGTCACGCCATTCGATGCTGCCGCTTATGGCCTCTTTCTCCATATTGGATGGTTGACCGAAAGTCCCGGCTTCAAGCAGTTTGGAGTAGAGGACCATTCCTCCGGGTTCCCAATGTAACAGTTTGATCCTGTTGCGGGACTTGTTCATAAAAATATAGACATCCCCGTTGCAAGGGTCGGCTCCCATCGTACCGGTCACAATTCCACCCAGGGTATGAAAACTTTTGCGCATGTCGGTGGGACGATTGTACAACAGGTACCGCAGGCTGTCGTTCAGGCTAAACATGCCCGCTTGATGACTGGATGATTGCCGCAAGGAAAGATTCATTCATCTCTCCCCGGATATGGATCAGCGTTCCGGTGGGAGTACGTAACTCCACACTCATCTCCCTGGAGGGATGCCCCTGTTTCTTCTCTTTGGGCTGGCGACCATTTCCGGCGGCAAAGCTGGGCATGGGAACCAGGGGGCCTCCGGATGTCAGCTGAATGAATTCCCCGGCACCCTCTCCCGATTGAGCTTTCGCATAACGGGATTTGCTACTATAAAAGCGCCATTCAGAAATACCCAACTCCGCAAGACGGGTTTTATAAGTGACTCCGTTCTCTTTGCAGTAGTGAATCACCGACGCTACTTCTTCTTGTGTCATAACATTCTTCTTTTTCTGTTTTGACGACAAAGGTACAGATCGCTGAAGTGTTAGAAAATACGGGGTTTACCGGAGGCTTACTCTTGAGTTACTTCGTGTATTTTAAAACTACACCTCCTGTCAAAAGCTGTTGTGTTGAAACGAGAGTTAAATCTTTGGAAGAAATTCCCTGTCTGAAAAGAGGCCTTCCGCTACCTAAAATTACAGGTGCAATTCCAATACGGTATTCGTCAAACAGATCATCGTTTATAAAAGTCTCTGAAAGATTTGCACTACCGAATACGTACATGTCTCTACCCCCTTGCTCTTTAAGTTTGATAATTTCGGCAGAAGCGTTTTCCTTAATTAGAGTAGAGTTATTCCATTCGGCCGATTTCAATGTTCTGGAAAAAACAAGTTTGGGTATTTTGTTCATCAGGTCGGCAATTTCTCCTTCCGCTTTAGTCCAATGAGACGCCATACCTTCATAAGTCACACGCCCAAAAACAAGGTAGTCTGCTGAATATAATTGTTCAATACTTAATCTCTCAAGTTCTTGTCCCCAAACAACATTATGAAAGGGTAACTCCCACTTTTGATTACCTTCAAAATACCCATCGAGGGTAATAATGTTCCACATTATAAATTTTCTCATATTCTTACTCCTATTTTTACGGGTTACTATTTTTTATATTTCATAACTTCTTATATCTTCTTCATTAGCTTCCTCTACCCCCCATATTTCATTAGTTTCAGGTAATACATATGTTCGTTCTGGCTATCCTGCCGGATGATGGAATCCCAGCCTTCGTAATAGGCGGCATCCTCGTTCATCGGTGTAAATTCTTTCAGATAAATCGTATGACAAGTCGTAAACTATCTTTTGAGCGCTTCTAAATATTTGTCGATGTACAACTGTTTCTCTCTCGACCTGTATTGCTGGATATAACGCGGATGCTCCAATACTGTCATCCGGTCGAACAGCTTCTCTTCTTTGCTCAACTTGCGGATAAAATCGGCGTTCTTTTTTCCGAGGATATATACTTCAGACGTATCGAGTCCTATGTCGATATGTTTTTTGAGCGATGCGATCATAAACCCTTTTACTGTTTTGAACAAACCTTTATCATCATAGTAGTTGGCGTTGAGCCAGTTGCCGTCTTTCGTTTCGCGAATGATTGCCAGCGGAAAGGGCGAATTGATGTAGAAGTGGCTGTAAAATTCATCCGGACCACCGTAAGCCGCGATCATATCGTACATGAACAGGGAAGAGATTTCATGCGTATGAGCTGAATGCATGGTGATCCCGCAGATACTTTCCAGTCGTTTGGTATCGGTGAAGGGTACGCCCGTCACTCCCGCTCCGTGGCGGCTCGGATTAATACCGACGATGAATTTTCTCCGGTTCGTATCGTTATAATACTTGCGGTAGAATGCCTCCATGACCGGTATTGTTTCTGGGTTTTCCAGAAAAGGATTCAGTACCTGAAACCCTTCGGGCAACTCGCCGGTATAATGTAATTCGCGATTGAAAGTAATAACTTTATCTGCCAGATTTTTTATTTCCATATTATGTTATCAAAATAATGAAGGCGCTGTTACATTATTTTTCGTATACTTCGCAGGTCTGCCGGAGATCGTTTTTACGTTCGGATTTTTTTTCAGAAAACCGGATAGTTTTCTACTATCCCAATCCAATTTCAGGGCAAGCAGGATTTCCTTCGATGTATATGTTCCTTTGCTTAATAAATCGAGTATATCTTTTTCTATGTCGCGTTTATCATTTTCATAGTCGGCCGTTGGCTCGTTCACTTCATTCATTACTGCCGTTTCAAATAGTTCTCCGGCAGTTTTCATTTTTGTGTCAATGACTTCCCCCTTCATATTTACCGGCAATGCCCCCAGCTCGACAAGTTTGACGTTGGCATTTTTCTCTCCTGATTCCGGATAACGTACATAAATCCTACGTTCTCTTTTGAGGCCATCCATTACTCCTTCCCAGGTTCCGCCTTTGCTGTCCGATTCCGCCACATATATTTCTTTTGCCAAGCCATATATGTAAGCATTTCTCGTCATGGCTAAACCGACATCCCAGCCGGCCTTTGGAAAGAAAGCACTTAAAACGAGCACATCGCCGTTTACTATCGGTTCATAATATTTTTTAAAGCCGGATTGAAACGTCAGAATGCCTTGCGGTAAAACAATAATACTCTTACCTTTCACCTTAATAGCACTGTCTAATGCCTGCTTGTCAACACCCTTTGCAAATCCGCTGACAACCACTTTCCTTTCTTTTACACTTTTCTTTGCCACAAGGTTGGTAAATTCAAGTGCTTTTGCTCCAGCTTTTCTTGACCCTACGATGGCCACTGCATCCTCTTGCAGCAATCCTTTTCTTCCTTTGATGTATAGGACAGGCGGTGAACTCTTAATTTTAAGGTTTTCTTTCAGTACTACCGGGTAATCAGGTGAATTGATGGCAATGATTTGAAACCCCTCGTTTTGCAACTGTTCTGCAATGAAAGCAAGGCGTGGCATATCACTCTTTACAAGTTCCAGATCGGACAGTTCCTTTTCTGTAAAGGCAAACAGTTCTTTCCACCCTTTTTTATCCAGCTCAAAGAAATCCGCCCATGACATTTTCTTTTCGTGGATGATTTGAATGATAAACCGGTTGGTCCTCTCGGTTGTCCACTTTGGTAAATGCGCTACTGCTATCCAGTATGTATTGTCAATAAATCCATTCATTTCGCTTGCTTTTAAATGTCGCCTCCTACTGTTTTTGCAATTACCAGCGGAGCAATGGTTGTAGCGCCAATACTTGTTAAATACCGACCTATTTCTTTAATGGTATAACCACTGTCAAAGATGTCATCAATAAGTAAAACACTCTTACCTGTTATTTCGTCCGGGGTTTGATAGGTAAATTTACCGTATACATTTTCTTTCTTAGAGATACCACTTTGGAAAACCTTTTGAGGTAGAGTGACAACTGTTTTTACCAATTTGTGAGAAATTGGAATTTTCAAAACAGATGCAATTTTTTCTGCAAAGTTTTTAACTAAATCGCCCGATTCTGTGGGAGGTACATACAGGACTAAATCAAACTTTGTATTGCCGTAATATTTTCTGAATGCTTTCAAAGTTAATTTAAGTAGCCAATCGGGAAAATCACCCCCTTCCTCATATTTGGAATGATGTAATGCTCTTCCTATATTGGAAACGCCATAATATGAGGCTGCTACACCGTTTATGATATTATTTCGTTGGGTTTCCACTTCCAGTACAGGAAAGAAAGTTTCCCTGAATTCCTGAAGTTTTTGTGTTAGTGCTTCTGTAGCAACCACCCGCATTTTTTTATTGGTATCATTGTCACACACACCGCAGGCTCCCTGCATTTCGTCTCCTAAATAGTTACATACATACTGCATCCGGCAGGATATGATGCCTGTGTATTCCAACATCCTTTTCAATTCCTGGTTTTGTGCATCTCTTAACGTTTCAAAAGTAGAAGGGTTCAATACCGGTGCGTCGGGATTATAGAAGTATTTTTTGCTTCTTCCTTGTTGTTCATTGATGATACCCTGGTCAATAAGGTCGGCAAGGATAACGCTTACCTGTGTTTGTCTGAGGTTAGTTGCCTTGATGATTTCATTTCTGCCCAAAAGCTCTTTTTTCGTTACAGCTATTACTTGCTCGTATTTGTCTGCCGAAGGTTTGCTGCCGTCGATAAATGCTTGGGGTAATTCGAAATCTTGATGAGGATTGTATAAAAGAATGGCAAAAGCTTCCTGTCCGTCGCGGCCGGCCCGTCCAATCTCCTGATAATAATGAATGGGCGATTGAGGAATCTGAGTGTGGATAATAAAACGAATATCCGGCTTGTCAATCCCCATACCCAGTGCATTAGTGGATACCACGCAATCAAACTTATTATTGATAAAATCTGTTTCCACCCGCATTCTTGTTTCAGCATCTAACCGTCCGCTATATGCCGCAGAATAAAAACCTAAGAACTGTAGCCAGTTGGAAAATATATCCGTATTGGCTTGTGTACCGGTGTAAACAATACCTGTTTTTTTCAGTTTCGGCAAATACTCTGCTAACCAGAAAAATTTCTCATCTTCGCTTTGCACGGGAACCACAAACAAGCGAATATTGGAACGCATCAATTGCCCCCTGATGGGGATTAAGTCTGTCCCTACTTGTTCAATAATATCGGCCTGAACCCTTGGAGTAGCGGTTGCCGTGGTGGCTAATACCGGAAAGCTTTTGGGAAGAAGTTTTACAAGGTTTACTATCCTTCTGTAATTGGGCCGGAAACTTTGTCCCCACATAGAAATACAATGCGCCTCGTCAATCACCACCATCGCTATTTTCATTTCCCGTGCGGAGTTTATCCATGTGGCATTTTCCATGCGTTCAGGGGCGATGTAAAGGATGTCTAACTGATTATTTTGAGCGTCGGTGATGATGGCTGTATTTTCCTCATCTTTCTGATTGGAGTTGATTGCGGCCGCCCGTATGCCTTTTTTCTGCATACTCCTCACCTGGTCACGCATCAAGGCAATCAATGGAGTAAAAACAATGGTAACGCCTTCCAATTGTGTAGCCGGAAACTGATAACACAAAGACTTGCCGAAGCCGGTTTTTTCAATAAACAACACACGCTTTCCTGCCAGCAGGTTTTCAATCACCTGCCATTGCAGGTCGTGAAACTGCCGGAAGCCAAACAGGCGTTGGAGTTGTATTTCGGCTTGTTGTCTGGTCATTGTTGGTCTAATTCTTCGTTTATCAGTTTAGGGAGCTGCCTCCGCGTAAAAATAGGTTTAACCTTTTTGGAGAAATCTTTTCTTTCAGCCGCATAAAAAGTTACTTTTGCTTATGTCGCGTCCTATTCATCGTCTTCTGACAATAATTTACTTTCCAATTCGCTGCTAAATTGTTCTTTCAATAATCTTCCATCTCTTAAATATTGGAAGAATTCTGTAAAACTGTTTGGGCTAAGAAAGTGGAAAATGTACTTCTGTTTAATTTTTTCTTTTGTCAGTTCTTTATTCAAAGCCTGAAAGTGTTGACGCGCATATTTAAACTTTGCTTTGTTGTCGTCTGAAGCATCATTATCTGATTTTACTTCAACAACAACATAATATATAACACCATTTTCTTCAATTCTAATAAAAAAATCAGGATTAAAAGAAAGCTGTTTTGAATGTTTACCTCCTGTTGTTGTTATTGAATATTCGATTGAATAAAACCCAACGTCCCGTGATTTGATCCAAGCATCAATCTTCTCGGTATTTTCTTTTTTGCAAAGAGCCTCAATAAATCTCCTTTCCGGCTCAGCCTTTGTAAAAACAATATCAAGAGGAGTTTTAAATAAATAGGGATTGCTTCTTTTTATTGCACTTCTGGGTAGACTTTCATCTTCAATTACTGCTTCCAGAATTTCCTTTACATCAACATTTACTTCAAATTTATAATCATCAGTGTAGAATACTGTGGCCTGATGCCTGAGATTACCTGCTGCAATAGTTTCTTTTGCCATATTTGAGGTAAATATGGATATCGGCTTAGTTACTTTTCGTTCATGAATAATGGTTTTACCTTTCTTCCTTAACAATGTATTGAAGGCACTGAATATTCGTTGTGCATTTTTATCTACTAATCTGTCTCCTTTAATTCCTCTGCGAATCATTGAGTTAAAAATGATTTTCCTCAATTCTGATTTTGGTGGAAGCTCATTCTTTGTGTATTGGCCTTCAGGTAATTTTAGTATTTTACCTTCCCATTCCCTTGTTTTGAACTCGTCATAGATTTTATTGACGATTTCTTCGACCGTATAAGTGTTATACTCTATTAAAGTCTTTTTTGAGGAAATTATCCCTTTTAAATCAGTGTAGTCCGTATCTTTTTCGGCCTCTTCAGCTTGTGATATTAATTCAATGTAACCTTTGGTATAATCAAAAACATTATGTTGTCTATTGGATTCTTTCTCAATCTGTTGTTTATCATAATTAATATTGAATAGTTCAAAATTGAATTTGCTTCTTTCACCTTCAAGTAAAATCTGACTGGTTAGTTTCATTTCAATTTCAAGAATCTCTTCTACTAAACCTCTGATATTTCTACTCCAAGAGTCGTGATTAAAGACTCTAACTTTTGGTTGTGGTGTTTGGTATTCCGGTGGAATTCTTAATCCTCTTCCCAAAACCTGTGCAATGAGTAGTTTTGAGTTAAACGCCCGATCTTCCCAAGGAACAATCTGAAATACATTTTTTACATCCCATCCTTCGGTCAGCATCGAAACAGATGTGATCCATTCTACAGGATTATCTTTTTGGTCAACATAATCAAGTTGCACAAGGTTAACTTTGTGAGCTTGATGAGAGGTTACAATCAAAACCTTTTTTTCTGCTTCTTCTCGTGGAATGTGTTTTTTCTCTACAAGGAAATCAATAAGGTTTGAAGTTAGGCGATTACAATTTTTTATATCCTTTGTGATCAGAATAGTCAGAGGTTTTATTTGCCGGTAAGTTTCTTTGTTGCGTTCGTGGTTATCAAAAATTTTCTGAAATTTTTCATCATCGCTTATGCTGTCATCTTTACTTACATAGTCCACCATTTTTACCATTCGGTCATCTACAGCTTGTCGCAAAGAATAGCGATAAATTACATCATTAAAATAATCATCATCAATGTAGGCCGTTCCGGTAAATCCAAGTATATATCTGAATTGATAATCTACATTTAGAAGAAATTCTTTCCATCTTTTGATATTTTGACTTTCTTTATCACGGCCTCCGGTTGTATTAAAAACATGATGCGTTTCATCATTAAGAACCAGAGTTTTTTCACCGTCATTTTTTAAACTGTCCTGAATTGAAGAACCGGTTCGTTCATAAACGGCATGAATATTTTCAATACAAATATCTCCGGATTTTATTGTTTGATTGGCATTAATGATTCGTGGATTTTTGATTACAGAGTTCTCAGGAAGAGTTTCTTTAAGCCTACTATCTCCACTAAGTTGAGTGAATTTCTCCATCAACCCTTTTTCAATGGTAAGTGATGGGCAAAGCACCAACACTTTATCAACCAACCCCAGATTCAGCATTATTTGAGCAATACCATACATAACATAACTTTTTCCGGTTCCTGTAGCCAGATCAATACTGGCGTAGAGTTTTTCTTTAAGTTCTAAATGTCTGATATATTCATCTGTATCCTTGTAACGTTGTCTTATTTCAACATTGTGCACGTTATCATAGTTTTCATGAACTAAATCCTCTATACTATTGTATCTTCCTGATGCCAAATAAATAATAGAAAGTTGAATGGCTTCTTTCTGATAAAACCTGTCACTACATAATACGTCTAAAAAACGATCCCAAAGTGTCAAATCCAGCTTGGTAGGATTAACAGATTTGTTGACAGATAATACCATATCTGCAGTTTTGTATGTTTTGATCTCTTGCATTATTTTAGACTTAGCACTTCTTTAAACTCGTTTCCGTAAATATCAATATAAATCGCCATAAGATTATTACCACAACCCTTTTTGTTTAGTTCGATATTAATGATTTTCTGTTTCTTTAATTCTTCCTTTAAGTTATTTTCATCCTCCTCTTTTTTCTTCTTTGTTTTAGGCAACAAATCCTCGGCAAAGTAGTATTCATCCATTTCAAAGGCTTCACCATTATAGTTTTTATCGATCAATACCATCGCTAAAGATTCAAAGTTATCCATATCCTTCCCTGTTTCTTCTTCAGTAAAATCGGAGTAAAATTCTTTGATTTGAATGGATAACTTGTTTTTATTGTTTTTTATTTCTGAAATAACTATAGGTTGGCGCATAAAATGAAAACCAACTGCATCTTCCAAATCATTTACATTGCTTTTGCTTTGTGGCTGCCTGAATTTTTTAAACTCAACTTTATGAAGTTCTTTGATAATTTGGTAGGGCACTTTTAAGAAATAATACCTGACATTTTCAATGATATGATAATCGCTAATGAAGTCAACAGAATTTGCAGGGGCTATAATGTACAAACGACCACCAACATTTTTTCCGATGTGTGAATGCAGATCCTCAAGATAATCTTCATCTACGGTTGCATCTTTGAACTCCCAGTATGGATAGATGATAACGTAAAAACCGTCTTTCTTTTGCCCATCTATGGGGATACCGTTGATTTTTTTGTTTTTTACAATATCTATCTCAAATAGTTCCATCACAAATTTTTTGTACTCTTCTTGTTTTAATCCGAATACCTTTTCAAGATTATATTGACCTGTATTGAGGGTGACAAAGGTTTTAGCTGGTTTACTATAGTTTTTATTTGAGCTATTTAAGTCTTTGCTATTCTGTATGTTAATTAATCGTTTTTGGGTGGTGTAGAATGAAAGTTTCCCAATATCACATGCGATCCATTTTCGATTTAATTTTTCTGCAACAGCAACTGTAGTTCCCGAACCACTAAAGAAATCTAAAATAATATCTCCTTCATTTGTTGAGGCTTTAACTATTCTTTCAATTAAGTCTTCTGGTTTTTGTGTAGGATAATTTACATTTTTACGTTCCAAGGCAACGGGGTTTATCATTGATATATCCCAGACATCAGGCATTGGAACACCCTTTGATTTTTCATCTAGTAATATTGATCTTCTTACACCTGTTTCTTCATCTATAACACTTTGCCAAGCTCTTCCTTGACCACTTGATTTTTCTGATTTTGGAATATATAAATTATTGAATATATGATCACCTCTTTTTTTTGCATACATCAATAAAGTATCATGATTCCTTGCAAATAAATTTGTTGTAATGTTCCATCTTCTGTAGTACCAAATTATTTCATTTAAGAAATTCTCCTTACCAAAGATTTCATCCATTATTATTTTTACGTAATGTGTCATCTTCCAATCCAGATGAACATAAATACTTCCTTCTGGTGCTAGTATTTCTCTCGAAATTGTTAATCTTCTTCTAAGAAACTCGACAAACTCAGCTCCTTTAACTTTATCAGTATATGCTATTTTATCTCCGCTTTTAAAATCGCTCTCGGTAGCAAAAGGTGGATCAATATAAATTAACTTGACCTTACCCTTGATTTTATCTTTTATTAAAGGATCTTTGTTCTCATAAATTGTTTTCAGGAATTGGAGGTTGTCTCCAAATACGATCATATTTCGCCAGCCATCTTCCCAAGTTTTCCTATCATCATTAAAGATTTTTTCAATTTGTAAAGGGATTGGAAATACACCGTCTTCATTGGCAAGAATGTCTTCTTTACGCATTTTACCACCGTATACCAACTCATATTCCTTTTGCTTCGTTGGAAATAGCTTATATTCCAAGTCTTCGGGCAATTGCTGTCCGTTTTGTAACTGTTCAATAATGAATTCAATTTCTTTTTCTGTCAAAGGCAATTTTGCCATAATCAATTTTCTTTTTTGTTTAATAATCCCTCACTTTGAAAACTAAAAAAATCATCTTTTGAGATAATGATATGGTCAATAACTTCAATACCTAACAATTTAGCAACTTCGCAAAGCCTTTTCGTTATTGTTATATCAACATTACTTGGCTGTGGATTATCCATCGGATGATTGTGTACAAAGATAATCCCTGAAGCACGATCTGTAATCGCATCTGCAAAAATTTCCCTTGGATGAATAATGCTCTCGGTCACGGTTCCAATAAAAACCGTTCTTCGTTCAATTAGGTTTGAAGCACCGTTCAGTGTAAAAGTAATAAAATATTCTTGTTTTTTATTTCGTATATCTTCAACCAATTTTAATACATCTTCTGCTCGTTGTATTCTAATTCCTTCCTTAATAAGATATCGTTTGGCAAACTCAAACGATGCCAAAATTTGGGATGCTTTGGCGAGTCCAATGCCTTTGATAGATTCAAGTCTTTCTATATTGACATTTTCAGGATCCTTTTCAACTTCTTTCAAGATCGTATTTGCCAATGAACGTACATCGATACCGGATATTCCTCTTCCTAAAATAATCATAAGTAGCTCTTGATTGCTCAAAGCATGAACCCCTTTCCTTTTCAATTTTTCTCGGGGTCTGTCAGACTTTGGTATTTCTTTTAGTTTCTTTGCCAAATTGAAAGTTTTTATTTGTAAAAATAGTCCATTTATTTTTGTATTGACTTCATTTTGCATAGAATTTATTGGCAAAATCAATAATTCGTTCAGCAAATTTTTTTTAATAATAGAGATTCTTTATTGTCTCTTGCTAGTTTTTAGTATTTTGTCAATGGCTAATGGATTTTTATTTAATCCGCCGGGATTTTCATAAAACTTTTCTGCTTCTGTTTTAAATTTCTCCCAATTCACTAGACACTTCGTTTTCAATGTTGGTTTTCTCACAGATGTAGTTGTTTTTTAGTATATGTTCTGTAGACCATTCATTTTCTGATCCATGTCCAAGTAAGCTAAAATTGCCTTATTGTTTTTTTGTGCTTAGCAATTTCTGATCTTCTTTTCTCCTCATCTTGAATCACATTTTTATCTGCATCTGCCAGATTTTCTGTCATTTTTTATTAGACGAGTTTAACAAAATTGTTTTCAAGTTTTACGTTGAAGTTTATCTCTGCTTTTAATGCTTTAAAAACTTTAACTATCGTGTCAATCGTCGCACTATTGGCACTGTTTTCAAGTTTTGAGATTTGAGCTTTCCGAACACCTACAAGTTTTCCGAGTTCTTCTTGTGTCAAGTTTTGTTCTTGCCTGGCGGCTTTGATCATTTTGCCCAAAACATCCATACGAAGTTCGTATTCGTAGTCATCACGTTCTTTTGTGCCAACTTTGCCGATATATTTATCCTTCATCTCGGCAAGCGTATATATTTTTAATTCTTTTGTTGCCATGTGATTATTTTTTTAGTTTGTTCTTAAAGTACTCATCTTTCAATTTTATTGCCCGGTCTATCTCGTTTGCCGGCATTTTATCAACTTTCTTTACAAATCCATGCGTTGCTATCACCAGAGTTTCCTTATTGTCACTTTTGTCCCAAAACGCAAGAAGCCTTATGTGAAGTCCCGCGTATCTTGTTCGAAACTCCCAAATACCGCTTTGCAGCTTCTTGAAAAGTTTTGGATTGTTGGTTTGTTCCGCAAGATCATATTGTAGAATATCTTTCTAACCGTTTTAGAGTCAAGTTTTGCAATAAACTTGTTCGCTTCTTCCAGAAATATAGTTTCAAAATATTTCATTATAATAGACCTTGTTTAACAGCACAAAGATAATCAATGTTTCTATATTTAGAGACTTGTATTTGATGTTTTTTATCCGTGCGCATCCGATCTTTTCCGAAAAAAGGTACGCACTGCGTACACATTATTTAAGTTTTTCGTAGCCCCAGCCTTTTCCGTACTTTTATGTGAGTAGGGAGCGTTATCACCGTAAAATATGGTAATGTCGTCAAACTCTATTTGTCGAAGTTTTAACGCAAACAGTCCGAGAGGATAATGTTCGTCCTGCGTATCTTGCCGGACGATGGAATCCCATCCCTCGTAATAATTGGATAACATTTTCCAAAATTTAGTCTGATTTTTTCATTGTGGGAATGCTATTGCATTACTTGTGCAAATCAGTGGCTGTGATTATTACATTCCCATTTTATAGCAAGTAAAATATGCTATATATCATTCCCAGGTTAAATCCTGCGTGACAAAAAACAGCTCCCAATAATGAGCCTGAAAACTTTTTCATTTTAAAAAAAATGATGCTCACAATAAACATACCTCCTACCCATATAAGTGCCGGAATAAGATAAAAATTCCATTTGCTGTTGAGGTACACTAATCCAAAATGTGAAATGTGAGTTATGGAAAAAGCCAAACTGTCTATGATAGATGCTTTTTTTTCGCTGATAGATTTTGTAAAGCTGCTGTGGACAATCCCTCTAAAGAATAATTCTTCCCCGATCGGACTAAATATCATCCCTGTTGTTGCCGTTATCATAAACATAATACGTTTGTCTTTTAGCGATATAACTTCGGGGATATTGTACGAATTTCCAATATACTCATACCAATTTTTCAAAGAGTTTCCATATAATTCTTTTCCGATGAAGTAGAGCAAAAGGCTAAAGACAATTCCTATGGTAAATGCGAGGATTAATGCTCCCCATTCTTTTGAAGCTTTGATCCCTATCTGGTTTCTTCCGTATTTATTTAAAAATAGGAAGGGCACCAATGCGGATATAAACATTATTGCACCTATGGGAGCATAATTTCCTGTTTGGTTTGCTTTTAATACCAGGAGAAATCGGGGAATACAAACGATTACAAGCAGGAACAATCCAAATTTCCAATCGAATTTGAAGTGTTTACTCCATAAAGGTCTAAGCTCATTTTTCATTCAATTTTGATAAAGTTCAAATTTCGCCGAATGATCTTGTAAAGTTATACCACTTGTTGTGCACCGTAGTTATTTAAGTTCCTTTCTCACTACATAATAGTCATCATACTCTTTTTTTATCTTAAAATCGTATTTCCCATATAATTCTAATGGCCCTCTATAATGCCCTTCGCATGATAAGTCTCCTTTCCCTGGATACGCTTCAATATAATCATAGTCCTGCATTGAATAGTCCTTGCAGATTCTTTCAAGGATTTTTTTTGCTATCCCCTCTCTTCGATAATCTGGGTGTATTAAGAAACATACTATTGAACATACCTTATCATGAGGATTATCAATTAAGTCATAGT
Organism: uncultured Proteiniphilum sp.; assembly: GCF_937873925.1. Classification (GTDB taxonomy): domain Bacteria; phylum Bacteroidota; class Bacteroidia; order Bacteroidales; family Dysgonomonadaceae; genus Proteiniphilum. Next base: position 3,622 of record NZ_CALNAT010000030.1, on the reverse strand, counting down.
ACTTTAATAATCTCTGATAATTCAATCGGTTATTTGCATTACACCATCCAACAGGTTTATCTTCGTAATAGGTCAAATAACCTGTCATTTTGTTTTCGTTAACAAATTTGATGACTGAAGAACGTTTTCCTCACGGTTCCATTGTTCTTTAGTCCCAATAAAATGGTATGAAAAACAATAACAACTTGACCAATCCGGATTCTCCTTGAAAATCATGTTATCAAAGAAAAACAAATAGTCTTTTAATAAATCGGCAGTTAAGGGTCTTACAATATCCATTTCAAATCTGTTTTTTATCTCATGAGCCCTTTCATCCTATGGTGCACAACGGTCCGCGTGTAAGTGAAGGCGAGAGGAACGCAGTCGCTCGTGTGAGAACCGAACGATGCAAATTTAGTAAAAAAGTTTGGACGGGTATACCCGCACTTTTTCCTACACAATATTGGCGGTAGTGTACAGTTTATTTTTGCGTAAATTTGAAATCTTTAAAATACCCCTCTGTTCCAATATCTACCCAAAGTCCGATACTGCCCGATGGAGTACTGCCGAGCATTTCGCTTACAATAAAAGATGGATATTCACCCAACCGAGTGACATCAAAGGCTAATTTTTCCAAATCTCTTTCGACTTTCAACACTTAAAATATTTAAGCAAGGGCTCTATGGAAGTTTCTGATAAATTTATCTTCATTTATACTATATAATTGTCTGCCTACGAGTTTGACAACGTTTTCTGCACCACATTACCGCCAACGTCTAATTTACGTAATCAAGTATATAAAACAATTCGTAAATTCTACAATAAGACTTAATTAGGCAGATTTAAAAATCCTGATTTCATTTTTTATTAGACGGGAAACGGAATCCTACATCGAAATTCAGCAGAACTCCGCCCAATGATACATAGGGCTTTTTATTTAACTCTATGCTCCCATAAGAATGCAGAGGAAAATAAGGGCCTATTTTCAGGTAAAACATCCGGTAATCAATTCCTATTTTTGGGTTTACAGACCATATTTTTATCGTTTCCTTTTCAGGGGATTCCACAATTAGATGGTTTATTTTTGTTTCCAGTGTAAAGCCTTTATGTTTCAACCCTGCATAAAGTCCGGATTGTACCCAGAAAGCGATCAGTCCATTTAAGCTCATATCAAAACCGATGTAAGCAATATTTAGATTTGGCAAGTGATATTCAACGCCAAATTTTGCTGGAGGAAAGAGTATAAACAGGTATTCAGGCCCATATGCGTAGCCAATCCGAAAAACAAAGTTATCAGATGAAATCCCGATTGGCGAACTCTGGCGATGCTTGTCTTGGAATACGACGCTTCCTATGTCTTGTCCGTAGGCCGGACAACAGAAGCCAGTCAGGAGCGAGATGAGCAGGATGGTTGATTTAAGCCGTTTATTCATGAATCCCGGCGTTATGGATTTATAAATATGGAAATAAAGCTATCCCGCCTGCCTCCGGCCGGATAGCTTTTCATAATTACTCCTCTAAAAAGTTCGGATACATATAGTCGGTTGCAGGAACAAATGTTTCCTTGATACATTGCGGCGATACCCAGCGCAGAAGGTTGAATACCGAGCCGGCTTTGTCGTTGGTACCCGAACCGCGTCCGCCGCCGAACGGTTGCTGGTCGACCACGGCACCTGTGGGCTTGTCATTGATATAGAAATTCCCGGCTGTGTGTGTCAACCGGGCGGTCATCTTTTCGATACTGGCCCTGTCGGCAGAGAAGATGGCGCCTGTAAGGGCGTAATCCGTAGTAGTATCGAGGATATCCAGCGTCTTGTCGAGGTCTGCCGGATCGTACAGATATACGGTGAGTATCGGGCCGAAGAGTTCCTCTTTCATCGTGATATAATCGGGCTTTTTAGCCAGAATAACAGTGGGATGGATGAAATAACCTTCCGATTTGTCGTAAGTGCCGCCACAAACGATTTCTGCATCGGGCGACGCTTTGGCATCGTCAATTGCTTTCGCCAGCTTATCGAACGAGTCTTCGTCGATCACCGCATTCACGAAATTGCTGAAATCTTCCACCACACCGGTTTTTATTTTGGAGAGATCTTCGCTCACAAACTTCTTCACCTCCTCCCAGATAGTTGTGGGTATATAGGCGCGGGAAGCGGCTGAGCATTTCTGTCCCTGGTACTCGAACGCACCACGGATGAGTGCCGTAGCCACCTGTTTTGCGTCGGCGGTGGCATCGGCAAAGACATAGTCTTTTCCTCCCGTTTCGCCCACAATGCGGGGATAGGATCTGTATTTCGACATATTTCCGGCAATGGTACCCCACATGCCGTTGAATACTCCTGTGGAGCCGGTAAAGTGCAAACCGGCAAAATCGCGGTGGTTGAAGATCACCTCGGCGGTATCTCTTCCATCGGCATAGACGAGATTGATCACCCCATCGGGTAGTCCGGCTTCCTGTAACACCTTCATAATAAGGTGGGCGGAGTAAATTGCTGTTTTTGAGGGTTTCCATACAACGGTGTTGCCCATCAACGCGGGAGCGCCGGGCAGGTTTCCGGCAATGGAGGTGAAATTGAACGGAGTAAGCGCGAAGATAAACCCTTCGAGCGGGCGCCATACCATACGGTTCCAGATACCGGGAGAGGAGTTGGGCTGCATCCGGTAAATTTTATCCATATTTTTCACGTTGTAGCGATAGAAATCTATTAATTCGCACACCGCATCTATTTCAGACTGATAGGCATTCTTGGATTGGCCTATCATGGTGACGGCATTGAACTCGTAACGGTAAGGGCCGGCAATCAGTTCGGCAGCTTTCAGGAAGATAGCTGCGCGGCTTTCCCAGTACATCTCTTCCCAGGCAGGTTTAGCCTTTAGTGCAGCGTCGATAGCCATCTGTACATGTGTTTTATCACCCTGGTGGTAATGTCCCAGAAGATGCCGGTGATTGTGCGGAGGACGGATATCTTTCAGGTTGCCGGTACGCACCTCTTTTCCGCCTATGATCATCGGAAGATCTATCCCTCCCTGGTTGAGTTCGGCCAGTTTCTGTTTCAACGCCGCTCTTTCGGGCGTCCCCGGAGCGTAGCTCCTGACGGGTTCATTCTTTACTTCGGGTAATTGAAAGACTCCTTTAGACATAAGTTAATCTGTTTAATGAGGTTTTTATTATTTGAATGAGACAAATTTACCAAAAAAGTTTGATAAGATTGTCTCGTCGGAAAGTTTTCGTCAAAAAAGTCCTCATTGACGATGATGAGATTTTTTTTGTTGACGAAAGAATAGAATTTTTTTTGCTATTTTTGTAGGCCTTTATAATACTTTTATATAACACTGTTACAGAAAACGCATGCAATCAAAGGAAACACTCCCTGTCAATTTTAAAAACACGGAAATCGCTTTTCGCGACCTATCTAGCGCGAGTTTGAGACAAGCTTATCAACTTTTTAAGGTGATGAATAGCCGTACGCTGGTAAATACAGGCAAGCATCTGGTCAATTTTGCTTTTGCCGTTCATTTTCCTGTGGAGGGAATTATACGAAATACTATTTACAAGCATTTCGTGGGTGGAGTATCTATTGAGGATTGTAGTAAAACTGTAGCCCGCCTCGCCCGGAGTAACGTTGATTCCATTCTTGATTAT
>NZ_CALNAT010000029.1 GCF_937873925.1 uncultured Proteiniphilum sp. | reverse complement strand
CAGTATAATTTTACAAACCATATAAAAATGGGCTTTTTAAGGCTCGACTAATTATTGTTTTAACATTAGGTATCATGGCGGTATCTGCGTGTACAGAATCAAAAAAAAAGACAGCAGAGCGTGTTATCTCGGAAAATACTGCGCTTTCGCAAGATCTCTTTATTCCCGAGAATGAAGGTTATTCCCTCTTCTGGGAAGATCATTTTGAAGGAACGGAACTGGATACATTAAAATGGAGAATCAGGGGAACCGGCCCTCGCCGTATCGGTTACAACGACCCCTCCATGGTTGCCGTAAATGATGGATGTTTACACCTGATGTATGACATCAGAAAGGACAGCATCATGGGTAGTGCTGTAGGGAGCTATCAAACTTTTAATACTACTTATGGTTATTTCGAATGTAGAGCACGCCTTCAAAAATGCGATGGCCCTTGGGCTGCATTTTGGATGCAGTCTCCGCTGATATCGGAAGGTGAAGACCCAGCAGTTTTTGGTGCAGAAATAGATATTTTTGAATATTTCAAGGGATTAGGTAACGATCATATGACCCACTGTGTTCACTGGGCTTATGGGCCAAACCAGAAATCGGTGGGGCGTCTTGACAGCGATCTGAAAGGGCTTTCAGAAGGTTTTCATACCTTTGCACTTGAATGGACACCGGAGAAATATGCATTTTTTATTGATGGACTGAAGTTTCATGAGGTAAGCGAAGGAATATCGAAAATTGATCAGTATATGATTCTCAGTATGGAGATACCAGCCACACTTGAAGGGATAAAGAATGCTTGCGCTCCTGATACATTTATGGTAGATTATGTAAAAGTGTATAAAAAGAAATAGCCGCTGCTGTTGAGTCTGAAGATTTATCCATAATCATGATAAATGCAAAAGTTGAATTCTTAACAATTTCCGCACTTTTGAAACTTGAATGTTAATATTGAACCCGCTTGGGAAAAAGTCTTTTTTCACAAAGAAATTTCAAGCACCAGTCAGTTAGACATTTACAAACTCTGATTTGAAACATTTTAAAGGGGTTCAATATTTTTTGTTTTTTAAATTGGAGTACCCGTCATTCCACAAAACGGGCTTGTAGTCCTGATTTTGACAAATGTGCCACCCTATTTGCCATTTCAACTCGATTAGAGGCTTAATGATCTCTTTCTGTGATGTTGTGTAGAGTGTCTGTGTGTTGAGTTCACCGTTCGGCAGTCGAATTTTAAGGATCGATATCGTCTTCGCGATGTCCAGAACCTTATCCACGCTCATCCTTATACCGATAGTTCGGATAGTTCGTTCAAGTTCCTTCTAAAACCTTGTAAACAACAAAGCAAATGCAGATATGGACCTCTATTCGTTTCTCCGTAAAATGGAACATCGGAGGCATCTATAGCGTGCTTTTAGCAATCTGAAACACTGTTGTCCGATAAAACTTTTTTAAAAGAAGTGCGAGGGCAAATTAGATTTTGATCAACGCATTAATAATTGTAGCTTTGTATCCACCACAAAAACAAGGCTACAATGAACAAGAGCACACATTTTTTGGATAATCGGTTCTTGGACAACTCATTATCTATGATTAATACAAGGATATTATTGTACGGAACAGCAAACGATACAAGGCAGACCATTATGTGAAACGCTTCACGGCGAAGGATCACCTTATCAGCATGCTCTTCTGCGGTGTGTACCACGACTTGCTCCGGGGAGTACGGGCACGTGATCTCGGACATCCGGTTTAAGAAAGTAATAAACAAACAAATCGAGTTCTTTGACAGTACGGTCATCAGTTTGTTCCAAGATATCTTGAAGTGCGTGGGCTGCCCCCCCTCGGACGGTAAACGCAAAGGAGGATCAAGGTGCATACCGTTATCAATGTCGATGAAGCTTGTACCAAAGATGATATGGTTCTCATCGGCTGCCACGAGCGACCATTTACTCTTAAAGAGGATCACTCACGATGCCAACACCATCTACGTCTTTGACAAGGATCCAACGATTATAAAGCGTTCAAACTGTTTTGTGAAAAAGGAGCCGGATTTGTGACACGCCTCAAGGACAATGCCATTTACAAGGTGGAAGAAGAACTTTACATTGATGAATGTATTCACAGTGGCGTGCCGGAAGACACCATCATCGGGATAACGGTGAAGGAAGTGGTGTTTTATGACAGGGTGTTGAAGCGCAAGTTCGAGTTCCTGACCAACCTGTTCGGTATGCGCCCCAACATGATGGCCGCCATATACAAAATAAGGTGGCAAATCGAGGTACTCTACAAACAGTTGAAAGGGAATTTCCCGCTCAAGTATTTCCCGAGAGACAATGAGAACGCGATAAAAATACAGATATATTGTGTTTTGAGCGTGAACCTGTTACTTACGGTTATACAGAAGCGTTTGAAACGTCCCTGGGCATTTTCGAACCTGGTGTCATTTTGCAGGATACACTTGTTTAACTATCTGCATTTGATAATAAACCTGTTAGAGGTCACGAATAATCAAAACTAGTTTTTATCGGACGGCAATGATTTACAATATTATCTCAATAATTTTGTTATAAATTCAATCGGTCCGTGCTCACCGCCGTTTCGTAATACAATTACTATTCAAGCAAAATGTTGAATAAAAATCCGCTAATTCGAAAAGGGTTCCTTCAATGTTGTAATTTTACACCTCTTTCCGTTGTCAAGAATAAGGTGCGACAATGAATGACTGCGTTTTTTGAGGATAAAATTTCGATATTTATTTTAAAACGAAACAGTTAAGTTGCATCTTTGTAATTAGATATTCAATATCAATCTGTAGACTTATGTTATTGAAGATAATTTCCATATAACTAGCTGATTTATATACTTTTTGATATAGGAGATATACCTGAGAGAAAGTTTGTCAATAAAACGCATACTCTTTCGGTTTATCGAAAAGAGTGGTGATATTATAAGTTTTACTATGAATAGGAGATTTTTTATTAGAAAATCTGTTTTGGGAGGAGCAAGCTTACTGGCTGTTTCGGGAATAAATAGTTCATACGTTTTTGCTAAATCGAAGGATAGTCTAAAACTACCTGCAATCCTTGGCGGTCCGAAATCGTATACCGGTTTATGGCCCGATTGGCCCAGATGGAAATCCCCCAATTACGATGAAAGTATTTTGAACATTTTGAGAAGTGGGGTTTGGTCGCGCTCTAAAGTTACATCTGAGTTTGAAGATCAATGGGCCAACATGATAGGGACCAAGCGCTGTCTCTCAGTAGTAAATGGCACCAATGCTTTAATTACGTCTCTAGCTCAATGGAATATTGGGCCGGGAGATGAGGTGATTGTAACTCCCTATACATTTGTTGCGACTGTCCAAGCCATTTTACTTAATGGAGCATTACCTGTTTTTGCAGATATTGACGCGGATACGTTTCAAATTGATCCGACCAACATAGAGAAAAAGATTACAGAAAAGACCAAAGCAATTTTACTGGTACATATTCTGGGAATTCCGGCGGATATGGAGCGAATAATGAGAATAGCCCGGAAGCATAACTTAATTGTTATTGAGGATGCTTGTCAGGCCCATTTGGCGGAAGTAGGAGGGAAAAAGGTAGGTTCCATCGGACATGCAGGCTGTTTTAGCTTTCAAACATCAAAAAATATGCCTATCGGAGAAGGTGGGGCCATTGTCAGTAACGACGATGAATTTATGGATCGCTGTTATTCTTATCATAATTTGGGATTCCCTTATGGTACACAAGTCGGAAATATTAGTGGAGGCGCGGTTATGGTCGGCACTAAAATCAGGTTTACGGAATATCAGGCTGCCATCGGATTGAACCAGATGAAAACATTACGGGCAGAAACGGATAAAAGATGGGATAATGGCATGTATTTAGCGAAAAAAATTGATGTCATACCCGGCATTTCTTCCGTTAAGTTATATATGGAAACGACTAAAGCTGTCTTTCATTTGTTCCCTATGATTTATGATAAGCAAAAGTTTAAAGGAATGCCAAGATCCTTATTCCTTAAAGCTTTGCAAGCGGAAGGCGTTCCCTGCTCTGCGGGATATACACCTCTTCATACCCAATCTTTTATAAAGAATGCGTTTGAATCGAGATTATACCAAAAGCTTTATTCAAAAAGTGAAATTGATTACAATGACTTTCTTGAAAATAACCAGTGTCCGGTCAATGATAAGATTTGTGACGAAAAATCTATATGGTTGACTCAGAATATGCTGTTGGGAGACAAATCTTCTTTAGATAGCATTGCGAACGCGATTGAGAAGATCTCTATGAATGCCGAGAAAATTATTAAAAGAGAAGGAATGTAGGTCATGTTGCAGAAAAGAATAATTCGCCATTGTCTTATACTTGTACTGTTTATTCTGCCTTCGTTCGGATTTTCTGGAAATGTGGAGGAATCTGCAGACATATGGGAAATAGGGGTTGGCAAAGTAAAGATTACTCCTGAATTTCCGATGTGGATGGCCGGTTATGCCAGTCGGACAACACCGTCAGAAGGTGTTCTTCACGATTTATGGGCAAAAGCGATTGTATTCCAGGACCAGAAAGGATTCAAAACTCTTTTGATAACAATGGATATCCTTTCGATTCCGCAGGATTTTTCCAATGAATTGAAGGGAATATTGAAGCAGCGATATGACTTTGAAAAATCGCAAATTATTATAAGTAGTTCCCATACTCACTCAGGACCGGTGGTTGCCCGCGCTTTAAAATATATTTATCCGATGGATCGTTCCGAATGGCAAAAAGTGGATATCTATACAGCACAATTGAAAAAGAATTTGTTGCTATTGGTTGAGCAGGCATTGAGTGGTTTGAAACCAGCCAGAATATATACCGGGAATGGAATTTCCAGATTTCAAGTAAACCGAAGAAATAACAGTGAAAATCAATTGTTGTCGGTCACAACGTTAAAAGGCCCTAATGATTACGCTGTGCCTGTGATTAAGATTGAGGATTTGGATAAAAAGCTACTCGCCGTGATCTTTGGCTACGCTTGTCATCCTACTACTCTGTCTATTAATGAATTTTCAGGAGATTATCCCGGATTTGCCCAGATAGAACTGGAAAAAATGTATCCGGGGGCAATGGCGCTTTTTTTTCAAGGTGCAGGAGCAGACCAGAACCCCTTGCCGAGAAGATCTGTTCCTTTAGCCATCCAGTATGGAAAACAATTAGCGGTATCAGTTGAGTGTGTCCTTTCCGGGGATATGAAAATTCAAAAGAGTAATATACAGGTTGCATACGATGAGGTTAATTTGTTATTCGATACACCTCTTCCGATGCAAAAAATTCAGGAAATATCTCTTAGGGACGATTACGAAGGTCGCTGGGCAAGGGGAATGATTGCCGAATACGAATCCAATAAATCATTCCGACATAATTATCCTTTCCCGATTCAACATTGGCGGATAGGAGAACAGCAGTTGTTTGTCCTTGGAGGGGAGTCGGTAATTTCCTATGCCCTTCAGTTGAAGAAGTTGTATGGCGATGAAATTTTTGTAATGTCTTATGCAAATGATGTAATGGGATATATCCCAACAGTCACAATTCTCGAAGAAGGGGGATATGAGGGTGATGGCGCTCAGCGGGTATATGGGCTGCCGGCAAGATGGGATAAAAGTATTGAGTCTAGGATATTAGCGGGATTTTCAGAAATATTAAAAATGTAACCAATATAAATTAAAAATGAACTTTAAAATGAAAAAAACAATCTTGATTCCTTTTTTATCAACTTTGTTACTCATTGCTTGTAACAACAATTCGAAAACCGTTTCTGTCGAGAAAACAAATGATTTTATTGTCGGTGATACCTTAATTGCCAGAACTTACTTTTCCGGGTTCCCGGATGCGCATGACACCTATAATGCGATATCGGCAGCAAGTGATGGAAAAATATATTATGTATTGTCCTCCACTAGGCATGATATCGGAGGACAATTTTACCGTTATGACCCCAAAGAGGATAAGACGGAATTTATTGCAGATTTATCAGAAGCATTGGGAGAGAAACAACAAAAATATATCGCGCAAGGCAAAAGCCATGTTGAATTTTATGAAAAAGACGGGAAACTGTATTTCGCTACCCACCTCGGTTATTATCAAATGACAGATGGTGCCGAACATGTTCCCACAGTTGCTCCGGAGGAATATAGGTTATATCCCGGTGGCCATTTTCTTTATTATGATATGAAGAGCGGAGAAATAAAGAGTCTCGCCCTAGCACCGGAAGGGGAGGGTATCATTACAATGGTGATGGATAAAGATCGAGACCATTTGTACGGACTGACTTGGCCAAGAGGGCTGTTTTTGGATTATAATATCCAGAAAGGAGAACTGAAAAACCTCGGTTCGATATCTAAAGCAGGAGAAACGCAGCTAGGTACCGAAAATTTCAGGGTAATTTGTCGTTCCATGTTCATAGATCCTCGTGACGGGAATGTTTACTATTCTACTGCCGACGGAGACATATTCTATTATAACCCTTCTGATCCCGCTTTGAGAAAATTGGACGGAGTTGATCTGCGACTCGATTATTTTGGTCAATATGATCCCAAAGATGCGGGAAGTATGGGGTATAACTGGCGTAAGATATACTGGTATAGTCCTGAAAATAAGGCATATGGCGTGCACGGAAATTCAGGGTATCTTTTTACATTTGATCCGCGTGAGAAAAAAGTTGAAATTGTTGACCGCATTACATCTTTACCGTCGAAGGAAAGCGGAATGTTCGATCAATTCAGTTATGGTTACCTTGGCTTCTGCATCGATAAGAGCGGTATGATTTATTACCTTACGGGTGCGCCGATATACAAAGACGGAAAGAGAGTAGCCGGACTCGACAAAATTAATATGGGTGCCGCGAAAGGGATGGAATATTTGCATCTTGTTACTTACAACATCCCTGAAAGGAAATATCAGGATTTAGGTCCAATTTTCTATGAGAACGGTTCTATTCCAACCTATGTAAATTCGATTGCATTGGGGAATAATAATGACGTATATACATTGGCCAGATTTATAAACGAAGGAAAGGAAATTGAAGATTTGGTCAAAATTCAGTTGGTGGGTATTAAATAATAAGAATGTACTTAAAAAAAATTAGTTCCTATGTTTAAACTTGGAAAAGACGGATAGGTAGTCCAGTAAAA
>NZ_CALNAT010000028.1 GCF_937873925.1 uncultured Proteiniphilum sp. | reverse complement strand
CCCGTTGCATTTTTCCGCTATTGAATACCTTGATGGGTCTCCCTTCCGTAACGGCCGACATAAACAGCCAGGGCGCCATGTCGGGGCGTCCCCAGGGGCCGTAAACCGTGAAAAAGCGGATACCGGTAGCCGGCAGTCCGTAGAGTTTGCTATACGCGTACGCCAGCAGTTCATTGGCTTTTTTTGTTGCGGCGTAGAGGCTCACGGGGTGGTCGGTCCGGGCCGATTCTTTGTAAGGGGTGGGGGTATCGTTTCCATACACACTGCTGGAACTGGCATAGAGCAGGTGCCGGACGGGGTAGGAGCGGCATGCTTCCAGCAGGTGGGTAAATCCTACTATATTGGAGTTGATATACGACAATGGATTCTCGAGGGAATATCTGACCCCTGCCTGCGCAGCAAAATGGAGGACGTCCGTGAATCGCTCGTCACGGAAGAGCGTGAAAAGTCCTTGGGCATCTGTCAGATCGAGCCGGATAAAGCGGTAGGTAGGGTATTTATTGCTCTGTACCCATTCACCCTCTTTTATTTTTTTCCGTGCTATACCTGTTTCGGCCAGACGGGCATATTTCAGGTGGACATCGTAATAGGCGTTGATATTATCGAGCCCGGCCACATCATATCCCTGCCGGAGCAATTCCCGTACGACGTGAAAACCGATAAATCCGGCAGCGCCGGTGACCAATATCTTCATATTCATTCGATTAAAAAACAACAATAAGGTAAGGACCGGTTTTATATTGCTCTTTGCCTGATATAGCAAATTGAATCCGGCTGTTATTCAACAGTGCTTTCTCAGGTAACAGGAGCAGTTGACCGGATAGGGCGCCGTTCAGTATATCCTCTTTGGAAGCGACCATAGCTTCTTTTTCCAGAAAAACATCCATACTTCCGGCCCGTGAAATTTTATATACATAATATTCGGAAGCTCTTTTCTCTTCGGCTATCCGTACCGCCTCCTTACATAATTTGCTCCATCCTATATAAGGATTCAGTTGCGGCATGGCCCATCCGGCGATAAAGACCGTCAATAAAAGGGTGAAAGCCATCACACGGATAGATGGGCGGAGTGCTTTTTGCCGGAACAGCAGGTATAAGACCACTAATCCGCCGAGGGAGGTGGCGGCTGCCGCGGCATAGACCAGCGGTACAGCAATATAAGAAAGTTCATCGATTCCCGCCATATAGAAAACAGCCGGCAGGGCTGCCACGAAAACCAGTGCGGGGATAGCTACGGAAAACCGCAACCAGCTGTTTTTTTCATCGAATTTGTCGAGCAGCATGGCCGGGAGATAGATAAAGAACGGTATGGCGGGAAGCAGATACACCGCCAGTTTAGAGCTGATCAGCGATAACATGAAGAAGGTCGTCAGGATAATGGTAAGGAAAAACTTCTCAGTTTCCGTTTGGATCTTCTTCCGAATCACTCCCGCTATGATCAGCCCTATGGATAAGAACATCCAGGGCGCCAGCGAATACCAGATCGCGATGGTGTAATAATAAATGGGCAGCTGGTGATGAAAAGCATTGACCCCTCGTCCCACTGTTTGATACACTAACAGGTTGTGCAGGTATGCATCTCCTGCTTCCATATACACCCCGGCGAACCAGATACCGCACCCCAGCAGGAGTATCAGCCAGCTCTTCCAGCCCCAATACTGTTTCCATGTACGGATTTTACCCCGATACAGCAGGAACAGCAGTGTGGAAAGCAGCGGAACCAGTATGCCGACAGGCCCCTTCGAGAAAAGAGCCAGGAAGACATAGAGGGGAAACAGGTAAGCGTCCCCTTTCTTCGCCTCTCCCCGGTAGATTTTAAAGAAAGTATAGAATGAGAGAGTGATGAACATGACCATCAGCATATCCATACGTATGGTGATGGCAAGTCCCAAAAACAGTCCGCCGGTCATCAGCATCAGTAAAGCGTCGGGTTGGGGTCCGGAAGGTTTTTCTTTTCTCACCCATTTTTCCATTGTCATCAGTACCACCAGGGCGGGCACAAACGATAAGAGTGACAGAAACCACATCCGGTGGCTGCCCAGCAAGGCTTTTCCGGCCATCATCAGCCAGAAGCTGAGGGGCGGCTTATCCGCATAGATTTCGCCATCCAGCGTGAAGGTGAAAAAGTTGCCGTTGCGCAAAGCTTCATCAATAATGCTGAGGTAGCGCAGCTCGTTGTTGGGAGTGTAGTCCCGCAGGATCATGACCGGAAGCAGCGCTATGAACCAAAACAAGTAAAGGTATTTAGTCTTCATCCGATTATTTAAAATTTCAAATTCAAGATTTCAAAATCATTAAATCAATCACTTCTCCACTTTCGACTTCTTTTCTTATAACATCATTATTCACATTGGCATATTAACTCATTATTTTTTTTGCTTGTAAACCGATCATGATGTTGCGGACATAAGCTACGAAACCTACCGATTGTCCCAATATAAGGACAGGGTCGAGACGGAAGATACCGTAAGCGACGATGATGCCCGATCCCAGCAGGCTGATGATCCAGAAACCGATTGGTAACACTGATCGGTGACGATGGGCCGAGTAGATCCATTGATAGATGAACCGGAATGTGAACAGCACCTGGCCGGCTGAACCGAAAATCAGCAACCAGAGAGGGATATCTTTCTGCCGGAAGAAAATGGCGGTAAAGACATCCATATCGCGCATCAGGAAAGCCGCGGCCATAACCGGGGTCAATAAAAGAAGGGTTTTTAACACCACGTTCAGCCGCTTCCAGATACCCTGTATATTGAGATTCCACAGATAAATGTAGTAAGCGAGGAATTGTCCGAATATAATGGCAAAATCATTTCTCAACACCCCGTAGATAAAAAGCAGATAGGAACCGAAAATACTCAGTATCCAGAATGCGGGAGGAGAAATTATTTTTTTCGCTTTTTCGGTAACAATCCATTGGTAGAGTATCCGGGCCGAGAAAAAGGCCTGTGCTAAAAAACCAATCGCATAAATCCAACTCGCTGTTCCCTGCATAGATCAACCTAAATTGCTGTTGTTCACCTGATAATTGATATAGCGTTTTTTCATCCACCGGTAGGCGAAACAGTCGATAAAAGGGCCGGTGAGACGGTTCCACAAGTGATATTTCGATTTTCCCGCCATACGGGGGTAATGGCGTACGGGGATTTGTTGTATTCTGCCGTTCTGCAACAGAATGAGTGCCGGAAGGAACCGGTGCATTCCGTTGAACATCGGTACACGTTTGGCATATACAGTATGCATCACTTTCAGCGGGCATCCCGTATCAGATACCCCGTCGCCGGTCATCATCCGCCGGTATCCGTTGGCAATTTTCGATTGCAGGTTCTTGAAGAATGAGTCTTTACGATCGGCGCGTATGCCGGTCACCAATTCATAATCGACCAGATGGGGGAGCAACAGGTTGAAGTCGTCAGTATCGGTCTGCATATCGGCATCCATATAACCCACAAATTCTGAAAAACAGTAATCGAATCCGGCTTTCAAAGCAGCACTCAATCCGCCGTTCTCTTTCATGTCGAGATAGAAAAAATGAGGATTCCGTTCGCAAATACTGTGTATTCTTTCTCCGCTGCCATCGGTGGAACCGTCGTTGACAAACAGCACACAGGCAGGGCAGAGGGACCGGGGTAAGAAGTGCTGTAGTTTTTCTTCTAATCGGCCGATGTTCTCTACTTCATTATAAACCGGGACTATAATGGTAAATACATATCGATTTGTGGCATTTTCTTCCATTACATAAACGATGATCAACTTTCAATTAATTCCTTCCCACCATTTGCTGAAAACCTGTGTCGTGTCGTTCAGATAGACAATTTCACCGATCTTAGGCGTTACCAAAGGTAAACGATCCCCCTTATCATTCAGTTCAGTAATGGTTTTTAACGGTTCGTCCCAGGGGTGATGGGCTAATCTGAATTTAGAGGAATGAACGGGAAACAGGCGTTTTGCTTTCAGATCCTTTGCCGCTTTCAACCCTTCTTCGGGTAAAAGATGGATGGCTCTCCATGCCTGGTTATACTGACCGTTCTCCAGAAGCGCCAAATCAAATCCGCCGAATTTTTCCCCGATTTCGGCAAAATGGGTGTCGTATCCACCGTCGCCGCCGAGATATAATTTCAAGCCATCCGTCTGAAGGATGAACGCCAGCCAAAGGGTATTGTTCCTTGAAAAACTTCTGCCTGAAAAGTGGCGTGCAGGTGCGGTGTACAAGGTGAAGTTATCGGAAATGGGCATGCTTTCGTTCCAGTCTTTTTCGGTGATCCTTTCCGGATCGAATTTCCAGTATTCAAAATGTGCACCTACCCCCAAACCGCAGACAATATGCCTGACCTTGGGTTTCAGTTTCATTATTGTCGCATAATCCAGATGGTCGTAATGGTCGTGTGTGATGAGCAAATAGTCAATTTCAGGCATATCATCAGCCGAATATACATCTGTCCCGGTGAATGATTTATTGGAATTGGGTATCGGTGAAGCATTGCCACTGAAAACGGGATCGATCAGAAACCGTTTTCCCTCGAGTTGAATAAAATAAGAGGAGTGACCGAACCAGACCAGTACATTTTCGTGGATAGACAGGTCTTTCAGATCGGTCTTTACGGACGGGATTTCGTCAACGGGTCTTGTCCGCGGGAATTTCTTAAAAAGAAAATTAAAAAAAATCTTCACCGGGGAATGATCTTCGGTGAAATTGGGTGTGAGATGGATATTCTGGAATTGTCCATCTTTGTAATTCGGGGATTTATACAGTTGTTCGAGCCGTTCCCCGCCTGGCGCTTTTCCGAATTTCGGTTGCCGTATATAGAAGAATATTGCCGTGATCAATAGCAATACGGCGCTTACAAGGATTATCATTATTCGTTTTATCAATTGCATAGCATTAAAAAACTATCTACTATCAAAGGTATCAGTTTTTAAAGAAAATCATATACATTTGCAAGAATAAATATACACATTATGTATTTCAGCAGACCCTGGACCAATATCTGAGTGATAGACAGTCCTGAGAATAGTCTTTGTTTTGCTGTGTCTTTCTTTTAAGTTAAGACAACGCAGTTTTGTTATTTCTGCCGGATAATACTGTCTGTCACTTTTCTGTGATTCCTCTTCAGTGCAGTATTCATCCAAAAGAAATGTACAATGAAAAAAAACAAAGTGCCTGTAAGGTTTACAGGACAACACTTTACTGTGGACAGCGGTTTGATCAAAGATTCTATCCGATTAGCCGAAATACAAAAAAATGATCTGGTTTTGGATATTGGTGCAGGAAAGGGATTCCTGACGGTCCATCTGGTCAGGCATTCCGAAAATGTGATAGCCATTGAAAATGATCCCCGCCTGGTTGCAAAATTAAGATCGAAGTTTGCTCTCAACAAAAATCTTACTATTATTGAATCGGATTTCAGGACGTTTTCAATCCCTCAAAGACGTTTTAAAGTGGTTTCCAATATCCCTTACGGTATTACGTCGCACATACTTAGATCGTTGATGTTCCATAATGTGGAATTTTTTGTAAAAGGCAGCCTGGTAATGCAATTACAATCTGCTCAAAAACTCTTTCAGAGAAATATTTTCAATCCTTACGTGGTGTTTTACCACACGTTTTTTGATTTGAGACTGGTCTATACTGTTCCTCCGGACAGTTTTATGCCGCCGCCAACAGTTCAGTCGGCCTTGGTGAAGATAAGCAAAAAACAATCTCCTCGTATAAGTATTGGGATGAAAGAAAAATATTTTGATTTCCTTTGCTTTATATTGAAATTTCCCGATTTACCCGTGCGTACGGCTCTAAAGAAAATATTCAGAAAACGACAAATAAGAGAACTTTCTGAGAGATATGGTTTGAATCCGGATGAGGCGGTTACCCACCTGTCTTCCGAACAATTTTCAAACTGTTTTATAGAGATGTTAAAAGTCGCTCCTGGACAAATTCCATCCTAAAAAATGATTTCTGCAATGTATATCTTTCAAACAACATTTGTACTCGCTGAATGAAATAGTTCTCTCTATGGCAAAGGACAAACTTGTTTGCCCTTTGCTAATTTAGCTTAACGAAATAGTTATTTTTTAGCATTACAAGAACGCTCTAAGGTCTTTGCGAAATGCTGGCCTATTTACTTGAATTATCCAGTAAATCCAAATCTTCTTTATCCAAATTTAGTCTGGTAGCTTCGAACAAAGTTTCCAACTGGCTTTGGCTTGTCGCACTTGCAATGGGTGCCCCGATATGTGGTTGAGCCAGAAGCCAGGCCAATGCGACTGCTGCCTGTGATGTGCCGTGTTTTCCGGAAACTTTATCCAAAGCATCCAAAACGGTAAAACCTTTTTCGTTCAGGTATCGTTTCGCTCCCGCACCCCGGACGCTCTTGCCGAAATCGGCTCCGGAACGGTATTTCCCTGTCAGAAATCCTGCCGCCAACGACCAGTAAGGAAAAACACTCAAATTGTATTTTTCCACCAAGGGCAGGTATTCGTTTTCATATTTTGTCCTTTCTACCAGATTGTAATGGGGTTGCAAAGCGACATATTTGGGGAGATTGTTTTTATCCGCCGCTTCAAAAGAGGCTGTCAATCTTTCGGGTGAAACATTGGAAGCGGCTATATAGCGGACTTTTCCGGCCTTTATCATTTCGTCGTAAGCGGATAATGTTTCTTCGACGGGCGTTTTTTCATCATCAAAATGGGTGTAATAGAGGTCGATATAGTCGGTCTGAAGCCGTTGCAGCGACTCATCTACGGATTGGAGAATATGTTTTTTGCTGATATCAAAACCATGCCTCTTGATTTCAGCCATTTCCCTATAATGGTTTCCGACAATCCTCCTGTTCCGTTTACCCACCAGGGATAAGTATCGGCAGTATCAATGAAGTTTCCCCCCTTTTCAATGAATTTATCTAAGATTTCAAAGGACTTGGTTTCATCCAATGTCCATCCGAATACATTTCCGCCCAGATTGAGGCGGGTTATCTCCAGGTCAGTATCGTTGATTTTTATTTTACCCATAATAATTCCTTCTTTTTCTGTTTTCCGGCAGGCTTTCAGATATATTCTGCCACTTCTTTCTTTGTCGGAGTTTTTTTATTTTTTGTTTTGGAATTCGTGAAAAAGTTCAATTACATTCGACTATTTCGTTATTTTAAGACCTCTTCGAGGAACATCAACGTATGCTTCCAGGCTCTTTTGGCCATTATTTCGTTGTATTCATGCGATTCGGGGTTGGTGAAAGTGTGTCCGCTATTGGCATATACAATGATCTGCCAGTCGGCATTGCCTTCGGTCAGTTCCTTCACAAGGTTGTCATAATCTTTCCGGGAGACGCTTTGATCTTCCGCCGGATGTTCCACCAACACTTTTGTTTTTATCGGAACATTCGGCCTGTTTTCATCTTTGGCCAATCCCCCGTGTATTGAAACGACACCCTGTACGTCAAATCCTGCGCGTGCCGTTTCCAGGGCTCCCGTGCCACCGAAACAATAACCGATAACAGCTATTTTACCAGCCAAAGCGCCTTGCTTTTTCAGTTGTTCCAGCGCCACTGCGATCCGGTGCTGATATGCCTTATAGTCGTTTTTGTAAGAGCCGGATAATTTTGCGGCGGATGCATTGTCTTCGGGAATATTTCCTTTGCCGTAGATATCCGCAATGAATGCAATATAACCCTCTTTTTCCAATTCCAAGGCAGCTGTTCTGGCTTCATTATCCACTCCCTTCCATGCGGGAAGAATCAATACGCCGGGTAGTTGCCGGCCTGTATTGGCAGTGACCAACCCATTCAATTCCTGTGCTCCGTCTGTATAGGAGACGGTTTTCAGAGACTGGGCCGAACTTATTTGCAGGGTGCCCATAAGCGATATTATTGCAATTAATTTATTCATGTTCAAATTATGGATTTATTTTGTGGAAAATCTGTCTTTTTTATTTACCGGACTTCATTGCTTTTACTTTTTTTATGGTTGTGTCGGCTAAGAATTGTCGATATGCTCCGGTCTCCATTCCATAGAGTGCGATCTTCCCTTCGCCGTTACTATGGAGGCCAAAACCATAATTTTTGGTCAACGGTGAAGCACGAAAGCAGGGTTGTCCTTTTGAGAAGAATTGCTCTCTTGCCTGTTTGTATTCATTTTCCGGTATGTTGTTCCTCTCCGCATATACCTGAAACAGAATGTCGTCGGAACTGTATCTGTAGGGATTGCCGCTGATCAGTTCGTATTGTATTTGCGCAACGGTTCTTTTATCTTTTACCGGAGGTATTGTCCCCTGATTTACTTTTGTATCTTCTGCCACTTCAATGAATGTATCGATATAATTTGCCGTATGAATTTTCATCTCCAATTTCCTGTTACAATCGTTCCTTATTAAAACAAAAAAAGGGATTGAATGTTTAATCCCTTTTATTGTAGTTGTCTAATATGTTAAGATAATTTCTGTTCAATATATAGGAGGCTTCCGGTTTTACTCCTTTCTACTGTTTTGAACAACTCATTATCCGTTTTAATTCTTGATTTACTCTATTTCATTTAATTTTAGCACAAGCATCGCCGTACCGATGGCTATACCAAAGCTGAGTAATGTTCCGATCAGAATATATTCCGTTAATTTTCTGTCTTTAGATTCCCTTAAATCTCCAAAACGAAAAACCGATTTTGCAGCCAACAAAAATCCGATAGCTCCCCAATTGCCGGCTATTATAAATGTAAATACAAATAATCGCTCTAATATGCCAATGTACTTGCCTGCATTGTTCAGGGATGCGTCATTACTCTCATTTAGGGCTTTTGACCAATTGGACATAAGAACCTGTATTATTATGCTACTTACTACCGTCAAAAAAAGTAGTGCTGTTATGTGACCCCATACATTTATATTTTCGAACCATTCATGAAAATTGATCGTTGGTTCAGCCCAAATATACCACAGAACCAAAATACTGAAGATATGCAACCCCTGATCGATTAAAAACCATTTGGGTTTATTGTCTTCTCTTTGAGCATACAATTTTATTATATCGATTATCCCATGTACAAACATCAGTAGCAAAGCCAAAAGCCAGTAATTCCAATTCCATAATATCCATAGAGATAATATGCCATGCAATAAAATATGCAGATAGAATTTTGGAGATCGGAGTTTTTTAGTCTCTTTCGCTTTTACCCAGGATTTCGGCTGCAATAAAAAATCTCCGATAAGGTGAGCCAATATGAGTTTGATGAGTAAAGTCATGATAGTAGTTTTTTAATTTTTTTTCGATACATCTTTTCTACTTCCATTATCTCCTCCACATTGGCCCGATTCCATCTTCCACTTACACCGCTTTGTTTTATACCCAATAGTTTCCCTATTTCTTCTTGTGTATAGGTATTGTTTTGAAGTACTGCATGTATCAACTCTGCTGAAGAGATGGTCCATTTGTCCATAAAAGTGCCTGCTAATTTCAGATATAAATTGATCTCCTCATCAAAAAGCGACCAGGGACTTTTTATTCCCATGGTGATTTTTTCCTTTTTCAGGGCATCAAATCGCTCTCCGGCATGGATGAATGCCGATCCATTGCTTTCTGATATTTTTACACCTGAATAGGTTTTTTCTCCTATACCAATGCCTATTCTTACATCTATAGTACTGATTTTCTTTCGCTCGTTCAGCGGGGCTATTTTTTTTATCAGCACCTTTATGGCGAGAGCTTTCCGGAGTGCTTCTTCCGGATCCTCAAATTCTACCTGAAAAAAATCACCCCAAACCAATTCCCACTGTTCGGGCGTTTTACCCCATTGCGCCAACAGATTTTTTAATGGTAATAACCATTTATCCTGATCTGTCAGTTTCCTTGATGCGATGATATCTCCTTTTATAACTCCTATCATGATGTGGTAGTTTATTATTTGCAATCACAAAGTTAAACAAAATATTGCATGTTTATGCAATAATCCGAAATATTGCATATTTAAGCAATAATCTACCATATTGCATATTTGTGTAATAATTCAATATATCACGTAAATAAGCGATAATTCGAAATATCGTGGATCTTGTTCGTATTGAGGTATGTCGTCATGGGATATCCTTCTGTAATTTTGGAGATGTTTCATTGTGGATAAAAATAGTTTAATCGATGTAATAACGAACCATCGGGCGGTTTTGTGAAGTCCGGTCAACGATTTTAAACCCTGCTCTTTCAAATGATTTATACAAACCTATCCATGCAAAGGCATCGGACAATTTTTCCTGGGTCGGAATGGTTGGGTATGCCTCGATAATTTTAATTTGATTTTCTTTTGCATAGTCAATAAGCCCTTTTAATAACGCTACAGAAACACCTTGTCTTCGGAAATTTTTTGCAATGAAAGTACAGGGAACAGACCATACGGGTTTGTCGTCAATAGGTTTGTGTACCCTTGATTTCTGAAGTTTAGGAAAATCCTTTCTCGGAGCAAAAGCACACCAGGCAACTGGTAAATCTTCATAAAACCCAAGCAGGCCTGTTGGCTGGTTGTTCCATACAAGTTGTTTCATTGCATTTTTATTTCCGTCATTTGTTTTTCCTTTTTCAAAATCCGTTTTTGAAAGTCGGAAAAACATACACCAGCAATTTCCACAAGCTCCTTTATTCCCAAAAAGCTCGACAAATTTATCCCAGTTGTTCTTAGTCAATGGTTCAAATCGTAATGCCGATAAAAATTTATTATTATTGGTAGTTTTCATTATAATTGGCGGCTTCCCGGAGTATCGTCTTGTCAACAGAAGCGGATAACAGGGGAAGGATTGCTATTTTATTAATCAAATCTTTAATGTTATACCATTATTCTATTTGGGATAGTATTACAACATAGTTTTTGCCATATTTTTTTGCACATTTCGGGCATGTTGTATACCACATATACCACTTCTTTATTTCGTGACCTTTCGATTTAACAATATTCTCATAATCACTACACCATTTTCCTGTATCTTTGAATGGTCCTTCATATACTTTGCTAAAATATTTCCCGCTTAAAGTTGTATTCTCTATCTTGTCTATCCTTTTGTCTACTGCTAAATAGATGTTCATATTCCATTTGCCTGTATGATCTGAAAGGCAAAGTGAATCTGGTATTTGTGCTCCGGCTTCAGTAATAATTTTATCGAGTTTTTTCATCACCTTGCCAAAGTTTACAGGCATATAGAAGAATGTGAATACCCGATGCTTTATGAATTTCTTATTCTGCCATTCTATTGTTTTATCATCCCATTGAGTAGGATTGAATTCCGGGCAACATATTGTCTTATTAACAGATTGGGTTGTCATAATTACCTCCTTTTTATATTGTTTATTCTTGTTGTTTTCTAAAATACAGGGTAATGATAAAATATAAGTTAGGTTATTGTCAGTTATTTAATCATATTTTCCAGTTATTTGTTGTGCTATTCTTAAAAGTTCATTCGTTGTTTTCCAGTTCCTTGTTGTTGCTATGACTTTTAGTTTTGCTTCCAAAAAGTTGTTGTTTAATTTTGACCTGCCGTATCCGTTAGGGCAGTAGAGGTAAGCAGCGTTGCTGGTGACGGATATTTCTTCACCGCTCTGTTTCTTTTTTTCTATGGTATTGAAGTCGTATTTATCCGGGGTTGAAGACAGAAAAGTAATATGTAAAAAAGTCTTGTTTTTGTCATTGTCTTTTACAAACGGATTACCATTGATTATTTGTTGTAGCTTGTCGGTGGACAATACAATGATCGGCACTTGAAAACCGAAATCTTTTTCAATTTGTCCTGATATGGTTTGTGCCAGTTCTTCCGGTGCTGCGTCTTTGCCTGTAAAGATAATATTCCCGCTTTGCAGATAAGTCGTTACGTTACCGAATCCCAAACATTCATAAGATTTCCGTAGGGCGTCCATTTTGATAAGTTTTTGTCCGCTTACGTTAATACCTCTTAGTATTGAAATGTATGTCGTCATTCTTTCTAAATTTTTTTGACATCCGGCATCTTATATATATTGATTCAATTTTTCCATTGGGAAAAAATACTGTATAGAATGTATGGCCACCGTCTAAACATTCGCCAGTTCCATAATTTTGAGGTTTGGCATTCCAATGACTTCCTTTTCTGATTGATTTTTCTTGATTATAGTCTTAAGTTCATCTTCATATTGATTTCGATAATAGTAACTGTACTTTTAATTCTGCTTTCATTCCCGCTTCAGTCTTAAATGGGGAAACTTCCAAAGAAGCTGACTTTAGCCTATTTGTTTGTTCAGTTTACTTGGTATCGAACAGCTCACCAACAGCAATGTTAATATGAATGTAATTGCCTGTTTCACTAGTTTCTTTACAACAACTCACAATGCACAAATATACGCAATAGTTCAAAAAAATAATCATTTATCACAACAAAAGTTTCATTATCTTTGTGCTCCGTTTCAGATTTGGGCTCAGTGGTTATTCAGTGCATAAATCGTATGCACGAAGTGAATAAATCGTATGAAACAAATTATATCAGAAATTTAATTAGTCATTAAAAAAATATGTCCGACGATAAGAAAATTATTTTTTCCATGGTGGGCGTGAGCAAAATGTTTCCGCCACACAAACAGGTATTGAAAGATATTTACCTCTCCTTTTTCTATGGCGCCAAAATCGGTATTATCGGTTTGAATGGGTCGGGAAAATCGACGCTGTTGAAGATCATTGCCGGGATTGAGAAAGAGTATCAGGGCGAAGTAGTGTCCGATAAGAGTTTCTCGGTGGGATACCTTGAGCAGGACCCGGCGCTGGATCCGGATAAAACGGTGATCGAAATTGTCAGTGAAGGGGTACAACCCGTAATGGATCTTCTGAACGAATATGAAGAGATCAACCTGAAATTCGGACTGCCCGAGTACTATGAGGATGAAAATAAGATGAATTCCCTTTTTGCCCGTCAGGCCGAATTGCAGGATAAACTGGATGTTGCCGACGCATGGAATATAGACAACCGGTTGGAGCGGGCGATGGACGCCTTGCGCTGCCCCCCGGAAGAACAACCGATTCGTGAACTGTCGGGAGGTGAACGCCGACGTGTGGCGCTCTGCAGGTTGTTGCTGCAGGAACCGGATGTGCTGCTGCTGGACGAGCCTACCAACCACCTCGATGCGGAATCGATCGACTGGCTGGAACAGCACCTGCAACAGTATAAAGGTACAGTGATCTGTATCACGCACGACCGTTACTTCCTCGATCATGTGGCAGGATGGATCCTCGAACTGGATCGTGGTGAAGGGATACCCTGGAAAGGAAATTATACCTCATGGCTCGAACAGAAGACCAAGCGGATGGAGCAGGAGGAGAAGCAGGTGAGCAAACGCCGTAAGACGCTGGAGCGGGAGTTGGAATGGATCAATCTGGCGCCCAAGGCACGTCAGGCGAAAGGAAAAGCGCGTTTGAATTCTTATGAGAGGTTGCTGAACGAAGATCAGAGGGAACGGGAAGAAAAACTGGAACTCTTTATTCCAAACGGCCCGCGGCTGGGAAATAAGGTGATCGAAGCGGTCAACGTGAAAAAAGCATTCGGCGACAAACTGCTATTCGATAACCTGAACTTTATGTTGCCGCCTAACGGCATTGTCGGGGTAATTGGCCCCAACGGTGCGGGAAAAACCACGCTCTTCAGGCTGATCCAGGGGATAGAAACCCCAGACGCAGGGAAATTCGAGGTGGGTGAAACGGTGGTAACTGCTTATGTGGATCAGGCACACGAAGCTATCGACCCGGAAAAGACAGTTTACCAGGTCGTCTCGGGTGGTTCGGAATTTGTGCGCGTAGGCGGAAAAGAGATCAATGCCCGTGCATACCTTTCCCGTTTTAACTTCTCCGGCGCTGATCAGGAAAAACTGTGCGGTGTGCTGTCGGGTGGTGAGCGGAACCGTCTCCATCTGGCGCTGACACTCAAAGCCGGTGCTAACGTACTGTTGCTCGACGAACCGACCAATGATATAGACGTGAATACTTTGCGTGCGCTGGAAGAAGGGTTGGACAACTTTGCCGGATGTGCCGTGGTGATCTCGCACGACCGTTGGTTCCTGGATCGTATCTGTACGCATATCCTGGCTTTCGAAGATAATTCGGAGGTAGTCTATTTTGAGGGTTCCTATAGTGAATATGAGGAAAACAAGAAGATGCGCCTCGGAAACGTGGAACCGAAAAGGGTGCGTTACAGGAAACTTTGATGATTTGACGATGTGATGATGAAATCATGAAATTCAGAAGTCTTGGTTTTTGAGATTAGTAAATCTACAAATCGGTAAATCGTTTTGATTCTTGCATCTAAACAGAATAAGGTAGAAATGAAAAAAGCTGTTCTCCTCTGTTTAATATCGTTGGCAAGTGTTTGTGCTTCGGTATTCGCGCAAGACACCCTGGTCAAAGGGGTGGTAATCGATGCGAAGTATCGCACACCGGTGCCTTACGCGGCGCTCTTTGTCCAGGGAACGCCCGTAGGAACCGTGGCCAACAATATAGGGGAGTTTTCGTTTACCATTCCCGATTCACTTACCAACAGACAACTATTGGTTGTAAGGGAGAGGTTCGAACTGATCTCTCTTTCTTTGGATAACCGCGATCCGGACGAACTGATCATCGCCCTGCAACCTGATGACTTTGCAGAGAGAAGCCAGACGTTGCGGGACAGCCTGCTAGGGAATTCAAGCGGATTCGGAGCATTCCTTACCAAAGCGGTGAAGTTTGTAACAAACGACTGGATTCCGCTCGGAAACCCGGAAACCAATCGGTTCGATTTCGGCAGGATACAGACTATTCCTACCTATAATCCTATGGAAGGGATCCGGCTCCGAGCCGGCATCGCATCCAATTCCCGGTTGAGCCCGCACTTTTTTGTGAGGGGATATGCCGCTTACGGTTTTAAAGACCAGCGGTTCAAATACCGGGGTGAAGCCATCTACTCGTTCACAGAAAAAGCTTACCATGAAGACGAATTCCCGAAAAATAACCTGCGATGGGTATATGAGAACGATCTCTATTCTCCCGGGGAGATGCATCCCTATGCACTGAACGATCTGCTGCTGATCACTTACAAGCGATCATTTAACGAAGCCACTTATCGCAATTTTGCCGAGATCAATTACGAGAGAGAATACAAAAACGGACTGGCGCATACGTTCCGGGTGAGGCGGTCGCGGTTAGTCCCCCAGGGAGAATTGCAATTCGACAGGCAGTATGATGATATGGTCATTCCGGATGATGCGTTGAGAACAACCGATGTGGGTGTGCTGTTACGCTATTCGGTGAGAGAAGCTTATGATCAGCAAAAACGGAAAAGAATATCGTTAGAGATGACTTCACCGGTTTTTTTTCTCTCCTATACGATCGGTGTAAAAGGTTTTATGGGAGGCGAAGTACCCTATCACAGAACGGAATTTTCGGCACAAAAGCGTTTTTTACTGGGGCGTGCCGGCCGGTTGGATGCGGTGGGAGAGGTGATGAAGATATGGGATAAGGTGCCTTTTCCGTTGCTGGTATATCCTAATCAGCGGTACCGGTACCATATTGAGAATAACTTCTTTTTTCTGAACCGTGCATTGGAGTTTGTGGCCGACGAGCAATACACGCTGCGGATGACTTTTGTGGGAAATGATTTCCTGCTGGCAAAAATGGCGCTAACGGATCAGTTACAATTAAAGGAACTGATCTCATTGAGGGCCTCTTATGGCCGGTTGAGTGATAAAAATAATCCGGCGCTCTCTCCGGAAGGGTTATACCGTTTTCCGTCCGTTTCATATCTGTATGACGCTGTTCCTTATGTGGAAGGAACCATCGGTATCACCAATATTCTCGGGCTTTTGCGTGTGGAATATGTCCATCGTTTTACTTACCGGCATCATCCCGATGCTCTGCTCGGCGCGTTCAGGGTGGATGTAACATTGTAATGTGCCAATGTGAATAATGTGCCAATTGGTAATGTGAAGATGGAATAGGAATAAAAAATGAGAAAAGATGAATAGCAGGACAGAAAGGCTGAAAAATGTAATAAACAACATCTGGATCCATGTCTTCTGGAAAAATCCCGATCATTTATGGGCATTGAAGGTGACGGTATCCATCGCTTTCCTGCTGATCCCTGCCGAGTTGATCTTTCATAACTCTTTTATCGGTACGACCCTGGCGCTGGGTGTGGTTGCGATGGCATTGGGGGAGACCGACGTGCATCCGAAAGGAAGGATCAAATCTTCTGCCATTGCGCTTATACTTTACGGAATTACCAGTAGTTTAGTGGCTATCTTTCTACCTCTGCCGGCCTGGTTTGCAATTGTGTTGCTTGTTCTCTCCTTTTCCCTCCTTTTGATTGGAGGTATCGATTCACGGATGCAGGGCGTTACTTTCGGGACAATGCTTATTTTGGTCTATTCCATGCTGGCGGCTGAAAACAGTGAAAAATGGTATTATCTCCCCCTGTTTTTCACCAGTGGAGCCTTCTGTTATGCTGTGATCTCTATCCTGCTACTTTACTCCAGGCCTTATCGGCTATTGCAACAACAGCTTGCCCGTGGGTTTCACTTCCTGGCAGAATATATCGACCTGAAGGCAAATCTATTCCCCAGCGATCCCCAGGTACAAAAAGTGATCAGGACCCAACTGGCACAAAAAAATATAAATCTGGCGCAACAGATAGAGGCGTGCAAGAACGATCTTTACAGCTATTCAGAAGAATGCAGTCCTGAATCACTTCCGGTGGCGGATCATTACTATCGCCAATGGTTTTTGCTGCAGGCCATGCAGGAAAGGGCCATTTCAAGCCATGAACAGTATGACCTGTTATCCCGCCAAGTCAAGAATAGTGAACTATTGGATGGATTCGGAAGACTGATGAGAGAAATTGCAGCGGCAGTTCGTCTCTATGCCGACTCCCTGCTGATCGAACGACCTTACAAGCATCCATTCTCGTTGAAATGGACGATAACGGCGCTACGGGCAATGCTCGATGCAGAGAAAGACGAACCCTATTATCTTACTTTGTCGTTACTGCTGAGAAACCTGACGGGATTGGAAGAAAATCTCCGGGAGAATGAAAAAACCATCGACCAGATAGATGTGACGGTCTTTCATTCCCGGAAGCCGGAGAGAACCGGTTTGAAATCACTGTTACATGCCACTCATCCCCGTTTTCGCTTTGCAGTGAGGCTTACCTTGTGTTGGATGGTGGGATATGGGATCATGCTTTATTTGAATTTCGGGAAGGGTTCGTGGATACTGATGACATCGCTGATTGTTGTCCAGCAAACCTATAGCGCCACGCGTATCCGGCTCTTTCACCGCGTGTTCGGTACATTGCTGGGGGTTGTGGGAGGGGTCGCCCTGGCACAACTGCTGCCCACCACTCCGGGACAGATACTCTTGTTGCTCACCTCCATCTACTTCTTCTTTTACTGGCTGAAGAAAAACTATACGATCGCTGTTGTCTTTATCACTATCTTCGTGCTGGCAGCTTTCAATTTGCTTTCTAACCAGGGAGTAGCCGTAATGATGCCCCGTATCATCGATACGTTGGTGGGCGGCGCGCTCGCCTATCTGGCTGTACGCTTTATCTGGCCAAATTGGCAGTATAAGCAGCTCCCGGGGCTGATGCTGAATGCGGTGGCAAAAAACAGGCGTTATTTCGAGAGCATCTATGATGGTTCTGTCTCCGAGGAGGATTATCTTCACAACCGGCGTACCGCTTACAATGCCGACAACGCCTTGACCTCCGCCTGGAAATGGATGCGACTGGAACCCAAGAACAGGCGCGGGTACCAGGATAAGGCTTTTAACCTCACTAACCTGAACCATGCCCTGCTGTCCTATATCTCCGCTTTCGGCGTGCATAAGTCCGCGGCCGATTTGTCGGAAAAAGAACTTGATTTTTGTCGTGATGTGAGTGATGTGCTTCGTCTGGTTTCGGAGATGTTGACCAACAACGCTGATAAGGTGCAGATAGATGATTATCTTCAGAGGGCAAACTGCTGGGACGAACAGATGGATAAAATGGTGAATGATGCCGGAAACCGCCGGGCAAGACTCATTTACAATATAGCCCATGTTTCGCGGGAATTACTGACAGAGGCAAAAGGTATCGTAGCGCTGTATGAGGCATAATAAGTTTTTACCCAAGTCTGATTTTAATGAAGCATTTTATAGGAGGAGAGAAGTCGTTTGTCTAAACCGTATATAGATAATATACTGAGCAAAAATAATGATTCGGAAATCTACCGTCTCGTTTCAAGCTATATACATCTTTGCTGCAATAGAACTTTTGACTATGATTTCCGCAAAGGCGAATATATTGTTTATGACATTATTTACAGATACTTAAAAATACAGATTTTTAGTAGAAAATAAATTACTTATTCATTAAACCATTTCTAAGAAGCTTAAACGCCTTCCGTCTGTTACGGATGACAAGGGTGTTTATTCAGTTTTCGGCAAAGGCGAAGCCAAAATCTACATCAATAACCGCGAAATGCGCGACGTGTCGGAATTGGACAACCTCAGTTCGGCAGATATTAAAGATGTGGAAATCGTCAATAATCCGGGCGCACGCTACGACGCTTCGGTAAAAGCCGTTATCCGCATCAACACCATCCGCAAAACCGGCGACGGATTCAGTTTTGACGTGCGTTCGAGTTATTGGCAGTCGCAAAACACAGACCTGACCGAACAGCTTAACCTGAATTACCGCTGCAACGGATGGGACGTTTTCACCACGTTTACCTATAATCGCGATGCCTGGCTCCAGGACAGCAAATTGCGGCAGTCAACCTATGTGGATAGCTTTGGATGCAGGAAAATACGCTTTACGCAGACGGCGTTTTCAAGACACTGACCGGAATTGCAGGCGTGAATTACGAGATTTCACCCAAACACTATGCGGGTATGAAATGTACGCTTTCAGTGTTTCCATCCTATGGGATGTTCTCAACACTCAACAGCACAGTACTTGCCGATGGCGTTTTCTACGATAAATGGAACAGCGTGGAAGAAAAAGACATACGTCATAAACCCACACACTGGTTTAATGCATATTATAACGGCGATTTCGGCGATTTGAAAGTCGATTTCAACGCCGATTTCTATGCAAACAGGCAACGGTCACAATCGCACGTAACTGAAACAAGCCAAGAGTATGACAACCGGACGGTTAATTCCGAGAGCAAGGTAGACAACCGGTTGATCGCCTCCAAACTGGTACTTTCATATCCCGTCTTTGGAGGGCAGTTTTCGTTGGGAAGCGAATATACCGATACACATCGCGAAGATGAATACCAAAACAGGGAAAATATTGTATCCTCGTCAAACACCACCATCAAGGAACGGAACAACAGCTTCTTCGTGGAGTATTCGCGAAGAATATCCGCCGGACTACGACAGCCAAATGGAATTGTACCAACTGAACCGTTACGACAGCCGTGAATTTGAACTGACAGTGCGTTACAAATTCAACTCGGCAAAAAGCAAATATAAAGGAACCGGTGCCGGTGAAGCGGAAATAAAACGTTTGTAAATTTACACTAAAATGTCCTTCCCCTTCACCAAACAACCATTGCCCGCAACATCGCTGTGGCGGGCGACGAGATCGATCTGGAACGGTTACGCCACGCCGCCCGCGTAGCAAATATCGCGGAAGACATCGAGCGCCTGCCGCTGGGATACAATACGAAGATCGGGCAGGACGGGCAGGGGGTGAGCCAGGGACAGCGGCAGCGCATCCTTATCGCCCGGGTGGTGTACAAGAATCCGCCGTTCATCTTCCTCGACGAAGCGACCAACTCACTGGACGCGAACAATGAAAAGGCCATCGTGAAGAATCTGGAAGTATTTTACCGGGATAAAACGGTGGTCGTGGTGGCGCATCGCCTCAGTACGGTAAAGAACGCGGACCGGATCGTGGTGCTTGACGGTGGACGCATCGCAGAAACGGGTACGCACGAGGAACTGACACAAAAACGGGGGAAGTACTACGAACTGGTGAAGAACCAGTTGGAACTGGGGAATTAACAGTTAAAAGTGAAAATACTAATGTGCCGATTAGTGGATGTTATAATGAGATAATTGCAACCCCAAATCCATAAGTAAAGATGGAAGAGAATAAACCAATAGAACTGCGCAGCGAAAAGGTGCGGAACATTATCGGGCGGATGCCCCCGGTGTTGGTGCGGTACGGCACAGTCATGATCGTTGCCGCGTTACTGGTACTGGCCGGTATTGCCGCCTTTGTCCCATACCAGCCGAAGATATCTATAGAGATCACTGCTATGCAGGATGAAGGGGGGAAGGTGCATTATATTGCATGGATACCGCAGCGTGCGATGTTACAACGGGGCAAAATCGCATTTATCGCGGGCCATCCTCCGGTGGAAGGCCCCATGCCGGTACGTTTTGTCTTTCATGACGTTCCCGACACGCTACATGTTTCCCGTTCGGGAGGCTGGTACGAAGTGGAGGTCTATCCCGTAGACCACGACGGGCAGGCCATTAAAATACCGGCACCCTTTACTTTTCCCGCGAAAATAGAATTAAGATATACCACTTTTTGGAAATGGGTTGCCAGAAACTGAAAAATACTGTCGCCTTTGGCTGTTTTTTGGTGGTCTGCTCTTAAATGGGAAAAGTTCTTTAGCAAGTCATTAACGAGAATTCCGGTAAAACCTTTAAAATAATTCCGAATGACTACCAATCCTGACAATCTCTATATATTTATTGTTTTCATCTAACCAAATGAGCAAAAATCGGGCTCAATATGACACTCCAGGCAGCCCTTGTACTGTCCTATTAGCTGATGAGGTTGGAAAGTTTCAGGGACTTGAATGTCATTAATGAGCATATATAAGACTTGGTACAGTTTCTCCATTTTACGGGGATTATTCCTGTACTTCTTTAAGTCTTTCTTCGCTTTGGTACTATAACGAAGTTCTTTCATTCGATATCATTTACAGATTTTATGAAAGAATCAAAATCTTTCATGTCTATAGTCCCTGCATACTTACCCGTTTTTGCCTCTTTGATGGCTGCCTTTGTTTCATCGTTCGGTTCGTTATAAACGCTTTCCATGAGAATACATTCCACATAGTTGCTTAGGCTTCTATTCGCTCTTCTCGCTTCTGCTTTCAACCTGTTCACTAAGTTTTCATTCAGTCTAAAAGCCGTTTGTTTTTTTACTATTCTCGTTTCCATAATTACATTTATGTTATATATTTACTTACTTTGTATTACAAATGTAATATGTATTTTCTAATTATCAAAACATTCAAAATTGATTATGGTGTCAATTTCTTGATCTCACTCATAATACGTTTAAGGAAAGAAGGGCGCAGGTTCTTGTGTTTGCGCACAACATCAACAGGCATGTCGAAAAACTTTTCGAGTTCGGCGGGAAAGCTTACCATCGATTTCAATCCCAACGACTTGCCTTCATAATAAATATCAATATCACTGTCTTCGGTCTGTTCGCCACGTGCCACAGAACCGAAAATTCCAATGCGCTCTATGCCGTACTCTTCGGCGTATTACAATTTAAACTGTTTCAGTTTCTGCAAATATTCATCGGTAGTCATCATTGCTATATAGATTTTAATACCTACAAAAATAAGACTTTACTCCTAAATTTACAAGATTTATTTGACTGAACTCTTTGTAAGCGGGAAAGCTAAAAAATGATTACTAAATTCTTTTCCATTATCTTTGCATCCGTTTTATCGAAAAAGCTACTACTATTTTTGAAATGTGTTTAGGGCTTTCGTGAGTTGGAGATAGGAAGAAATGAATCGAAATAAATTCATCGGAGGGATTTTTGTTTTTCTTGGGGCATGCAGCTTCGGAGTTCTATCGACGATTGTAAAAAATGCGTATGAGGAAGGTTACACCCTCGGACAAATAACCGGAAGCCAGGCTTTCCTGGGAATGGTGATGTTGTGGGCGCTCTATTCCTTGCAAAAGTTTCTGTCCGGGGCAGGGAACCGCACTCCTTTGGGGGCTGCTGGAAACGCTTCCTCAGGCCGGATAGTGCGTAGCGGGGAACAGCCCCTCCGGTCGCTTGCCGGTGACAATAGTTCTCCAGGCCGGACCGCCTGGTGGAAAGTGGCTTTTGCCGGGATCTTCACAGGATTGGTCGGTATTTTTTACTATCAGTGCGTAAAACTATTACCCGCATCCATTGCCATTATCCTGTTGATGCAATATCTGTGGATCAGCATTTTGATTGAAGCGGTCCTGTTCAGAAAAAAACCGCATAGAATGCAACTGATTGCCGCTTCAATAGTGCTTGTCGGCACGGTGTTCGCGGCAGGTATATTTAACGAGGCTGTGACTTTAAATATAAAAGGGATAGGATTTGGCTTGTTGGCTGCATTTTGTTATGCCCTGTTCCTGATAGCAAGCGGCAGGGTAGGGAATGATCTGCCGGTTTTGAAAAAAGGAGCATTGATGATTACCGGCTCCTGTATTGTCACCTGGATGATTTTCCCACCGTTATTTTTGTTTGACGGACTGTTTTTCGACGGACTTTATAAATGGGGATTGATGCTGGCATTGCTTGGAACCGTTATTCCTCCTCTGTTTTTTTCTTTTGGCATGCCGCGTACCGGAGTTTCGCTGGGCGCTATCCTTAGCGCAGCAGAGTTGCCGGTCGCAGTAGTCTCTTCCAGTTTTATCCTTCAGGAGAATGTGCAGGCGCTTCAATGGGTAGGGGTATTCCTTATTCTCTTTGCCATCGTGCTTACAAATATAAAATTCCGGAGAACAGCAAACAATATATAAGTGTTATTCTCCTGTTGAGTTCAAGTGAATCACTTCATACAACAACTGAATTTTTTCGATAAGTGAATTTGAATAAAATGATTACAATATTAGGTATAGAGTCTTCCTGTGATGATACTTCTGCTGCCGTTATCCGCGACGGAGTGATCCTCTCGAACGTGATCGCCGGTCAGGCAGTCCATGAACGATATGGTGGCGTAGTGCCGGAACTGGCATCACGTGCACACCAGCAAAATATCATTCCTGTAGTGCATGATGCCCTGAAGCAGGCCGGCATTACAAAAGAGGAGATCTCGGCTGTGGCTTTTACACGGGGACCGGGACTGTTGGGCTCATTGCTGGTCGGCACGTCATTCGCAAAAGGATTCTCATCGGCACTGAATATTCCGATGATCGAGATCAATCATCTTCAGGCGCATGTGCTGGCACATTTTATCAAAGAGGATGAACATGATACTAATCAACCCGGATTTCCCTTTCTCTGCCTGCTGGTTTCCGGCGGTAATTCGCAGATCATATTGGTGAAGTCTTATGATGATATGGAGATTGTAGGGCAGACCATCGATGATGCCGCGGGTGAAGCGTTCGACAAGTGCGCCAAGGTGATGGGACTGGGTTACCCCGGTGGCCCGGTGGTGGACAGGCTGGCCAAGCAGGGCGATCCCGACAGGTTTACTTTCAGTAAACCGCGTATCGCGGGTTATGATTACAGCTTCAGCGGACTGAAAACGTCGTTCCTCTATTTCCTCCGCGATAAGCTGAAAAATGATGCTGGTTTTATTGAAAAGAACAAGGAAGATCTCTGCGCATCATTGCAGAAAACCATTATCGATATTCTGATGGATAAGCTCTATTCCGCGGCTGTAGACCTGCAAATAAAAGAAGTGGCGGTAGCCGGAGGGGTATCGGCCAACTCAGGCCTGCGGAACGCTTTTGAAGAGTATAGCCGCCGTTACGGATGGAAGATCCATGTTCCCAAGTTTGCTTATACCACCGATAATGCTGCCATGGTCGCCATTTCCGGATATTATAAATATCTCGACAGCCGGTTCTGTCCCCCGGATGTGGTACCCTACGCCCGCGTGTCGATATAAAGCGGGTTTCATACGCCTGTTTTATTTTATATCCACTTAATTTCTTTATAAAATGTTTATTTCGGGCATCCAGATCCCGGTCGCCGGGATTTAATGGGGTGTATATAAATCGCCCCCTGATTAAGTAGAAGGATAAGCGAGGAATTTAGAAATTAATTGTAGAAATATTTCCGCAATCAAAGGTTAAATCGTATCTTTGTATCCGATTTGATTAGGATTGTTAAAGGTTATACGAAAATATTTTTTTTTGCAGTAAAGCACTTCCCTTTATCGGTCTGGGTTTATGTTTTTGAACGTTTTCGTTAAGCTAAATGAATAGAGACTGAACTTGTTCGGACTATATCATAGCGAGAAAACGACTGATGTAATTAAATATGAATTATTATACCCCGGCAGAAGCTGCCGAAGCGTTTAGGATCACAGCAGTTAATAAATCGAAACTTCCGTTTCTGCAATTTGCTATTGCGGCTATTCTCGGTGGGGCATTTATCGCATTCGGAGGATTGCTGGCTGTGATGGTCGCCGGAGGAATGCCTGAAGCGGGCAGCATCAATCCGGGACTTGTGAAGTTTGTGGCGGGAGCGCTTTTCCCGGTCGGACTTATCATGGTCTCCGTCACCGGAGCCGATCTGTTCACCAGCGATTGTGCCGGTTTGACCTTCCCGTTATGGAAGCGGGAGATGCCGGCAGTGAAAGTGGCGAAAATACTCCTGCTTTCCTATCTGTTTAATTTTATCGGAGCGCAATTCATCGCTTTCGTATTGTCTGCCAATGTAGGCTTATTCGATAAAGAACCCTGGCAATCCTATCTGCACCATTATTCCGAAGCAAAAGTGAATCAGGATTTCATCCGTGTATTGGTAAAAGGGATCGGGGCTAACTGGCTGGTATGTCTCGGCATGTTTATGGGATATACGGCGAAGGACATCATAGGGAAAAGCGTTGCCATATGGATCCCTATCATGATCTTTGTGGTGCTTGGTTACGAACACTCCATCGCCAATATGTTTTTCATCCCGGCAGCTATATATAGTGGCGCCGACATCACCTGGGGCGATTTTCTTTCGAAAAACCTGCTTCCCGCGACTCTCGGAAATATTGTCGGTGGCATGTTATTGGTGGGTACGGTGTACTGGTACCTGTTCCTTCATCATCCGGAAAAAATAAATAAACACAGCTAATTTCAATATATACACATTTTTAAATTAATATATCAACGATGAATAATCAGCATGAATCTTGGAAAGGCTTTAAAGGCGACGTCTGGAGAAACGAAATCAATGTAAGGGATTTCATTATGAACAACTATACGCCGTATGAAGGCGATGATAGTTTTCTGGTTTCTTCCACCGAACGTACCCGTAAGGTCTGGAACAAGTTGACGGAAATGTTCAAAGAAGAGCAAGCCAAAGGCGTATACGATGCCGAAACCAAATATCCGCAGGAAATAGACACCTACGGGCCGGGATATATCGACCAGGATAATGAAGTGATCGTCGGTTTGCAGACCGATGCACCGCTCAAACGCGGGATCTTTCCGAAAGGCGGCATCCGCATGGTGGAGAACGCATTGAACGCGTACGGGTACGAACTGGATCCCATGACCAAAGAGATTTATACCCGCTACCGGAAAACGCACAATGAAGGTGTTTTCTCCGCTTATACCGACGAGATGGTAGCTGCCCGCCGTTCGGCCATTATTACCGGATTGCCCGACGCTTATGGTCGCGGCCGTATTATCGGCGATTACCGCCGTGTACCGCTTTACGGAACAACAGTCCTGATCCGGGAGAAGAAAGATTTTCTGAAACGCCTCGATATCCAGGAAATTACGGAACGCGTTATACAAAGCCGTGAAGAGATTTCGGAACAGATCAAAGCGCTGAAAGTTTTTGAGAAAATGTGCAATGGCTACGGATTTGATGTGACCGAACCGGCAAAAAATGCCCGCGAAGCCGTTCAATTCCTTTATTTTGCTTATCTGGCGGCAGTCAAAGACCAGGACGGGGCGGCCATGTCGATTGGTCGTACTTCGACTTTCCTCGATATTTATATCGAAAAAGATATCAAAGCCGGATTATTGACCGAAGAAGAAGCGCAGGAATTGATTGACCAGCTTATCATAAAACTACGGATCGTACGTTTCCTCCGTACGCCGGACTACAACGACCTGTTTTCGGGTGATCCGGTGTGGGTTACCGAGTCGTTGGGCGGGCAGACTGTGGATGGCCGTACCCTGGTGACGAAAACATCGTTCCGTTACCTGCATACGCTGTATAACCTCGGCCCGGCTCCCGAACCGAACCTGACAGTACTTTGGTCGCGGAGTTCTCCTGAGAACTGGAAACAATTCTGTTCGAAAGTGTCGGTGGATACCTCTGCCATCCAGTATGAGAACGATGACCTGATGCGCCCTGATTACGGCGATGATTACGGGATTGCCTGCTGTGTGTCGCCGATGAAGATCGGAAAACAGATGCAGTTGTTCGGCGCACGTGCCAATCTGGCCAAGTGTTTATTGTATGCCATCAATGGAGGCCGTGATGAGAAATCGGGGATTCAGGTGGCGCCGAAATTCGAATCCATTACTTCCGAATACCTCAATTACGATGAAGT
Organism: uncultured Proteiniphilum sp.; assembly: GCF_937873925.1. Lineage (GTDB taxonomy): Bacteria > Bacteroidota > Bacteroidia > Bacteroidales > Dysgonomonadaceae > Proteiniphilum. The sequence continues at coordinate 2,195 of NZ_CALNAT010000028.1, read as the reverse complement.
GATGGCGAAATTCGAGCAGATGATGCGCTGGCTGGCGAAAGTATATGTCAACGCATTGAAGATCATCCACTACATGCACGATAAATATGCTTATGAAGCATTTGAAATGTCGCTCCACGACGGAGATGTGCAACGTATCCGGGCGACAGGGATTGCAGGACTTTCCATTGTGGCCGACTCGCTCGCAGCGATCCGCGATACGAAAGTGAAAGTGATCCGCGACGAACGGGGAATTGCCGTGGATTTCGAACGGGAAGGCGATTATGTGCCTTTCGGAAATAACGACGACAGTACCGATCAGATCGCGGTGGATATTACCCGCAGGTTCATGGGATATCTTCGTCAGCACGAGACATACCGTAATGCCATTCCTACGCAATCAATCCTTACCATCACTTCTAATGTTGTGTATGGAAAGAAGACCGGCGCAACGCCTGACGGCCGTCCTGCCGGAACGCCTTTTGCTCCTGGTGCAAACCCTATGAATGGCCGCGACACGAAAGGTGCGGTAGCCGCATTGGCTTCGGTAGCGAAACTGCCGTTCCAGCACGCACACGACGGAATTTCCTACACCTTCGCCGTTTCTCCGGGAACGCTCGGCAAGGAACGGAATGTGCAGGTAACGAATATGGTCGGTCTGCTTGACGGATATTTCACTTCAGATGGCGGACAGCACCTCAACGTGAATGTGTTCGACAAGGATCTGTTGGTGGATGCCATGAACCATCCCGAAAATTATCCGCAGTTGACCATCCGTGTTTCAGGGTACGCGGTTAATTTTGTGAAACTGACCAAAGAGCAGCAGTTGGATGTGATCTCAAGGACGATTAATCAGTCACTATAGTATTATTTACTACAGACTATAAGGGGTTGTTCGAAAGGTCACCTGTCCGCTCCCGGTTAATGGATCCCTGATTTCAGGCCGGGTGGGGATGCAAGGCATTGAGTGTGCCGGATACTTTTTGAATAACCCCTGTTTTATTAATTATATGTTAGGACGAATTCATTCGCTGGAGAGTTTCGGAACGGTCGATGGGCCGGGGATCCGCTTTGTGGTTTTTCTGCAAGGCTGTCCCTTGCGTTGCCTTTACTGTCATAATCCCGATACGTGGGATCCGAAACAAACCGGAAAATACCTCCTTTCTCCCGAAGAACTGTTGGCCGAAGTCCTTCGTTATAAGAGTTTCATTGCCAAGGGCGGAGTTACCGTTACCGGTGGAGAACCGCTGTTACAGCCGGAGTTTTTGCTCGAATTTTTTTCTTTGTGTAAAGAGAATAGCATCCATACCGCGCTCGATACTTCCGGAGCCATCTCTTCGCAGGCGGTGTATAAGGTATTGGATGTAGTGGATCTGGTATTGCTCGATGTGAAATCAATCGATGCTGACCAGCATAAAAAACTGACCGGAGTGAGGATCGATAATACGCTGCATTGCCTGAATTACCTCGAGGAGAAAAATATACCCGTCTGGATCCGCCATGTTATTGTGCCGGGATGGACGGATGATGATCTGTTACTGGAGAAAACGGCCGATTATCTTGCTCCCTACCGTTGCATCGAAAAAGTGGAATTGCTGCCGTACCATAATATGGGCGTCCGCAAATATGAGCAGTTAGGGATGGAATACCGCCTGGAAAATACGCCTCCGTTATCGAAGGAACGATTGGAAAACGCCCGGAATATTTTCAGGAATGCGGGACTTCGGGTGTCGTAAGGGTAATATCCCGGGAAAAATGAAAAACGAAAAGTGAAAAGTGAAAATCAACCGAACACAGGATATTTTATACGGCAGTTGTTCATTGTTCCGGCAATAGTAGCTGAGTAGTAATTCAAAAACAGAATATAAAGAGGTAGACCTTTCCGTAATGAAATTTTCGCTAAATTTGCAGGTTATAATCCGAAGGATGGATAAACGCATCTGTAAGTCCCGGCAGTAGGGAATTACAGATACGTTGAACGAACTCACTCTCGTTGTAAACAAAGCCTGTAATAGGTGTTGAAAACGACTAAATTTATTTAAGACGCATATGTTGGAAAAAGAAAAGCCCACAGTCGAAGAGAACAAGAAAAGCCTTAATTTTATAGAACAGATCGTGGAGAACGATCTGAAGGAGGGGAAAAACGACGGCCGCATACAGACACGGTTTCCGCCGGAACCCAACGGCTACCTGCACATCGGGCATGCCAAAGCCAT
>NZ_CALNAT010000027.1 GCF_937873925.1 uncultured Proteiniphilum sp. | reverse complement strand
GAAGGTGGCGGAGTAAGTTGTTACAGGCAATAAGGAGAAATTGAATAAAATACACCCTATTTGCTAAAAAAGAAACGATTAGAAATTGTAAGAAAGCATTATCCCAATGCGCTGACAACTATTGACTCCATCAACCTTTATTTATTACGGTCCGCATATCGGTATTTCGAGAGATGGGCATATAGGCAAGAGACAAAGCGAACTATCCAACTGTTGCGGTGCAGCCCCGGGCGCATTGGACAAGCTGCTCAACAATATCATAGAGAAAGGAAAGGCAAGGTAAGGTAACAGAACTGGACTACCAGATGAATACCAGAGAGCAGATTCTTTTTGATAAGAAAGAGAGGATATTCTCTGCCGGAGAACCTCTTTATGAAGCGACCGAAGTTATTTATGAAGCCATCGACAACAGAATCCGGGAGCTTGTGACCAGTACCGAGTTTCATTGTCAATATATTATACTAATGGGTGTTATAGTCATCAATGGCGATATGGATATGGGGTCATTCTCCGCGACAAAACGCATTGAGGTCATTAATCTTTACGACCGGACAAGAACCCACATTACGCCTTATTTTTTCAAGCATCTTTATTTGGGATAATACCTGAAACCATTGACTGGCTAGTCTCTTATACCTCTATTAATTTATTAATCAACGGAATAAATAATTATGCTCATTCCTTTTAAACCGATATCTTTGTCTCGGTACAGGAATAGGATCCTGTGCAGATATTTCCCATCTTAATAAATTTTCAACCATTTCATTTTTAATGATTTCATAAGCCTTGTCTCCGAAGAGATTATCCAGTTCCGAAGGATCGTCTTTCAAATTATAGAGCTGACCGTTTCCATCCATATCATACACTAATTTCCAATCGCCTTTGCGAAGCATACGCATAGTACCGCTTTGCGTCCATGTATTCAACTCGTCAAAAAATAGTCCTTTTTTCCCCACAGCTCCTTCTTCTCTATAGTCTGTAGCATCATTTCTGGTATAGTACATTCCTCCAAATCCATCCTGAGACATCACGCTCTCAAATTCTTCTTCAGGATATTCTTTCCCTTGCAATAGAGGCCACAAACTGCGTCCCTGTACTCCTGCCGGAATATCTGCACCCATTACTTCACATATCGTAGGGAAGATATCGATAATACTTACATGGCCTTCATGGGGGTTTACTGAGGCTTTTATTCCGGGTCCGGTCCATTGCATGGGTATACGGGCAATGACATCATCCAGTCCGACCCCTTTTTTCATTAAACCGTATTCTCCCACATAATCACCGTGATCTGCAATAAACACGATAATAGTATTATCATATACTCCCTTTTTCTTCAATTCATCTACAAAACGAGCCAGTTGATCATCAATCATCCGTAACATTCCGTGGTAAATTGAACGTAAGCGTTGCAAATTCTTTTGATAACCGACATGCCCTTGTCCCATCATTTCTGAAAGCAATACATATTCTTCACCCTTTATTTTCATATCCTCAGCACTACTCTTCATCGGAGGCAATGATTCGGGGGGAAACATAGAATAATAAGGTTCACATGTTTGATACGGATTATGCGGCTCTGCGATAGAAAACCACATCAAAAAAGGCTTATCCGATACGGAATCGATCCAATGAGAGGCATCATCTACCATGCGATGCGGTAATTGAGCCTCTACTCCATACGGAGAAGGTTGCATATCGGCATACATATCCAGCGTTTTTAAATATTTATCGAATGCTTGGCCGATTTCACTTTTATCTTTTGAATCCTGTCCGTCGTGATTATAAGGGCTCCAATAATCTACCCGGTCGGGAGAAAGGTGAGAATGATTTTTCCCGATCAGGACCGTTGTATATCCTTGTTCCCTGGCCACATCGAAGAGATCTTTCGTATAAAAGGCATCCTTAATATTGTGATTGGAACGCACATGGGTTGCACTGGGGAATCTTCCCGTTAACATGGAGACGCGGGCGGGACCGCTCGCCGGAGCTGCCGTATATGCCCGGTTAAACCACGTCCCTTTCTCTGCCAAACTATCGGTAAAAGGCATTGTGTTTAAAGGGTACCCTTCACGCTGCATTAAGTCGGCACGTAACTGATCTGCCATGATAATGATGATGTTGGGATTTTTTTGGGTTTCCTGACCAAACACGGAGGATAATACGGAGATAGAGACTGATATTCCTGCAAATGCTTTTCTATTAAAATTATTCTTCATAATTTATTTCCGTTTAGTCGAGCCCTGGCAAGCTCTGTTTTGCTGTTACATTGATGTCTGTATTGATTTGTTTACTTGTCAGAAACAAAGATATAAAAAGAATCGATCAATTACATAAAAAAGCCACCCCGAAGGATGGCCTTTATGGTAGAATGTATCAAGAAAATTATTATCTGATCTTCCTGTATCCGTAAACGGCGCGGTCGCCCAGTTCTTCTTCAATACGGAGCAACTGGTTGTATTTGGCCATACGGTCCGAACGGCTCAAAGAACCGGTCTTGATCTGTCCGGCATTGGTAGCCACAGAGATATCAGCAATAGTAGCGTCTTCGGTTTCACCTGAACGGTGTGAAGTTACGCTGGTATATCCGTTTCTGTGTGCCATTTCGATGGCATTCAACGTTTCGGTAAGCGTTCCGATCTGGTTCACCTTGATCAGGATAGAGTTTCCGCAACCCTCTTTGATTCCTCTTTCAAGGAATTCAACATTGGTCACGAACAGGTCGTCACCCACCAACTGGCACCGGTTGCCGATTTTATCGGTCAGCAGCTTCCATCCTTCCCAGTCGTTTTCACTCATACCGTCTTCGATTGAATCGATGGGATATTTCGTGATCAGTTCTTCCAGATAGGCAGCCTGCTCTTCACGTGAACGTTTTTTTCCGTTTACACCTTCAAATTTAGCATAGTCATATACGCCGTCTTTGTAGAATTCGGAAGAAGCGCAATCGAGTCCGATCATCACATCTTTTCCCGGCTCGTAACCTGCATTCTTAATAGCAGTCAGAATCGATTCGAGGGCCTCTTCGGTACCTCCGGCAAGATTGGGAGCGAAACCGCCTTCATCGCCTACAGCTGTACTCAGTCCTTTGTCATGAAGTACTTTCTTCAACGCATGGAATACTTCGGCACCCATACGTAGTCCTTCTTTGAAAGAATTGGCACCCACAGGGCGGATCATAAATTCCTGGAACGCGATAGGAGCGTCGGAGTGAGAGCCTCCGTTGATGATATTCATCATGGGAACAGGCAATACATAGGTGTTGGTACCGCCAATATAACGATAGAGCGGCAGGCCGAGATAGTTGGCCGCAGCCTTGGCTACTGCCAGAGATACACCCAAAAGTGCATTTGCTCCGAGGTTCGATTTTGTTTTCGTACCGTCCAGTTCAAGCAATCTGGCATCGATCTGTGTCTGTTCCAGCACATTCATACCTAACAGGGCCGGCGCTATCGTATCGTTGATATTTGCCACAGCTTTCAACACACCTTTTCCCAGATAACGGCTTTTATCTCCGTCGCGGAGTTCCAAAGCTTCGTTCTCTCCTGTGGAAGCGCCCGATGGAACGGCCGCACGTCCAAATGCGCCCGATTCTGTCAACACATCCACTTCAACGGTCGGATTGCCTCTTGAATCCAAAATTTCCCGTCCTAAAACACTTACAATTCTCATGTTGCTGAATTTTATAAATAGATTAATTTGAAAATCCCAATTGATGAAAAAAGAACCTGATATCCATAAACAAACCTGTCCGAATTTCCGCACAAATATAGTTGTTTTTTTGCTATTCGGGGTTGCCTGCAGAGAGAAAGTTGGGTTAAATGTTGGTAACAGCCCTTATATAAGTCAGAGACAGTTTTTATGCACCCGTTCCGTTCACAGTGGAAATAAGAGTAGCCAGATTGGAAGTAAGCAGTTTCACCGATATCGCCATCAGAATAACACCAAAAAATTTACGGAGGATATAGGCACCGCTCTCACCCAATAATTTCTTCACCATGTCGAGATACCTCAATACAAGATAGACGATGACCAGATTCAGCACCACAGCGATAATGATGTTCACTATATGAAATTCCGCGCGCATGGAAAGCAGGGTGGTGAAACTCCCGGGCCCGGCGATCAGCGGAAATACTACCGGGAACAGTGTGGATGAGTTATCCGCAGCGGTATTGTCGTTTTTGAATATTTCCACACCGAAAATCATCTCTATGGATAGGATCAGGAGTACAACAGCCCCGGCAACGGCAAAAGCAGAGACATCGAGTTGGAAGAGTTTCAATATCCACTCTCCGATAAATAAAAAACCTACTAATATTATGAGCGAATAGGAAGCCGCCTTCTCCGGATGGATCGTTCTGTTCTGACTTCTCAGATTCAGAAAAATAGGTACCGATCCCGTCACATCGATGATCGCGAACAAGACCAGAAAAGCGCTGATGATTTCAACTCCGTTAAGAACCGGCATAACACTCCATTTTAGAATTATGAAAGAATATTCTTACATTTTGAACACAAAATTACAAAATACCAGTCAAACCGCAAAACGACATCTAGTATTTGTCAACCAATGAAGCAAAACTTTCATACGGGAAAGGATCGGGATGCACCCGGTTAAGATACTTGATGATCCTGAAAGCATTGAAATGATGAAAGAATCGTTTCCGGAATGTGGCCGGTGAGGCGCTGTTTTCATTACAATCCCTGACCAGTCCGGGGAAATCAATCTCTTTCAGGAATTGTTGCAACGACGGATGCAATGCTTTTGTCATTGCTTCGGCCGATTGCGGATCTTTCCCGAAAAAAACATCTTTCATGTCGAAAAACTCTTTCAATATATGGAACGACTTCTCAGAATAAGCCCTTATGTTGCCTTCGGGTTCATCTTTTATCTTTTGTAATGAAGGTCCCGTACCGAACGGAACCCGATCTGAAAGACGTGCCATCGGGAAGACCCGGGTATCTTTCAACTCACGAATATTTCCAAGTGCAAATATTTTTTGCAGGAAATAGAAATCTTCCCCTCCCTGCTGGCGTCCCATACCCCCCACACGCACATAAGCTTCCGCCGAGACAGCGAAAGCAGAACCCACCGTATGATAATAGCAGGGAAATCCCGTATATTCCAGCATTGTACGAAAATAACGGATATAGGCCTCGTATTGTCTCGCCGCACTCTCGGGTACCGGGCCATCCTTCTCCAGCCGATGACGGAAATCATGAATAGTGGTGTTCAGGGACTTATCATGCGAGAAGGCCTCCCATATGGTGGTAAAAAAATTAGCCGATACCGTGCAATCGGCATCCAGCGAAATAATCACTCCCCGGGGCTTCCCGTTACGAAGAAAATGCTCCACAGCCAGGTCCATTCCTATTCTTCGTGCCAGCCCCACGCCGGCATGTTTCCTCGGCAAATCTTCAAATAATAGTGAAAAGAACCCAAAACCAGGTTTATTGTAACGGTCGGCGAACAATACGGCCTGCTCATAGGATATCTTATTCTGCCTTACAGCGTTTTCATTGCTAAGTACGCTTGAATTGAACACGATTACCGTCAACACGTTTGCTTTCGGACTATCAGATGCACGGAGATTATGCAATGTGTCGAAAAGAGCGGGTTCATTATAGCAGGGAATCACCACAACAATATCTGCCGCCGTTTCCGGGGGAATTGTGACATGCAGATATTCCGGTCTCTGTCTTTCGATATATGCCTTCCAATGCTTCATCGGTCAATCTATTCAGAACAGTGAATAAAGATTTTTAAACTAAAAATCCCTGAGGATCGAACATTTCAGTTCGTCATCAAACGGGAATAAAAGAAAAAAAGGGTAGCATCACATGGTGATATACCCTCAATTTCCTCCCTAAAGACGGTAAAAAGATTGATTACTTCCCTGAAGCAGGAGCAGCCGTGACAGGACCGTACTTGCTGTTCAGAAACTCAATCACCTCCTTGGTAATATCATATTTTTTCTCAGCGAACAGAATAGTACTTGTCGTTCTGTTATTGAAGATAATCTCGTATCTTTTGTCCAGATTGAACTCCTTCATTTTTGCTTTGATGGTATCTTCCATCTGCATATTCAATTTTTCCTGTTCCAACATGAATTCCTGTGTCAACCGTTCGGCCAGTTGCTGGTATTCCTGATTCATTTGCAAGATCCGCTCCTGCTCTTGTTGTGCCCTTTCCTGGCTCAAGAAAGCATTGTTACGCAATTTACGTTCAAAATCAGCAGCTGCGGAATTAATCTGCCCTTGCCTTTGATTCAATGTCGCACGGGTACTCTCTTCTTTTCTCAACAGCGATTCGTTGAGATCCTTGGCGAAATTGTAATTCATCAAAAGCGAATCCACGTTAACATACGCAACGGGCAATGTAATGGAAGAGTCGTTCAGCAAAGCAGAAAGATTCTTTCCGTTGGTTCCGTTAACGGATGGTTTGGAAGTAAAGTGTAAGATGTAAAGAATAATGATTGCGACCGCCAACACACCGCTGGCGATGTAAAGAGTAGAATTCTTCATTTTTGAGAGATTTAAATTTATTCTGATTTCAACATTTTCTCTATCGGACTTTCTCTTCTGCTCATCTCCGAATCCTGAGATGTGGCGCAATGGATCCCTCTCTCCTGTAACGGCTTACTATCACCGATATGGAGGCTGGGAAACTCTCCTTTCCTGGTAAAAAAAACACGCATCCCCATCAATAAAATAGCGATGAACAGGATAATGGAGCCTATAACGAGTATTTTTATCATAATAATGATGCCTTTAATGCCGCAAAGATACTCTAATTAGCCAATTAAATCACATTTTTTCAAATTAAAGATGCTAATTTTTTTGTCCATGTACCATTTTTCTTGTATTTTTACTTTCTCTATACGCCTCAAAAATAAATGATATGATGATAACAGATTTACAACCTTCCGCCATCTGGAACTATTTTTACCAGATCACACAGATCCCGAGACCATCCAAAAAAGAGGAAAGAATTCTTGCCTACCTGCTTGATTTTGCCCGTCAGCATAATCTGGAAGCTAAACAGGACAAGGCGGGCAATCTCCTGATAACCAAACCCGCCACTCCCGGCAAAGAAGATGTTCCGACTGTGATCCTGCAATCGCACGTGGATATGGTTTGCGAGAAAAATTCGGATGTGACGCATGATTTCGACAATGATCCCATCGAAACAATTATCGACGGTGACTGGATAAAGGCCAACGGCACTACGCTGGGAGCAGATAACGGTATAGGGGTAGCTGCCCAGTTAGCCCTGCTGGCAGCGGATGATATTTCGCACGGTAAGATTGAAGCGCTTTTCACCGTGGATGAAGAGACCGGCCTTACGGGAGCCAACTCTCTCGAAAAAGATTTTCTCACCGGCAGCATCCTGATCAATCTCGACACGGAAGAGGAAGGTGAGATCTATATAGGTTGTGCCGGCGGAAAGGGCACAAAAGCCTATTTCAAATACAAAGAAAAAGAGGTACCCAAGAAATACTTCTGGTTCAGGGTACAGGTAAAAGGCCTGCGCGGAGGACATTCGGGCAGTGATATCGATAAAAAACTGGGGAATGCCAACAAGATACTCACCCGCTTTCTGCACTCCATTACACGCAAAAAATATGGCATGGTCCTGTCTGAGATCGGCGGTGGAAACCTGCACAACGCCATTCCGCGGGAAGCATTCGCGCTATTGGGCGTAAAAGAAAAATACAAGGAAGACGTCCGTGTAAAACTAAACACTTTCCTGGCCCAGGTACAGGAGGAATATAAACATACCGACCCCAGCCTCGACATTCAACTGGAATCAGTACAGATCCCCTCGAAAGTGATCAACAAAAAGATCACGGAGAAATTGATCAGCGCACTATATGCCTGTCCGCACGGGGTCATCGGCATGAGTTACGATATCCCCGGACTGGTGGAGACCTCCACCAACCTGGCATCTGTGAAAATGGTCGATAATCACCAGATTGAGGTCGGCACCAGCCAACGCAGTTCCGTGGAATCCCAAAAAGAATATGTGGTGAATATGGTATCATCGGTATTTGAACTGGCCGGCACAAAAGTGACCCACAATGACGGGTATCCGGGATGGCAACCCAATCCCGATTCCAATATCCTGAAACTGGCGCAAAAAGAATACAAAACACTCTTCGGCAAGAACCCCAAAGTAAAGGCGATCCATGCAGGCCTTGAGTGCGGGTTGTTCCTTGAGAAATATCCGCACCTCGATATGATCTCGATAGGGCCGGATATGACAGACGTACATTCACCCGACGAAAAAATGAAGATCTCTTCGGTGGGTAAATTCTGGGATTTCCTGATAAAGATCCTGGAAAATATGTGAACAATGCGCCTTATCATCCTACTCGGCTCTTTCTTGATTGTTCACTCTGTGGAAGTCGTTTCTCAGAACAATTTCCGCATTATGTTCTACAATGTCGAGAATCTGTTCGACATCCATGATGATCCGCTGAAAGACGACGACGACTTTCTGCCGGATGGTTTTATGAAGTGGACATCGTGGAAATATCGGGAAAAACTGCGCAACATTACCCGTGTGGTCACGGCCGTGGGCGGCATGCAGTCCCCGGCATTGGTCGGGCTGTGCGAGATAGAGAACGACTCAGTCCTTTTTGATCTCACCAAACGGTCCCCTTTACGGGCGCAGGATTACGCATATATTACCACCGACTCGCCCGACGAGAGAGGAATTGATGTGGCGTTGCTCTACCAGCGCCATCAATTCAGGCCGTTGCACATCACTGAATACGAGATAAGATTCAGCCGGAAGAATATCGGGCCGACGCGCAACATTCTTCATGTCGCGGGAGAAGTTCTCAACGGGGACACCCTCGACCTGTTTGTCTGCCACTTTCCTTCCCGTAGCGGGGGACAGCGGGAGACGGAACCTGCGCGCCTGGAAACAGCCGCTCTTCTGAAAAACAAAGCCGACAGCCTGTTTGCCCTCCGGGAGAACGCCCATATCGTTATCATGGGTGATTTTAACGATCACCCCGGCGACAAGAGTCTTTCCCAAATACTGGAGGCAGGGAGCATACAGCCGCCTCTTCAAAGGGACAAGTTGTACAATCTCTTTCACCACCGGACAAAAGACCCCGGGTTCGGCTCTTATAAGTACCAGGGAAAATGGGAGGTACTCGATCAGTTTATCGTAAGCGGAAACCTATTAATGAAAGAGAATAGTATACACGTAAAAAACAATGAAGCACATATCTTCAGGGCAGATTTTCTGCTGGAAGATGATGAAAAGTATTATGGGAAAAAAACCTACAGGACAAATATGGGCCCCCGCTATATAGGCGGATTCAGCGACCATCTGCCCATTCATATGGATCTGGCTGTCATTCTGAGGCATCAGTAAAATCAAGCCGGCACATTTTTTTGAAAACTTTATTATAATATTCTCTCTAATATCCATAAATAAGTTCTATATTTGCATCTTATAGCAATCGGAAAGTATAAACAAATTAAATATATCGCACTTATGAATCCACTACTTATCAACTTAAACGGGTGGGAAATACCTATCATAGTTCTGGTTATCCTGATTCTTTTCGGAGGAAAAAAAATACCCGAATTCATGAAAGGTCTCGGCAAAGGCATCAACAGTTTCAAGAAAGGATTGAATGATATTGAAGAGGATATCAAAACCAATCCGACAGAAAAAAATTCAACGCCTAACACTTAGCAAAGTAACGGAAGAAACCTGCCAGATTATTCCGGTGGGTTTTTCTTTCATGGTTATTATCATAAGAGTTTATCATTTCGAACGCAAATCCGGTCAAGTCCGGTTGTTTTCGTGTTTACCTATCTATTATATAGCTCAGGATAGAAATGTCAGAGAAAGAAATGTCTTTTTGGGATCATCTGGAAGAATTCCGATGGACCCTTATTCGTATTATTATAGCTGTTATTGCTTTCTCTGTCGTAGGTTTCATCGTTATCCCAAAAATCTTCGACACCATTATCCTTGCGGCCCGTTCGTCGGATTTTATTACCTATCGTTTTTTTGAAAAGGCGAGTAAATACATTCCTTTTTTACCTGATTTTTCTGCGGATTCATTTTCAGTCGAGATGCTCAATATCAACATGACCACGCAGTTCATGACTTACATCTCTACTTCGCTGGCATTCGGTGTACTTTGTACTATCCCTTACATCCTGTATGAGTTATGGCGGTTTATAAGTCCCGCGCTCTATGACAACGAGGCAAAAGGGGTAAAGACCGCCTTCGGATTCGGGGGTGTCATGTTCATAATAGGTTGTATGGTGGGCTATTTTATTGTCTTTCCCCTGATATTCCGTTTTCTTATCACCTTTGAGCTCAGCGAATCCATTGAGAACATGATCTCGCTCGATTCCTACATGAACAACTTCTACACCCTTATCCTGATCATGGGATTGGTTTTCGAACTGCCGCTGGTGTTCTGGTTGTTATCCAAGCTCGGACTGATTTACCGCCCTTTTTTCCGGAAATACCGTCGCCATGCCGTTATAGGCTCACTCTTAGCTGCCGCGCTCATTACTCCTTCGGGTGATCCCTTCTCTCTTTTCGTGGTAACCATACCTATTTATATGTTATGGGAGATCAGCGCCTTTATGGTAAAAAAAGAACCTCCTGAAGAACAAGAGGACGAAGATCTTCCGGCAATATTCGAGTAAAGGGAAAGTTCATATATTCGGGAAAGAACGTCTGCCTATCAACCCATACGGCCAAAATAGCCGGTTGAGTAAAACAGGCTTCCGTCTATTTGTTCAAAATCGTTCTTCCGAAAGGGGTGAGCGCCAATCCCATCAGTTTAAAATGCTGATTACCGAAAGGGATACCGATAATGGTAATGTAAAAGAGCAGGCCGAACAGCAGATGGGTGAGCACAATGGGAAGTCCTCCCACAAAAAACCAGATCACATTCATAAGAAACGACAAGCATCCTGAGGATGTATCTTTTTGCACAACCTTTTTACCGAAAGGCCACAACGCCACTTCAGCCAGCTTTAACGACTGAAGCCCGAAAGGAATACCGATGATAGTCACCATCAGTGCAACGCTGCCCAACAGGTATTCAATAGCGATAAAAACACCTCCGAATACCACCCAGATCACATTTCCTATTGTCTTCATTTTACGGCGATCACTTCTATTTCCACCAAAGCGTTTTTCGGAAGGGCTTTTACGGCAAAGGCTGAACGTGCGGGAAAAGTACCGGTAAAACGGGAGGCATACACTTCGTTCATTTCCCCGAATAAGGACATATCCTCCAGAAATACCGTCGTTTTTACAATATTGTCCATACCGGCACCGGCAGCTATCAGCACTGTTTCTATATTATTGAATATCTGAGTGGTTTGCTCTTTCACGCTGCCCGGGATAATATTTCCGGTGGATGGGTCAATGGGCAACATTCCCGATAGGAATATCATCCCGTTCGTTTCGATAGCCTGACTATAAGGGCCTATCGCCGCAGGCGCACTGTTTGTTGAAATTACTCTTTTCATATTATTTTTTTAGAGTGAAGCATTCCAGGACGTTTTTATCCGTTCAAAAAATGCATTAAAACACTTGAATTGATTTTGTTTCTTAAGAGAATAAATTAATTAGTAGATTTATTGATGTGCTAATTAACAGATTATAATTGCCAATTAGCACATCAACAAATCATCCTATTAACCGGTTCACATTTTCACATTAATTTCATCGTCACATCATTACCTTATAAAATCAGCCTCCTCTGCCTCACGACCTCATAGATCAACACGCCCGCCGCGACCGATACATTCAACGACTGAATTGTCCCGGACTGGGGAATCCTCACCAGTTCGTCGCAGATACGGAGATGCTCGGGAGCCACACCCGTATCCTCCGACCCCATCACAATAGCGACCGGCACGGAAAGATCCGTTTGAGTATAAAATGAGGCGGCTTTTTCTGTGGCAGCCACTACTTTTATTCCGCTCTCTTTGAGAAAGACGATCGCCTCTTTCAGGCTCTTCTCCCGGCAGACGGGGATAGAATGTAACGCACCGGCAGAAGTTTTTATCGCATCGGCATTCACCGACACGCTTCCTCTGGCAGGAATCACCATGGCATCCACACCGGCCACTTCGCATGTCCGCGCGATAGCCCCGAAATTACGGACATCAGTCAGTCCGTCCAACACCAGAATAAACGGGTTCTTCCCCTTTTCATAGAGCAGAGGCACAATATTCTCCAGTTTCTGGTAGGTAACGGCGGAAGTGAACGCGATCACTCCCTGATGATTCTTCCGGGTGATACGGTCTATCCGCTCCAACGGAACCTTCTGCATGGGTATCTCATACCGGCGGAGCTGCTCCTGCAACTCCATAAACAACTCACCCGACAGCTCGCGCTTCACCAGCACCTTGTCGATATCCTTTCCGGCTTCCACCGCTTCAATAACGGCACGGATGCCGAAGATCATCTCTTTTTCCTTCATATTTTGTTTCTATTCAACATCACTTTTGCGTTCTCTACCGCCTGTTCCGTAATTTTCGCACCGCTCAGCATCCGGGCAATTTCCTGCACCCGCTCGCCGGAAGTCAGTTCTTTTATCCTTGTCGTTACAATATTGTCCCCCTCCTCCTTGTAGACCAGAAAATGGGTGCTCCCTTTGGAAGCGATCTGGGGAAGATGCGTAATGCCGATCACCTGCATCCGGGTTCCCATTTCCTCCATGATAGCACCTACCCTGTCGGCGACTTCACCCGATGTACCGGTATCGATCTCATCGAAAATGATGGTAGGAAGTGAAGTGGCTCCTGCGATCATCGCCTTGATGCACAACATCAGGCGTGACATCTCTCCGCCCGAAGCAATTTGTGAAACCAGCTGCAGCGCCACATTTTTATTGGCCGAGAAAAGAAACTGAACGGTATCAGCCCCTGTAACGTCAGGGATCTCTTTGGTTTTGAAATCACAGAGGAACTTTACATTGGGCATCCTCAGATAAGCCAGTCTCTCAACAAGTTCTTTTTCGATGCGGGGTGCGGCGTCCTTTCTCTTTTTGCTTAACGAACCTGCTTTTGCCATCATCGTCTTCTTTTTCTCTTCCGTCTCCTTTTCCAACGCTTTCAACCGTTCATCGAGCGAATCAATATTCTCCAGTTTCCGGGCCATTTTATCGCGCAAGCCGGTCAACTCTTCCACGGTGGTGACGGAATGTTTCTTCTGCAGGTCGTAGAGGGTACTCAGCCGCTCTTCCAGCAACTGCCTGCGGCCGGGATCAAACTCCACTTCTTCAAAATACCCGGAGATCTCCTCACGCACATCTTTCAGCTCTATAAAGACGGAATCCACCCTGGCTGCCACCTCAGCCAACCGAGGATAGAAGCGCTGTACATTATGCAGCGTATCGGCCACTGTCCGCAGCATCGACTCCACACTCCGCTCATCCTCCGATAAGAGCGAGGTTACCGCGAAAAGTCCCGTCTTGATCTCTTCGGCATGCGTCACAGTCTCCAGTTCTTCCTCTAACCGCTCCTGTTCTCCCGGTTGCAGGTTCGCCTCCGCAAGCGCCGTATATTGAAACCTGAGGTAATCTTCCTCTTCCCGGTTTTTGCGGGACTGCTCCCGGAGGTCGTTCATCGCTTTCTCCGATGAACGGTAGGCGGTATAGGCCTTTCCAAACTCCGCACGTTCCATCGCCGTATCGGCAAGCAGATCCACCACATTCAACTGAAAAAGGTTATCGTTGAGTGACAGGTTTTGGTGTTGGGAATGAATATCTATCAGTTTATCACCTAATCCTTTCAGGTCATTCAGATAGACCGGCGAGTCGTTCACAAAAGCACGTGATTTCCCGTTATTCCATATTTCCCGGCGAAGGATGCACTCGTCACCCTCGTACACCCAGTCCAGTTCCTCAAAAAAAGGCGCAAGATCGTAGGCTGAAAGATCGAAAACGCCTTCAATGACACATTTTTCGGAGCCCTGCTTAATATGTCTCGTATCAGCACGCTGCCCGAGGATCAGCGAGAGGGCACCAAGGATAATCGATTTGCCCGCACCCGTCTCACCGGAGATCACTGAAAAACCGGAATCGAATGCGATCCTGAGCGAATCGATCAATGCGAAATTCTGTATATATAGCGACTTCAACATATATTCCATTAAAATTAGTCGTTTTCCCGCTATGGCAAAGTTAAAACAAGTTTGCCTTTGCTCATTCAGCTTAACGAAAACGTTCTTTTATCTCCACTTCTCCAATTCCGCGTTGCGGGCGGGGTATAATTTCAAAAGGGCATTATAGGCCTGCCGTTTTTCCGGGACATCGGCTTTGGAAAGGAGGGTTACCATCTCTTCGAGTTTGGCGTCTCCAAAAAGCGTGATCAGCACAGTAGCCGGGCGTTTCACCTGCAACGCCGACATGAACAGGATCGAAGAGACTATTTTTTCCGATCCCGTTTCGCCGTTCCCGGACAACATATCCAGTCCCCTGCGGTGATAATCGAACCACATCTGCCGGTATTCTTCCAGTGCCCCGTCGTTAAAGGCAGCCCCAATAGCCGAACGGCCCCGGTTATTACGCCGCTCCCACCCTTTCCATCCGTAGGACTGCACATTGGCGGCGATCAATTCCATCCGACGGAAACAAGAAGTTCCGCCCAATGGTAAGCGGGAATCGAAATCGAGTCCCAGGATCAGATAAGCATAATAAGCGATGGTTGCCGCCAGATTCCCCTGAATAAAGGAGGGATCAAACTGCAAGGGTTGATATTCCGTGTAGTCGAATTCCATCTCCGTATCTCTCAGGTTCAGCATAGGAGTGAGGTAAGTACTGTTTTCCACCGGGCGGTGCGACTGTACATACAACTCACCGCGGAAGGAATTGGATGAAAGCGCTTCGGTAATAACAAGGGTAAAAGAACAATTCACCCGTTCTTCTGCCCGAAGTGGGGTGTCCGTCCATTTGCGTCCGTTGATAAAAGCATGCAATGCCTCTTCAAGAGTACTGAATATCTGTCTATTCGCACCCTGAATCCTGGAACTGTTTACCTTTACGACAGCGTTCAGTTCCTGTGCGGAAAGGGAAAATATTCCGGCAAGGAGCAAAATCGTCAGGCAACCGTATCTGAAGAATACATCCATGTCAGTATCCTATGGATTTATAGAACTGCAACTCGCTGCGTATCCGGTCCATCTCCGACTGTAACGACCTTATTCTTTCCAGCATATGATAGAGTGCTTCAATCCCTTCCACATTAATATCCATATCATAATGCCACCGGACAAACTGTTCAAGATCGGACAAATCATCGTACTCGATAAATCGCTCTTCATCCTGATGGATCACATGGACCAGCCCTACTTCCCGCAGTGATTCGATGAATGATTCTTCTACCTCATAGACTCTCAGGCACTCGTTGTATAATAATCTGTTTCCGCTCATTGTTTTCTCATTTTTGACAATTCGGTAAATAATGCTTTTTCCCTCTCTGAGAGATGTTCGGGGAGAACGATCTTCAGGGTTACATAGAGATCACCGAAGCGACCGTCTTTCTTGTACACGGGAAATCCCTTGCCTTTCAAGCGCAGTTTAGAATTGGGCTGGGTACCGGGTTTTATCGTCATTTTTACTTGTCCGTCCAGGGCATTTATCGTTATTTCTCCCCCCAATACGGCCGTATATAGATCAACCGTTTCCTCGGTGTAGAGATCATCACCCAACCGTTTAAATAGAGGATCTTCTTCAACCACGAACGTAATATACAAATCGCCGGCAGGACCGCCGTTCACGCCGGGACGACCGTATCCCGCCAGCTTAATTTTCTGTCCGTCGGACACGCCGGCAGGTATCGTAATACGTATATTCTTCCCGTCGACAGACAGCGTCTGTTGATGCGTCTGCATGGCCTGGCGAAGGGTCAGATGCAATTCGGCCTGATAATCCCCTCCCCTGAATTTCCGGCTGCCCCCGCCGCTCTCCCGCCGGCTGAATCCGCTACCGAACATAGAATGGAAAAAGTCGGAGAAATCAGCATCCGAAAAGTCGCCTTCCGTATAGAATGTATACCCTTCTTCCGGGTCACGCCATGGTTGTTGCCGGCGATATTGCTGCTGCTCTTTTTCATACTCTGCGCCATGCTTCCAATTCTCTCCGTATTGATCATATTTAGCCCGCTTTTCCGGATCGCTCAATACCTCGTTGGCTTCATTGAGTTCCTGAAATTTTTTGTGCGCTTCCTTATCATTGGGATTCAGATCGGGATGTAGTTTACGCGCCAGCTTTCGGTAAGCCTTTTTAATATCTTCCGCCGATGCATTCCTTTCAATACCCAATATTTTGTAATAATCAATGTATGCCATTCTTTTTAACGTATTATAGTTCTATTCTGGAGCCGGACAAATTTATCCGTGATCCATATACCCTATTGTATATCCGTTACAAAACCATATTCCAAAAGTAGCAAATTTTACCGACATGTTTTTATTTCTTGATCGGAAGTGTAATTTTTTATAATTAACAAACTTTCTTCTGTTATCAATGCAATATAAAATCGTTCTCGATCACTTCGAATGATGTTCTGCGGTTGATCTGATCAGCAATCCCCTGTTGGTCAATCGCAAGGGTTTCAATAAATTCTCCTGTCAACACATCTCCTTCCTTCAGAAAATCGAATTGGTCCGCTATTCTTTTCGTCACTCTCACCGGTTGGGTTTTACCGAAGCCCTGCGCCGACAAGCGTTGTGCATCCACACCGTGGGCTACGAGATAATTCACTACCGATTGCGCACGGCGCAAAGAGAGATCGTGATTGTATTCGTCCGACCCTTTGCGATCGGTATGGGCACCAAGTTTTATCGCAACAGAAGGGTTATCGTTGAGCAGGGCAATCAATATATCCAATCCTTCTTTCGATTCCGGACGCAACGTAGCACGGTCGAAATCGTAGAATATATTTTCCAGCACCACTGGCTTATGATAAGGTACCATTTCAAAATCAACATAATAAATCGTATCCTTCTCCGCGGGGGAGGTATGGAATGTCTGCTTCTGATTGAGAAAACCCTCCGCGCCTGCCATCAACAGATAATCCGCCCCTCTTTCGGCTCTGAATCGATAATTTCCCTGTTCGCCGGTCACAAACCGGAGTTGCGATCCGTCACTTCCCACCACAATTACAACCGCACCCGGTATAAATTCATCTTCCTGATCTACGGCAAAGCCTTCTATCCAGACCCTTGCTTCGGGATAAGCAAAAGAATAGATATGATCATATCCGCGCACATCATTCCGGTTAGAGCTGAAAAATCCTTTTTCTCCCTCGGGACCGAACGTAATACCGAAATCATCGGCCGGCGAGTTGAGGGGCGATTGCAGGTTACGTACCCGCCATCTGCCCGCTTCTTCCGCAGCCGTCGCCAGGGGCACCCTCTGCGGGAAGGCACTGCGCGATTCTCCCTGCCCGACGGCCATGAACAGGTCCAGCCCTCCCATCCCCGGATGCCCGTCGGAGGAGAAATAAAGGGTGGTGTCGTTACGCAGATAGGGGAAAAGTTCGTCACCCGCCGTATTGATCTCCGGCCCCAGATTCTCTATAAAAAAGCTCTCATTATTATTCCGGATTGCTGCTCTCCAGATATCTTTACCGCCATATCCGCCCGGCATATCGGAAACAAAGTAGAGATAACGGCCCGAAGGGGAGACAGCCGGATGGGCGAAAACCGACACCGAGTCATCCTTCACGATCTCCAGAGGCCGGCCCTCGCTCCACCTGCCATTGACCCATGCGGAGAGATAAATCTTCGCGGTAGCAGGTCGGTTGGGATCGGCATAGCCGAAGGTATAGTACATCCATTCCCCATCCGGCGAAAGAGAGGGTGTGCCTTCATCGTGATCGCTGTTGATCCCCGATTCGATCCGTTCCGGCTTCTGCCATTCTCCGTGCACATTTCTGACCGAGCGGAAAAGATCGTTGTATTTCATTCCGGTAACGGGACTCTTCTCTTCACCGAGGGCATCTTCTCTCGAAGAGGTAAAATAGAGCAGGTCTCCCTCCGGAGAGAGCATCGGACTGAATTCTCCCCGGTTGGAATTAAATAATTCCAACCGTTGCACTGTATATCGCGTAGGATTTTCACTCCATTCCATCGCCAGTTCCGCACCACGAAGACCGTTGCAAGCAAGCGGGTCGTCCGGCCTGAATGCCAGGAATCGGCGGTACGCCTCTGCCGCTGTTTCATATTTTCCTTCCCTGTGAAGCATCCGGGCATAGTGAAGATACATCACCGTATCGGGATACCCATAACGGATAGCGTTATTATAAGCGGTTACGGCCCGGGCAGATTGATTGAGTCTGCGATAGTTCTCCGCCATCTCAAAAGCAATGATGCCCCGTTGCGTTCGCTCCTCGCGCGGGACATTACGGTATAGTTTTCTGTAGGTTTCACTCGCGGTATAATATTCTCCACGAAGGTACTGCCCCCGCGCGTCACTCAGTTTTGCCTGATTACACGAAAGCAGCAGCCACGCAGCAGCCAGCAGGGTATATGGGATGTGAAATTTCAAACCGGTCCGTTTTGGCTGTAAACGGCTTTTTTGAGGAAATATTGTATAAAATTTACTGATGCTCCGGTCGCAACAGGTCATTCACCGTCTTCACCGGATTGAAAGTGGAGACAGGCACCTCTACGAAAATGGTGTTCCAGTTGCTCATAGCTCCATTCCACAATCCGGGTAATTCCAATGCTTTCAGTTCTTTTCCGTTTTTTGATTTGTACGAGATGAATCCGGTATTCCGGTCCACAAATTTTGTCAGGTTGTACTTGTTTCCCTGATTGCATTTCACCCCGCACACCACATCCACGGGATTAAAATGGGAACTGTTCCTGAATGCCTCCATCGCAGCGGGATCATTCTTATCGATCTGGGAACTCTCCAGTATCTGGGGAGAGGCGGTTCCATCGGCATTGACAACAATAAAAGGGCCGCCGCCCGGTTCACCCTCATTCTTCACCATCCCACAGACACGGAAAGGACGATCGAGTTTTCTTTTCAGGTATTTTTTCAATTCTTCATTTGAGGCGAACTGTCCGGAGTGAGAGAT
Source organism: uncultured Proteiniphilum sp. (assembly GCF_937873925.1). GTDB lineage: Bacteria > Bacteroidota > Bacteroidia > Bacteroidales > Dysgonomonadaceae > Proteiniphilum. Next base: position 5,526 of record NZ_CALNAT010000027.1, on the reverse strand, counting down.
CAACAACTCCTTCTCGGTAAAAGCCAGCATTTCCGCCAGTTCATCCCTAGTGGCCTCCCCCGATTCCAGCCGGTTCAGGTAATTATGGGTGCGCTTCTGCATGGCCACAAGGATGCCTGCCAGCAATCTTTTATAATGCGCCTCGTTTTCCTTCAGCCTGTCAGGGACCACATTGTCGATATTTTTAATAAATATCACATCCGAGTCTATATCGTTCAGGTTTTCGATCAGCGCTCCGTGCCCACCGGGACGAAACAGCAGGGAGCCGTCCTCATTCCTGAAAGGTTCATTGTTCATATCCACGGCGATGGTGTCGGTAGCTGGTTTCTGAATACTATAGGATACCGAGAAAGTGGCGCCCAGCTTAAACTCATAGTTCAACTTCCTGGCTGCAACCAGCAGTTCAAACATCTCTTTATGTTCCGGAGATACGGTGAAGTGAACATTCACCTCTTCCGCTCTATTTTTAGCATAGAACGTTCCTTCCGTAAGATGCTCTCCCACAGGAGTCCTGTTTCCTTCGGGATATTTATGGAAAAGAAGCAACCCCTTGGGCATATTCCCGTAATCCATCCCCCCGGGACTAAGTAATGAGGATACCACATCTTTATACCGTCCTTCTTTGCACAATGTGGCCACATCCTTTTCGAACAAATTCTTACATGTTTCATCGAGAGGACCGAAAAATGCAAACTGTTGAATCCGGTCGAAAAACTCTTTCTCAAACGGAGTTGACGGCTCTTCATAATCAGCCTCCAAAAAGGCGAACAGATCTTTAAACATGCGACTGGCTGCACCGGAAGCCGGCACGAATTTAGTCACCTTTTTCCCGCTGTTCAAAAAATCCTGCCATGCATCCAGGTATACCTTTTCCTCTTCTTCTCCTATTTTCAGAACACCTCTCTCCACGGAAGCGGCAGCCACGATAGAAAGATAGGGAAATCCGGTGCTGAAATAATCCAGTTGCGTATCGATCTGATCCTGTGAGATCCCTTTCTCCCTCAGTAATTCCAGGTCTTGTTGTGTATACATAGTGGTCGGGCTTAAAATTATTATCTTCATTGCAAGGCGCACAAACCCCGCCGTTTTTGAACTTTTCCAAAGGTAAAGATTATTTTTGAAAAAGAGGATCCCGGAAAGTATAAATCTTCACCGGAAACCTTGACCGTCATATTGGCAGAATTCTCTCGACTTAAAAATTTGGCACAACATTTGAAAAAGAAATAGTAAGTCAAAAAATAAACCGGCGTCATCGGTGGATTTTCGACGAACAGGTAAAACAGGAATAGAAAAGAAACGAGGATGTAAGCCGATTTAATGATCTGATAAGGGACCGATTTAATAATTACCTATCAACAAATCGATCAATTAAATAATCGTTCCGGGGGCCTACACCTTGATAGAAAAAGTAAAATAATCGTATAAATATAACAACACAATAAATTATGGGAAAAATAATAGGAATAGACTTAGGGACAACCAATTCTTGCGTGGCCGTAATGGAAGGCAACGAACCCGTTGTAATACCCAATAACGAAGGCAAACGGACCACACCTTCGGTAGTGGCTTTTATGGATAACGGTGAACGGAAAGTGGGTGACCCCGCCAAGCGGCAAGCCATCACCAACCCCAATAATACCATCTCCTCCATCAAAACGTTCATGGGGGAAACATTCGATCAGGTGCAGAAAGAGATCGGCCGCGTACCTTATAAGGTAGTCAAGGGGGATAATAACACGCCGCGTGTCGATATCAACGGGCATTTTTATACTCCGCAGGAAATTTCGGCGATCGTACTGCAAAAGATGAAAAAGACAGCCGAAGACCACCTCGGGCAGGAAGTCAAAGAGGCGGTGATCACCGTGCCGGCATATTTTAGCGACGCACAACGGCAGGCTACCAAAGAGGCAGGTGAGATCGCGGGACTGACCGTCCGGCGTATCGTCAACGAACCCACGGCCGCCGCATTGGCCTATGGACTGGACAAGCAGAGCAAAGACTCCAAGGTGGCCGTATTCGACCTGGGAGGAGGTACTTTCGATATCTCTATCCTGGAACTGGGTGACGGCGTTTTCGAGGTGAAATCCACCAATGGTAATACCCACTTGGGAGGGGATGATTTCGACCATCGCATCATCGACTGGCTGGCCGATGAGTTTATGAAAGATGAAGGAGTGGACCTGCGTAAAGACCCCATGGCGCTTCAACGGCTGAAAGAAGCTGCCGAGAAAGCAAAGATTGAACTTTCAAGCGCTACCAGCACTGAGATCAACCTTCCTTACATCATGCCGGTGAACGGTATTCCGAAACACTTGGTTAAAACGCTCACCCGCGCTAAATTCGAACAGCTGATCGATGATCTGCTGCAGAAATGCAAGGAGCCCTGCCAGACAGCAATGAAAGACGCTGGAATGACCAACTCCGATATCGACGAGGTCATCCTGGTGGGCGGTTCCACCCGTATACCGGCCGTTCAGGATATGGTGGAAAAACTGTTCGGAAAAAAACCACATAAAGGGGTAAACCCGGATGAGGTGGTTGCCATCGGCGCCGCTATTCAGGGTGCTGTGCTGTCAGGAGAGGTAAAAGATGTGCTTTTGCTGGATGTAACGCCTCTTTCACTCGGTATTGAAACGCTGGGCGGTGTAATGACCAAGCTGATCGATGCAAACACCACGATCCCTACCAAAAAGAGCGAGGTATTCTCTACGGCAGCCGACAACCAACCTTCCGTACAGATCAACGTGTTGCAGGGCGAACGCTCCATGGCGCGCGATAACAAACAGATCGGGGTATTCAACCTCGATGGTATTCCACCATCCCCGCGTGGAATTCCCCAGATCGAAGTAACATTCGACATCGATGCCAACGGTATTCTGAGCGTTTCCGCCAAGGACAAGGCAACGGCCAAAGAACAAAAAATACGTATCGAAGCTTCTTCAGGCCTGAGTGACGATGAGATCAAACGGATGAAAGAAGAAGCTGCCGCTAATGCCGAAGCCGACAAGAAAGAGAAAGAACGTATCGACAAACTGAATCACGCGGACTCTACTATCTTCCAGACAGAAAAACAATTGAAGGATCTGGGAGATAAGATTCCCGCCGATAAGAAAGCGCCGATAGAAGCAGCCCTCAATAAACTGAAGGAAGCACATAAAGCACAAAATATTGATGGCATCGACGCTGCCACCAATGAGCTGAATACAGCTTTCCAGGCAGCATCACAGGACATGTACAATGCCACCAACGCCCAGACGGGTCCACAACCCGGAGCAGACGGAGGTCAGCAGTCGTCACAGAACAACAACCAATCTTCCCGCGATGATGTTACAGACGTAGATTTCGAGGAAGTAAAGTAAAGACGATTAGAAACAATAGTCCAATATTATCAAACCGCAGTAGATAGTTGATTTACTGCGGTTTTTGTTTTATAGAATGTGGGTAATATATTTGCATATTGTTTTTTATCATATATTTGTACCCTATTTGTTCCGGGCGTTAATCGGCGATGAAATGAATATCCCGTTGCAGCCCTTCGCGAAATGCTCTTAGACAGTCTTATACACCGAAATTAGAGGGGTGCTCCGACACAGATTCGAGTATATGACAACAAGATGTCCTGTAAGTTAGCAGGATTACCAACGCCTATTTTGGAAGAAGACGGAGTCGGATTTAAAGTTACGTTTTTCAAAGATCGGTTTTCGGAAGAACCATTGCAGAAATTAGGGTTGAATGAGAGGCAAGTAAAAGCTGTACTGTAAGAGAAGGGGAAAATTACGAATAAAAATATCAGGAAATAAATGAAGTTTCTAAGAGAACAGATGCTTATGAATGGGTTGAATTAATTAATGAATACAAATAAGATAAGCAATAACCTCACCGATATTCACCAGTTTATCAGGATCATATTGCTACTATAAAACCACAAACAGTTGATTTACAATACACATTAGCTCTGAGGTGAAATAAAATCGATAGCGATCATAAAAGGTAATGACCTGCTGCATAATTGCATGCGGGTTATTTTTTGAAAAAAATCGATCACATATAACATTGATATTTATATTTTTATTCTTACCTTTGCAGCCCGAAACAGAGAGGAGGTTATTGTACAACCGGAAACAGAGAAAGAAGAAATAAAACGGTTAATTTACAGGCTGAGGGCTGAAGCAGGAACAGCGAGCCGGCATACATACGAGCCAGGCAAAGGATCAAGAAAGAGCCAGGGTTCGAATTGCGGCAGGGTTCAGGCTAAATCACAGGCCGGACAAAAGACAGACCGCTGAGCCGCAGCATAAGCAATGCCTATATATATTAAGGTATGGTATTTATCATTACAATAATCTCCAATAAAAAATAATTAAACAGGTAACAAATGATCATTGTACAATTAAAAGAGGGCGAAAATATAGAAAGGGCCCTGAAGAAATTCAAACGCAAATATGAGAAAACCGGTGTAGTAAAAGAACTGCGTAGCCGTCAGGCATTCATTAAACCTTCGGTGGATAAACGTAAGAGAAAACAACACGCCGTATACGTACAGCAAATGCAACAAAGCGAAGAATAATTTTTTTCGGATTTCAAAAATTTTCTTTACTTTCGTAAGTTCATCGACGGACTAACGAAATGTGGAAGGAAAAATTCATACAATATCTCCGTGTTGAGAAGAACTACTCTTCTCACACGGAGATTTCTTATTTCAACGACCTTACTCAGTTTGAAGAATTTATCACTGAGGAGGGCGGCACATTCGATCCCGCACACATCAACAGCACCCACATCCGCATCTGGATGAGCCGCCTGATGGAACAGGGGTTGAAAGCCCGTTCCGTGAACAGAAAACTCAGCGCTGTAAAATCATTCTTCCGGTACCTGAAAAAAAAAGGGGTTATCGTGCAAAATCCCGTCGAACCGGTGTCGGGACCGAAAGCGACCAAAAAACTCCCCTCATTTGTGAACGACCCGGAGATGACTAAAGTTATCGACGACCCGATGGAATACTCCGATGATTTCCGGGGACATCGCGACCGGTTCCTGATCGAGCTGCTCTACCTTACGGGCATGCGCCGGGCAGAACTGATAGCCCTGAAAGATACCGATATCGATTTCGGAGCATGTACCCTCCGGGTAACGGGGAAACGCAACAAGCAGCGCATTATCCCCTTCTCCGACACGACAAAAGAAAAACTGAAGGAATACATCGCCGCCAGAGACGCCGAAATCGAGAACAAATCGCCTTTTCTGTTTGTTAAGGAAGATGGAGAGCCGTTATACCCTAAACTTGTTTACAATGTCATTCACAATCATCTCAGCAGCATTCCCACCCTGGCAAAAAAAAGCCCGCACGTACTGCGCCACTCTTTCGCCACCGAAATGCTGAACAACGGAGCTGAGATAAACTCGGTAAAGGAACTGTTAGGACACTCCAGCCTTGCATCCACGGAAGTCTATACACATGTTACTTTTGAAGAATTGAAAAAAGCATATCACTACGCTCATCCCAGAGCAAAAAAATGAAGGAGGAAA
>NZ_CALNAT010000026.1 GCF_937873925.1 uncultured Proteiniphilum sp. | reverse complement strand
CTGTGCAGATTATCAAGGAGATAAAGAGTAAATAGATGTTTTTTAGCATAATTATCCTGTTTTATTAATTCCGTTCCTTAAATCACTCTCGCATTCTCGAATAAGAATGTTTATTAGTTTTTCAGCAATCTGAGGATAGTTGTCTATTAAGTTGTTTCGTTCCTGAGGGTCAGTATTCAAATTATACAGTTCGAAAATATTTTTTTTGGCGTAATGCCGAAGTTTCCAGCCCGTATTTTCAACGATTGCCGCTCCCAGATTGGAACTGTAAACCGCATATCGGTTGTCCGGCAAGAGTACGTTTTCAGTCAGTGTTTTCCAAAAAGAAATACCATCTTTCTTGATGGAAGGTCTTATACCTAACATCTCTGCAAACGTAGGGAGTAGGTCGTAGTTGGAAACCAGTTGATTGCTGATTTCGTTTTCGGCGAATGTGCCTTTCCAATAAAATATGAGCGGAACGTTGACACCGCCTTGCAGGTTACTTCTTTTCAACCCCGCCATGGATGCGTTTCCATTGAAAATATCACCCGAAAGCATACAGCCATATGCCCGGTTAAAAGAAATACCTTGCTTTACTAATTTATCTATATTAGGGGTAGTGTATTGTTTTTGCCCATATGCTGAAAGGAGCCCTTTTCCCAAATCATCGGCATAAATGAAGATGACGTTGGGTTTTTGTTGCGCAGCTAAATTACCACTATAGGTAATTGTCGCAACGGTAAGTAATGAGTTAAAAATATGATTTCTCATTAAAAATAGGGTATTAATCAGCTAAAATAGCATGAATATTTTTAACATCAAGGTATTCTTCATCCGGAGACGCATAAATACCATCCATTATATATTCTACGTTAGGGAACTGTTTTAAAATTTCCTTCGCTTTCTCTTTATTTTGATACTTATATAGAGGATAACTGGTATTCCATAGCTGTTGGTGAATATCTTTTGCTGTACCCGATACGACTATATTTTCTATCTTCATTTGCTTTAATAGCGTAATGTTTTTTCTTATATTTCCCTCATCCAACAGCAAAAGGGCAAGAGAAGGTGAAAATGTAAAATTACCGCGATTTACGTCATCAACTAATTTTTTCAAGTCCGAAATGGATGAAGGTGTTCGGGCATAAACTTGTTTCAAAAAGAGTTGGATATTTTTCTCCTTCGCATAATCAGCTAATTCGATGAAAGTTTCTCTCAATGATTTGTTAAAGTTTTCAGGCGTGAAATTATTTTCAATGGTTTGTTGGGTTGAAAGTAACAAAACGTCTGCTCCTAAAGCGGACATTTTATCCATTACGTTTTTAATGATTGCCATACTTTTTTTATAGGGTAGTTCATCGTTATTGACAATACGCAAATCAGGAAACAGGTTGATTCCAGAGGTTAAGTCTACTGACACCTTTAATTTCTGACGGTTTATCCAATCTCCTTCCTGTTGTAGTCTATTTTTTTCTTTGTTGTATAAATAACGCCAATCGACTACAACCCTGTCGTAATGTTCAAAGAAAGTAGGGCGTTTCAGGATCTCTTCTTTTATATTCAGGGTATTCCTTAAGACCAGTGATATTTTATGTTTTGGTCTATCCGGATTAATCTTTGGCATCACGGATATATCTGCATCCTGAAGATTAACCTTGAATATTCTAACACTACCGCCAGCAATCGTGTTGTGCGTGTTTTTCCCTATTGAGGCTCTTACAATTTTTGGTGTGAATCCAACAGCCTTCATTTCAGATAAATCAGTTTCCAATTCCTTTATCGATGCTATTTTTCCTGTTTTTGTACCGATATGGAACTTTTGTGGATACCATTTATCATTAGATATAAGAACCGTATATTCATTATTGCCTTTATAACATGTAATCATACTTAACGCAGGATTTGCAGAAAATAGTTGAACAGATGAGAAAATATTGTTCAACAACACTTTTACGTGGTTTAAAACCGGAAAAGGTTTCGCTAAAACCTGTTCTTCCTGTGCCAGAGCCGGCAATTCGCATTGAGGCTGATCGGTAATGCCAAAAGGAGAAGCAAACACCGTAATCATTCCTTTGCCTGAATTCAATTCTACTGTTACTGGAATTGTATCACTCCATTGGATTACTTTTGCGCATGATGGATACTTTAACTGCAGCAGGTTATATTCTGCTGTTTCCTGTATCTTATCTCCATTGTATTCTATCTCCGATGCAGATGTATACGCTTTCTTCCCGACACAGATGCCTGCTATACCATTCGGCATATTTTTTAAAGATGCTGACGTGATAACAAGATGGCCGCCGTCTTTTACATACGTTTCGAGTTTGTCATTTATTTCAGAACTCCGTTGTATTTCATCTGCGATAATCAAAACAGGATATTGCTTTAATACCCATAACGGAGCATCGGTCATTAAACAGTCAGCAATATCTCCATACGGAGTTGGAGCAATAAACCCCCTTTCATCTTTATAGTAGGAAGCGTCTTGATATCCGGGATACAATAGGTCGAGTACACCGTCTGTAAAGTAGTTCGGCTTTTCGTAAGGTAGATTTCCCCACAATTTGTATGCCTGACGGGAATAAAGATGACGGGGAAATGTCCATCCGGAAAAGAAGTCTACCATTACAGCAACCGGCGTGTACATTATTCCCGGATCGCCGTATTTATCTACCCATTTGGCTGCACTCTGCTGAATTTTTCCAATTGGACTTAATTTTTCGTTGTCAACCCGCATGGATCCTTCAAATCCTACCGCTAGGCAGTCGTACATCAGATGGTTATACATCAGTCTTTTCAGCAGGCTGAGTGATGTCCCTTTCAAGGGGCCGCCACTGTTGTAGTCTTCATCGATGTTTGTAGCATCCTTATCGTATGTTTTAAACCCCCAACGGTTCCATACCGATGCGTTCCCAAACCAACTAACACCATATTGTTTTCCTGCTCCGCGAATAAATGAATAATAAATTTGTGAATTAGGTAATCCTTGAGCGGTTTCAGCTCCTATTAAGGCATAAACTCCTTCTTTTAAAAAATAATGGCCGAAGTTTAACGAAACAAGTGTAGACATTTTATTTCCGAGCTGATTACCCATCTCCTCGAAATGACGTTGAAAGTTTAAGTATTGTTGTTTTCGGTCTACCCCCATCGGATACATGCGTGGCGCGTAACTCCCGACATATCTCCCGTCCTGCTCGCCGTTGTCCATTCCCAACCACCTGTTGCCAAGTTCAGTTTCAAACAGGGATGAAATGCTGTCTGGCAATACAAACTGTCTCCAATAACCTCCGGGTCCGGAACCGGGGACATATCCCCAAAGATCGAATAAGTAAAGGCCCCTTCTTTTTATTTCACTTACAATTTCTTTGATGTTCTCTTGATAAATAAAAGGATACGACACCCATAAGATTTTACCCAGTTTGTCTTTATTGATCCACAAGTCCAATTTTTCATTATAATTTCCTGTTAAATCCCTTAGTGCGATAAATTCGGTTTTATTTTCGAAAAGTGAAGCGTCTGGCGATTGAACAAGGTGTCTTGAATAATCGGGATGTTCTGAAGGTGTCATGGGGTAAGGATAGATTTTTATGCTGTTTTGTCCATGCATGGTTGCAAAACATAATGTCCAAAAGAATATGGAAAACAAAACCGTTTTCATTTTGTGTGTTTTTAAATGTTTCAGCGTATTTTTATTAACATCATGATGTGGATAAGGTAAGATTGTTAAAGATGAAGAGGGTGTGTTAATGCACCCTCTTCAAGAAAGATTATTTACTTGTAATCAGTGTTCTGCGAGAGTTTCCCCTGATTTTTATCAATTTCTGATTGAGGTATGGGCCACAAATAGTTTTTATCTTCGAATTTATAAACAACAGGTGCGTCCTGCACTGCATTTAGAACAGTTTTGGCTGTTTTCCATCTTTTTAAATCAAAGTAGCGTTGCCCTTCAAAAGCCAACTCAATTCTACGTTCGTGGCGTATTCTCTTGCGCATGTCGTCTTTTGACAAACCGACAGGCAACGGCGGCATTCCTGCACGTGTGCGGATGGCATTTATAGAATTATACGCAAGGAGAGTGGGTCCATTCAGTTCGTTTTCAGCCTCGGCCAGCATCAACAATACATCTGCATAGCGCATAATTACCCAGTCTTGTTGGCTTAATGTGCTATATCCATAAGGAGGGGTGAGGTTCGATGATAAAAATTTAGCAAGTCCTGCTCCTGTTGGCTTTGCGTTTCCAGCAGTATATTCTGTACCGTTAATAACGTATTTCTCGATGAAAACTGTTTTCGCTAAACGCGGGTCCCGGTTTGCCAAAGAAGCGTTGGTAAAAGTTTCAGTATCGAGGGTAAATTTACTTCCCGCTTTTTTCGGAAGCGCTGTGCCCGGTGTTCCGTCTTTCATCTCAAACTCTTCCATGAAATTTAGTAACGGGCTAACGACGAGCCAGTCGGCATACCACATATCGGCAGATGTTGTGGTGTTGGGAGCCAGGAATTTTATCGACATCATGATTTCTGGCGATGTTTCCTGTTTTACATCGATGAAGTTGTCTGAAAAATCCGGAGCCAGGGAGTAGCCTGTAATTTCGCTCAACACTGTTTTTGCTTCGGACATTTTACTGCTAATCATATTGCCGGCATCATCATAGGCGGTATAAAGAATCATACGCGCTTTGTAGGCTTTTGCTGCATTCCTTGTCCATCGGCCTTTTGCCCCGCTGTATGTGGCATCTTTTAGATTGGCAATTGCGAAATCGATGTCGTCCATCATAAATTTATATACTTCGGCTTGAGGCTTCTTTTCCTGATATTGTGTTTCGAGGGTCAACGGTTCACTTACAATCGGCACTTCTCCATAACCTCTGTAGAGATAACTGTAGTAGTATGCCCGTAGCATCCGTGCTTCAGCTTCGTATTGGGTTTTAACAGTACTGTCTAATCCGCTGAAGTCTTTCAATTTACTCAGAAAGATGTTGATTCGGGCAATATCTGCAAGTGCTCCTAAATAAACCTCTGAAACAAAACCCCCCGATGAGGGATCTATATTTCCCTGTACCATGTTTGTCGTTAATCCGTACTGTCCTTCGGCATGTTGCCCGTAACTGTTGTCGGTTAAGTTGTCCCAGCATGGAGTTGAGAATGACCACATATTGCGACGCATGCTGCCGTAGGTTGCAGTGAGGGCCAGATTAATGTCCTCCGGGGTTTTCCAAAAAGTTCCCGAAGAAGGCCTGTCGTTTGGATTTAAATCGAGATCCACACACGAGGAAAAGCCTATAGCAATTATAATAAAGTAAATTAATTTTTTCATTGTTGTTCAGTTTTAAAATTCAACATTCACTCCAAAAGATACGATTTTGTTCTGAGGATATTGAACAAACCTTCCATCTCCGGCACGTTCCGGATCCAATCCCTTATATTTGGTAAAAGTAAGAAGATTGTCCCCGGAGAAGTACAGCCTTATTCTGTCAATGCTTACCTTAGAGGTGATGTTAGCAGGAATTATATACCCAACAGTGAGGTTCTTTAGCCTTAAGAACGAGGCGTCCTGCAAATACCAGGTACTGGCTCTTCTGTTGGGATTTGTACCGTCCCATCCATAATAGATTTTAGGGTAGAAGTTGGATGTGCCGGGTCCTGTCCAGCGGTTATTCACAAAATCCAGCGTGGGTGCAGCTCCCTGTATAAATGGCTCCAATCCCCAGCCGTCCGTGTAGATTCTTCTTCCCTCGACTCCCTGGAACAGGAATGACAAATCGAATCCTTTCCATGATGCGTTTCCGTTGAACGAGTATTCAAATTTTGGAAATCTACCGGGTACGGTTACGCGGTCATTGTTATCGATGACGTTGTCCCCGTTCACATCGCGGTACTTGATATCACCGGGGCCAAAATTTCCGCTGAACTGAGTGGGCGAATTATCCACCTCTTCTTGTGTCTGGAAAATGCCGATGGCGTCAAGCATATAATATGAGTTGTAGGGTAAATTGTTTTCGCGAATAACATATCCATCAATCTCTCTTGCTCCAAACTTGATAAGCTTGTTCCTGAAAACGTCTACAAAGAAGCCCCCGCCATATTGCAGTCCCGACAAGGCACCCTGGTTAATCCTGTCATTGTACTGAACGGTAAGTTCATGGCCTGTATTCAGCATGTCACCGCTATTAACAAATGGGGCGCTTAATCCCAATGCCCCGGTAACCTGTGCTTGCCTTAAAATATCAAAGGTGTGTTTTCTGTACCAGTCATACGTAATGTTTAATTTTCCGAATAATTGCAAGTCGAGTCCGGCGTCTGCAACCGAGGTCGATTCCCATTTCAGCAATGAGTTTGCAAGAGCGGATTGAGCAACCCCAGGACTTAATACAGAATTGTCAAAGGCATAATCGCCGGTAAAGTTAAGTAAGTCTTGATAGGGATAGGGAAAATCTCCACCTATATTTTGATTTCCTAAAAGTCCGTAAGACGCTCTTATCTTTGCATTTGTCAACCAATTTATCTCTGCATTTTTAATAAAATCTTCTTCGGTTAATCTCCATCCTGCAGAGAACGAAGGGAAGAAGCCCCAACGAGTGTCTTTAGCTATTCTTGATGTGCCGTCATAACGAACATTAGCTTCAAATAGGTATTTCTCCATGTAGTTATAGTTAAACCTGCCGAAATAGGAGTTCAGCGCCCATTCTGTTGTATTTCCATTGGCGGTTTGGACAGCAGCAGTTCCTGCATTCAACTCTTGAAGATTGTTGGTTACATACTTTTGCCGATATCCCTGTAGAAACTGGTAGTTGTTATATTCCTGGCTATATCCCGCCTGTAATCCAAAATTGTGTGCTTGATCTATGTTGAAATCATATTTCAGGTAAGTAAAGAAATTTGTGTAATAATTTCGGTTATTGTGCGATATTAAGCCTTCACCACCCACGTCAAGTGTCCTTGCAAAGTTGCCGGAGTGATAGTCGTAAAGATTGACTATCGGACGCCAGTCTTTATAGGAAACATCACCTAGATTTACGGCCATTTTCGAATACCAGCTTAATCCTTTTGCTAATTTGATATCTGCCCATAGTTGTGATGATACATCGTAATTGGTCGTGGTTCTCATTACATCATTTTCCACGATGGCTACCATGTTTTTGTTATGGCTTTCAAAGTTGTACGCAGAATTCACATATCTTCCATCGGGTAAAAAGGGCATATATGTGGGGGCTTGCGACAAGGTTGACAAAAATGCATCATCATGGCTTTGCCGTGGATTTTTTTGATTTCCCTTTTCCATCGCAATATTTACTCCAACGGTGATCCAATCTTTCAAATCAGACTTTACATTTGTCCTGAAGTTGTATTTGTCAAATGTAAATCCTTTCATTGTTCCCGGCTGATCCACATATCCAAGCGTAATGTTATATGTGGTTCCCTTGTTTCCTCCGTTAAGCGATAAGCTGTGATTTTGAACAAAAGCTGAATTGAACATGTATCCCAGCCAATCGAAATTCGGGTATTTTACCCTGTCCGTTGCGTTCCGGTATGAGTTAATCATATCTTGTGTATATAAACCTGTAGATATCCCGGAATTAGCTTTGGCTTCGTTGGTTAACTCCATGTAGTCGGCGGAATTGGTGACTATATTTAACATTTTGGTCGGATTATGAACTCCAAAATTGGCGTTGTAGTTCACTTTAAAACCGCCGTCTTTTCCCGATTTAGTTGTAACAAGAACTACCCCATTGGCAGCACGTGCACCATAAATAGATGCAGATGCAGCATCCTTCAATACAGAAACACTCTCTATGTCGTTTGCGTTTAGCGTAGAAAGTGATCCCGGAACACCGTCAATTAACACCAAAGGATCAGAACCGGCACTGCTGTATGTACCTTGACCGCGAACTCTTATTTGAACGGATTCATTCCCCGGCTGTCCAAGTCCTTGTATAATTCGGACTCCAGGCATTTGTCCCTGAAGCATGGTTGCCGGATTGGTGACCGGCCGTTTTACCATTTCATCTCCGGTGACTGCCGAAACGGCTCCGGTTAAATTCACCTTCTTTTGTGTACCATACCCCACAACGATCACT
>NZ_CALNAT010000025.1 GCF_937873925.1 uncultured Proteiniphilum sp. | reverse complement strand
TAGTGACAAACCGGAATCCCCACGGCTGGTCGGTCGGGCCTCCATAGATCTCATGGTTCATCAGGTTGCCGAAACGGATCATTGCGGCAGTGAATCCCGTGGGCACCATCACCCGGTCGAATGTCCATAGCATACTGAGTCTGGTCACCTTCCGTGAATAGAGCCATACGGCAATGATAATACCGATCACTCCCCCATGGCTTGCCAGGCCACCTTCCCAAACTTTCAGGATCTCGACGGGATTGGCCAGATAATAAGCCGGTTCATAGAAGAGGCAATGACCGAGACGAGCTCCCGCAATAATACCGACGATCATATAGAAGAAGAGTGAGTCGAACCATTTTTCGGGAAGATCTTCACGTTTGAAAACGCGTTGCACGATATACACGGCTACAATCAACCCTATGACCCACAACAGGCCGTACCAGCGAATTTCGCGGCCTAAAACGGTAAAAAGCGTGGGGTCTACATTCCAGGTTACAGAGAGTAATATGTCCATCAGAATTGATATTTTCGACAAAGATAATGAACTTTTTCGTCTTCTTCCTTCGGTTATGCTATAAAACCGGATTTTTGGGCCACAATCCGAGAAACCAATCGTAAATGATATATCCTTCCGATTTGTAAACCAACTCGTTTTCCACGACAATTCCCACGCTGCACACGCTGCTACGGTGCTGGTTAGCTGTTTCAAAATCTATGGCTGCAAATGATCCCGTTTAAGATCAGTATGAATTTCTGTTGTCCCAAAGGTAACCTCTACTAAACGATTTTACCTGATCATTGTTGAACGAAATTAATTTATGTCCATTTGAGCAATGGCAACACCATTATATTATATATCAAACAGGAAAGGCTTGTTCAGTAACCGATACTGTTCATCTACCAAGGATGCATTCGAGAAGATTGTATTCTTCCCTTTTTCAACTCCGTAGACATTATGAATATGTCCGAAAAGGTGATATCGGGGACGGATATCCAATACGGTTTGTAATAAATTATGATCACCGTAATGGATATTGGCCGAATTGTCCAGTACTCCATAAGGCGGTTGGTGCGTTATAAGAATATCAGTATCATCAGGTATTTTCTGAATGCTTTCATCGTAATTTCCGGATATTGCATCTTCCATAAACATAGGTACACCATAGAATTTAAGACCGTCAATCATTATACTTGAATCACACAGATAAAAACAGTTTTCGGGTAGGCCATCTATATTTGCTCCATGGAGGCAGTTATCATGATTACCGGCTATAAAAACTTTATATTTATAGGGTAATGCAGAAAACCACCGGATAAAATCAATGGCCTCATCCTCTGAACCGGCAAAGGATATATCACCGGAATGTACGATGAGGTCTGCTTCCGACATATTGACCAATTGGTGATGCCGGTTATGGGTGTCCGAAAGATGAAGAATACGCATAAATTTCCGGTTGATGAAATTATGAGACAAAATTACATGTAATGTATGCCAAATTACGACATATATAGTCTTTTTTTCATTGATGATAAAGAAATACAAAGCAGATGATTATTTTTTATAGTTTTGGCAGGTTAATATGATATATTTTGTAAATTTGCTTTTGAAAGGAGACTGATTATATGCAAATTACCATACGAATAGATGCGGATACGCCCGAAGGAAAACAAATCATAAATTATCTGAAAGATTTCCCCGGGGTGGTCACATTTGAAGACGAAGTGCTAAATGAATTGCAACAAGTGTATCTCCCCCCTTCCTCAAACGATTTAACTTCGTCCGGTGATTATGTGCCGGTAGAAGAATTCAGAGTTGAAGCTAAAAAAAGAGCAAAAGCTTTTCTGGAAAAGCATGGTTTACATTCATAAAAGAGTTTACTCAGACTTGGATTTGATTTTCACAGGAATGCTTCACTGGAAAAAGATGGAGCTTTCCCTAGATTTCATAGAACGTTATATTGATGATATCCTTATTCAATGCTATGACATAGAAAACGATAGTTTCCATTTTAACACCCAATACCCTGAACATAAACGTTATGGAGAATATGTACGCCGTTACCGGCGTAATTCCTATACATTATGGTACATTATTTACGATAGAGATATAAATGGGAATATTTGGGTCAACAAGATTATTTCGAACCATATCACTCAGTTATAGTATTTCTTTCACAAATCTCAAAAATGTAAATGAAAACAGGAACAACCTGTGCAGAATTTACA
This sequence comes from uncultured Proteiniphilum sp., assembly GCF_937873925.1. Lineage (GTDB taxonomy): Bacteria > Bacteroidota > Bacteroidia > Bacteroidales > Dysgonomonadaceae > Proteiniphilum. The sequence continues at coordinate 20,471 of NZ_CALNAT010000025.1, read as the reverse complement.
CAAGTCGCTCCTGTAAATAACTTTGGATTTATATCAAAACGACGAATCTACACCAATTTCTTGATCCATGCCTCTTTTTCCCCGGGTAGCAAATCTACTACGGGAATCTCGATCATGGTATAGGCACCCGGCTGCTGCTTCATCGCCGCACGTGCAGTTCCTACAAGCACCTGCGCTGTAAGGGCGGGATTATTGATACGCATATCGAACTTAAACAATTGGTTCTGTGTATTCCCCGAAACGCCTTTGCGCTCCATCAGCACACCGTGCCCCATATCTTTGAGTGCTTCCACATCTTCCACCTGAAAGACATGGGTTTCGTCATGGACAAAGTAATCATCGGCTTTGATGGCTTGCGCTACCGTTTGAAAATCATACCCTTCTTCCAACTCAATATAGACCATCCTGCGATGCACACCTGTTCCTGTAGGGATAGTCATGGAGAGGGCCGCCTTTACACCGTCGATCGCCTTTACGGCTACGGTATGTCCCATACTCATGCCCGGTCCGAAGTTAGTATAGGTAATTCCCCGCGGCGCCATTGCTTCCATAAGGGTACGGATCACCGAGTCGCTTCCCGGATCCCATCCTGCAGAAATAATGGAAACGGCATTATGCTTCTTTGCCGCTCCATCGAGCGATCCACGCAATTGCAGTATCTGTCCATGGATATCGAAACTGTCCACCGTATTGATCCCTTGTTCCAGACATGTTATGGCAAATTTCTCTACACTTCTCGTGGGAGTACAAAGTATGGCCACGTCCACCTCTTCGAGTTGCGATACGGCACTTACCACATTATATTCTTTCAATTCAGCGGGAATATTCGCGGCATCACGCCGGACGATCCCTGCAATTTCAAAATCGGGAGCCGACTGCAACGCCTCCACCACGTACTTTCCTATATTTCCATAGCCGATTACGGCTACTCTGATTTTCCTTGACATAACGTAATATCATTAAATTTGCCCAAAAATAAACAAAACAATGCATATATAAAATGCATTTCCGGTATTTTTTTGAGCGGAACGGCAGACTGAACTTCTTTCGACTTTGAGATGTCGGATTTGGGATTTGGGATTTTACTTTCCCACCTTATTATAGTGGACTGCCTAAATTCCTTACCGAAGCTTTCACTTTCAACTGGGTTTTTAACAGAACATGTTTGGGAGAGATAGCATGCTCCAGTATATTGGAAAAGAGTATCTTCACAGCTATCTTGCAAATATCTTCCACCGGTTGCGATATACAGGTAAGCGGAGGCTCTATATAATTAAGGTATGGATTATCGTCAAATGTAAGCAGTGATATATCTTCCGGTACTTTCACCTTCTCCTCTTTAAGCGCTTTTATACATCCCATAGCAATAGTATTGCTAAAGGCAAATATAGCAGTAGGTCTCACTTTTTGCTGGAGCAACAGCTTTGTTTCCAGATATCCGTTCTGTTCACTGAAAGCATCTCCGGTCACCGTATATGAAGTGATACCGGAATTAATCATGGCATCCACAAAACCTCTTACCCGTTGGATATTAGGGGTTGAGTGTCTGACCCCCTGGATACAGCCAATAGAAGTATGACCGTGCTCAATCAGATATTTAGATGCTGAATAGGCACCTTCATAATTGTCCGAAGAAACAAAGGAGAGATCCAACCCTTCAAAATACCTGTCAATACAGATCAACGGAAGTCCTTTCTCCTGCATCCTCTCCAGATGTCCCCATTCATCCCCGCAAGGAACAATGATCATTCCATCTAGATTTCTGGATGACAAATGCATTACTTCTGTTTTTTCATTTTCGATATTGTCATCACTGTCTCCGATAATAGTTATATAATTGTATTTTCTCACTTCTGTATTTACCACGCTTGCTATCTCGGCAAAAAAAGGATTTTTTAAAGAAGGAACAATCAACGCAATCGTTTTACTCTTACCGGTGCGGAGATTACGGGCAAATTCATTCGGAACATAATTCAGCTCCTCCGCCAGAGCCTTTATTTTCTGCTGAGTAGCTTTACTAATCCTGTATTTGTCTGCCTTGCCGTTCAAAACCCTGGAGACAGTAGTAATAGAGAATCCCGACTTTTCGGCAATATCAATTATGTTTGATTTATGATGCATAATCCTATTTTTTTAACAAAGCTAACAGAAATAATGGAATAAGCAGAGACTAAGTCTACAAAGATAGCTTATTTAACTAAGTAAAATTACGAAAACGTTTGTTCAAATAAATATTGTTCATATATTTGCAATTAGTATCAATTAATAAATTAAAAACACAATTGTATCTTTTAGAAATGGCCCGATTCGTAATTTACAATTAGCACACTATTATTATGAGTATTACAAGACGTTCTTTCCTGAAAACATCCTCTACTGTGGCAGCAGGTCTGGCAATGCCCGCCTATTTAAGGGCTGCATCGATTAAGGTATCTACGAATGATAAGATTAATGTTGCATTAATCGGATGCCGCTCTATGGGATGGGCTAATTTATCGGATTTCCTGTTATCGGATGAAGTACGATGTTTGGCATTATGTGATATTGATAAATCGGTCATGGAGTCACGGGCAAAGGAATTGGCTTCCATGCAGAAAGAGAAATTCGAGCTATATGGTGATTACCGCCGGATCCTCGATCGAAAGGACATCGATGCAGTCATAATCGGAACGCCCGATCACTGGCATTGCCTGCAATTTGTGGATGCATGTAAGGCCGGTAAAGACGTGTATATTGAGAAACCGGTCAGTAATTCGATAGCAGAATGCGATGTGATGGTCGAAGCAGCGAATAAATATCAGCGGGTGGTACAGGTAGGTCAACAACAAAGAAGTGCAAAGCTATGGAAGGAAATGATTGATTACCTGGATTCGGGTGTATTGGGAGAAATATCCCGTATACATGTATATGCCAACTTCAATTATGCTGCAATAACCGAAATTGTTCCCGATTCAAATATCCCGGAAGGTGTTGATTTTGACACATGGTTGGGGCCTGCCCCGGAACGGACATTCAATAGACAACGTTTTCACGGCTTATGGAGAATGTTTTGGGATTACGGGGGAGGCCTTATGACCGACTGGGGTGTTCATCTGTTGGATATGGCACTTTGGGCGAAGAAAATACATACCATGCCCAATAGTATACAGGCCAATGCCGGTAATTTTCTCTACCCGGATGGTATGCATGAAACTTTTGACACTCAATCAGTATTATACCAGTTTGATGATTATATACTGACCTGGGAGAATAATGCCGGTATTGAATCCGGCCCGTATGGTAAAAATTACGGATTAGTCTTTACCGGTAAAAACGGGACATTGGTGGCCAATAGAGATGACTGGCAGGTTTATCCCGAAAGGGAAAAGGTTCCCGGGAAAATTGTCAAGGCCGATTATCAGGACCACAAAGATCATGTGTTCAACTTCCTGGAATGCATGAAAAGCAGAGACCGGAATACGGCATGCACGATAGAAACAGGGAGTTTGTGCGCCAAATATGCTCATTTAGGGAATATTGCCGCCAGGATGAGCGGAGTCTCTTTACAATATGACGATAAGAATAAGTCGTTCAACATCGCTGAAGCAAATAAATATATAAAGCCTCAATACAGAGAGCCATGGAAATTCCCCCGTATATAAGGATATGAAGTAATCAGGCAAAATTTGTATAAGAGAATTCAATGTGTTTAAATAAATAAAAACATTACAATATGAGAAAGGTTATACAAACAACATTGTGGCTATTCATCGTCTTCGTATTTCTTTTATCATGCTCCGAAGGCAAAACTAAAGGAGATGTTGACCGGCAAAAGATTGACATAATCTTCGATACAGATATGGGTAATGATGTAGACGATGCGCTTGCATTGGATATGTTATATAAATATCTGGATCAGGACAGAATACAATTACTTGGTATTCCTACAACAAAGAAAAGTCCTTATTGCGTTGAATATATCGATATTATGAATACATGGTACGGCTATCCCGATATTCCTATAGGAATGGTAGTCAATGGATCTGAAAAAGACAATGAGGATAATTTCGTACGTGCAGTGTGTCAAATGGAGAAAGAAGGCAAACCTGCTTTCGAAAGAACAGTGAAGGATTATAAAGCACTTCCTACCTCAGTAGCCCTCTACCGTAAAATATTAGCATCACAGGAAGATAATTCGGTAGATATTATTTCAGTAGGGTTTTCTACTAACCTTGCCCAGCTTCTGGACAGCAAGGGAGATGAATTTTCACCCCTTACAGGGAAAGAACTCATCACCAGGAAAGTGAAAATCCTGTCCGCTATGATAGGACATTTTCAGGACGAAAATTTTTCGGAATTCAATGTCAACTGTGATATTCCTGCTGCTCAAAAAGTAATCAGGGAGTGGCCGGCCCCCATAGTGGTATCCCCCTTCGAACTGGGTGAAACAATATTATATCCTGCCTCCAGCATCGAAAATGATTTCAAATGGAAAGAACCCAATCCGCTGGTTGAAGGATATAAAGCCTATCTGGAGATGCCCTACGACCGTCAGACATGGGACCTGACCTCGGTACTTTACGTTGTTGAAGCAGATAAAGGTTTCTTTGGAGAGTCACCTGCAGGTACGATAAGTATTGATGATAAAGGGATTACCCGATTTACACCCGACGAAAAAGGGAAACATAAATACCTGACTGTCACGGAACAACAAAGGGAGCAAATAAGAGATTACTTCATCGACCTGATAACCCAAAAGCCGAAGAAATATCAGTAATATACGGGTTGAAACTGATTATCAGTTTATTTTAATTAAAGTATTCGCATAATAAAATAAAAATCAAAGTTATGAAGAACATCTTTAGAACGGTCATGGTGTGGCTGATACTTATGGTTGCTTTATCCTAGATATAAGTACAAGGTGCGGTTATGATCCGGATTGTAATCCGGCCCAATGCTGCCGGAATTCAGGACACAATGATAGGATACAGTAATATCCCCGATTATTGGATGCAGGCTATTGAAAAAGTGGAGGATATGAATTTCCAATATACAGAAATGTCCCTTAACAAAGTGTATGATATAGGATTCCATCATGCTGCCGAAATGATTAAAAGAAACGGAGGCATTGAGAATACGATTCACTTACTGAAGTTTCGCAAGTTATTTCCGAAATGTATGCAACTAAACAGGAGACATTTAAGTGTTTTACGGGGCACCCATAGCACGCGTAGAGCGTTAAAAGAGAAGCTGTCCGAAGCGAAGCAAGTTCTTCTCTTTTAGCGATCGCGGGCTCCGATGGGTCGCAAAACATTGTCAGTCGGACTGTTTAGTTGCAGTCATGCTACTTGAGAAACTTGAATTCACTTATTATTCGGTACCAGATTCCCCAAACAGTTGCTCTGGAAATAGGAGGGATCTATCCTACTGAAAGGAAATATATAAGTACCTGGTTAACTGAGCAAAATAATGAAGTTTCATTTGGTATAACCGGTTGTGGTTTTGTTATCACAGGATATGCTTCAGCACAAAACAACCAAAAAGATAATACGTTGGAAGCTGATCTTTATATTGATAACAATTTTATTGAAACGATAAAGATGCCAACATTGTCTCTTGTTCGCAGGCTTGATATGGCATGGAACTATGACCTTTCCGAAGGGGAACATACTATAACATTAAAAACAAGGAATATTCCCGATGGTTACCATATTAATATCAGGGAACTCATAACCTATTCCAATAAAAATCCGGGAAAACACGTTTATTTTTGACCCCGCTAACCAGGCCCTAGCCCCACACTTTTCAGGGAAACTGCTACCAAAGAAATATATCCTCTAAAAGACTCTGCTAAAAAAGGATTTTTAAAGAAGAAAAAATTAGCACAATCGTTTTACTTATACCGGTTCGTAAATTTCGGACAAATTCATTCGAGAATTCAACTTCTCCCTCGTAAGTTTTATTTTCCTTTTGAGTAGTTTTGTTTATCCTGTATTTATCAGCTTTTCCATTCAAAACATGGATGCCGTCATAATACAAAATCCCAACTAATTATTCTGCAATATCGGCTATGTTCGACTTGTCCTTTATGACCTATTTTTGGAATAAAATGAATAGAAATAACAGAAAGAGTAGACAACAAGCCTGCAAATAACTTTATTTAACTATATATAATTGCGAAAACGTTTGTTCATATAAATATTTGTCAATATATTTGCAATTATTTATTATAAATATTATGAATATAAATAAAATTATCGTAGTGGGAAGTTGCAACACAGACATGACTATCATGACTAATCGTCTACCAATACCCGGGGAAACTGTCCTAGGAGGAAGTTTCAAGATGTTTTCAGGAGGTAAAGGAGCAAATCAAGCTGTTGCAGCCGCAAGATTAGGAGGGAAAGTAACTCTTATTGCAAAATTAGGGAGTGACCTATTCGGAAAACAACTTATAGCACAGTATGAAAATGAAAATATCGATATTCAATATACTTTTCTTGACGAGGAGCTACCCACCGGAGTTGCCTTAATAACTGTAGACCAAAAAGGTGAAAATTGCATTGCTGTTGCAGCAGGGGCCAATGAAGCATTATTCCCAGAGGATATTGATAAAGCGATGAATGCTTTCGATGATGCAAAGCTATTGCTTTTACAATTAGAAATCCCTATAAAAACAGTTGACTATGTGGCAAAGATGGCCTATAAAAAGGGTATAAAAGTGATTTTAAATCCAGCACCCGCGGCATCACTTTCCCATGAATTACTAAAAAGCCTCTATGCAATAATACCCAATCGGGTAGAAGCAGAAATTTTATCAGGCATAAAAATAACCGATAGGAAATCGACACAAATAGCTTCAAATATTATTGCAGAAAAGGGAGTTGATAAGGTAATCATAACATTAGGTGACCGAGGTGCTTTTGTAAAAGACGGTCCAAATTATTATGAAATTCCTGCATTCAATGTGCAACCAATTGACACCACAGCCGCGGGAGATACTTTTTGTGGTGCTTTCTGTGTTGCGCTATCTGAAAAACACTCAATAAGAGAAGCCGTTGAAATAGCAAATAAAGCGGCTAGTATAACTGTTTCGCGAGAAGGGGCACAAAGTTCAATCCCTTATAGGGACGAAGTAATTCCTGCCATAAAAAAAACAACATATTAAATCTTAAATAAAAATACAATATGTTTATAGTAGATAATTATTTATTAGCAGTTATTTTATGCGTGGTTACCATGGTTTGCTGGGGCTCGTGGGGTAACACGCAAAAGTTGGCCGCCAAAACATGGCGATACGAGCTTTTTTACTGGGATTACGTGATCGGAATCGTGCTTCTTTCGCTTATTTTTGGATTTACGTTGGGTAGCACGGGAGATCATGGACGCGGCTTTATCACTGATATTACACAAGTAAGCTCAAAGAATTTTTGGCATGCCTTCACGGGAGGAGTTATTTTTAATGCCTCTAATATTTTGCTATCGGCTTCAGTCTCGTTAGCAGGCATGTCAGTTGCTTTCCCTGTGGGCGTAGGTATAGCACTTGTACTGGGAGTATTCATCAATTATTTTGGGGCACCAAAAGGCGATCCAGTAATATTATTTTTAGGAGTAGCATTGATTGTTATCGCAATTGTGCTTAATGGCATCGCCTCTGGAAAAATGAGTAAGGGAACAGAGGAGAGCAAGACAAAGAAAAAGGGAATCATCATCGCTATTTGCGCCGGATTCCTGATGTCTTTCTTTTATCGTTTTGTGGCATCCGCGATGGACCTGAACAACTTAGAGAATCCCTCTGCTGGAATGCTGGCCCCGTACGGCGCATTCTTTATCTTCTCGTTAGGAATATTGGGAAGTAATTTCATCTTCAATACCCTTGCCATGAGAAAACCGTTCATGGGACAGCCGGTAACCTATTCCCAGTACTTCAAAGGTAATTCTAAAACACATTTAGTAGGAGTACTCGGAGGTATTATCTGGGGAATGGGCACGGCCCTCAGTTACGTCGCCGCGGGAAAAGCTGGCCCGGCGATTTCATACGCGTTGGGACAGGGTGCACCGATGATTGCTGCCTTATGGGGTGTGTTTATATGGAAGGAGTTCAAAGGATCTCCCAAAGCTGTTAACTACATGCTCACCTTTATGTTTGTATTATTCATTATCGGACTATCCCTGATCGTATCTTCGGGAGGTAATTAACCATAGATACTCATAAAAACTCACAATAAAAATTCACAAAATACACTTCATTGTTATGTTAAAAAAAACACCTCTTCTTATTGCTGTTAGCGTTTTAATAAATCTAACAGGATGCACTTCTGAAACCCGTGACAAACAGTCAGATATTGAATATCGAAAACTATCGGTCAAGGAATACCGCGATAAATTACAGGCAGGATGGCTGGGTCAGATAGCCGGAGTTGCTTGGGGTGCTCCCACTGAGTTTATATGGAAAGACAAGATTATTCCAGCAGGAGATATGCCACAATGGAAAAATGAATTGATTAATAGTGCTTTTTATCAAGATGATCTCTACGTGGAAATGACTTTTTTACGCTCATTGGAGGAGTATGGTTTAGACGTTTCTATCCGGCAAGCCGGCATTGATTTCGCCAACAGCGAATACCCCTTATGGTGTGCTAATGATGCCGGGAGAAGGAATCTACGTGCGGGGATTGCTCCACCCGATTGCAGCCATCCTGCTTTCTCGAATTGCCCAAACGATATTGATTATCAAATCGAGGCTGATTATTCTGGGTTAATTGCTCCTGGGATGCCAAATATAGCCATTGAATTAGGTGAAAAATTCGGACGATTAATGAATTATAGCGACGGGATGTACGCGGGACAATTTATAGGTGGCATGTATGCGGAAGCATTTTTCGAGGAGAATATACTAAAAGTTATCGATGCCGGCCTTAAGTGCATTCCTCATGAATGCCAATACGCCGAAATGGTACGCGATGTAGTAGCATGGTACAAGGCTAATCCAGATAATTGGGAAACCACTTGGACATTATGCCAGCAAAAATATCGAGAAGATCCAGAATATCAAAAAAACTCCAATGGAGGCATAGACGTAAAAATAAATGGGGCATATATCCTTATAGGATTACTCTATGGAGAAAAAGACCTTGACCAAACCATTATTATTTCAACACGCTGTGGCCAGGATTCTGATTGTAACCCTTCGAATGCCGCCGGTATTTTGTTCACCACGCTTGGAACCTCTAAACTTCCTAGCCGATTCAAGGAAAATCTTGATCTGGAAACACACTTTGCACATACAAATTACAATTTCCCGAAATTGCTCGATGTCTGTGAAAAACTGGCACGCGCGTATGTTTTGAGAGAGGGTGGCCGGATTGAAACAGAGACAAACGGAGAGGAGTACTTTATGATTCCACTCAAAAAACCAACGCCAAGCGCCTTGGTATTCAGTTGGGATCCGGAACCAATTACAAATAGCCTTTTCACCGAAGAAGAAATGGCAAAAATCAACCATAAAGGATTTATCAACATCCAAAAAGCAGTAGATGAACTACTCCCAGGTTGGATAGTTTCGAACTGTGGAACAGATATGGATCCAGGATTTAGGGAAACCTACAAAGGGAAAGAGAATGTGATTGTAACGCATCCTCTTAGTAGGGAAATACCCTGCGTCCTGAGCACGGAAATTGATATTCTCAAAGACAAAAAGACCGTGCTAAAAGCACTCGTCAGCCACTATGATGGTGGCGATTGGGATTTGATTATCCGTGTGAACGGTTCTGTACAGAAACAGATAACTATCGGAAAAGATTCGGTCAACAATGATGGTTGGCGTGAGATAACCTTCGATTTAACACCTTTTGCCGGAAATAAGAATGTCAAAATTGACCTTGAAAACAAAGCGAATGGGTGGGCTTGGGAAGCTGGATATTGGGGGGATATAAGAATTGTAAATGAATAGTATTAATAATCAGAATTATGAATAATTACATGAGAAACTTTATCCCACTACTCCTGCTCCTGTTTTCCTCCAATTTGTTTGCACAAGGCATTCAAGTAACGGGCAAGGTATTTGATAATTTCGATGAAACGCTTCCGGGAGTAACAGTCATGGTGCGTGGAAGTAGCACTGGCACTACAACCGATGGAAAAGGTGAATTCAATCTCGCTGTACCAAGCGATACTTGTGTTCTTATTTTTTCCTTTATAGGATATAAAACCGAGGAGGTGAAAATAGGAGAATCACGAATTATTACTATTAGAATGAAAGAGGAAGAGAAAGAATTGGAGGAAGTTGTGGTAGTGGCATTTGGCCAACAGAAAAAAACCAGTATGATATCTTCTATCCAAACAGTCAACACAAAAGATCTGAAAATACCTAGTAGTAACCTGACAACGGCTTTTGCCGGTAGAATTCCCGGAGTTATTTCTTATCAAACTACAGGAGAGCCTGGAAATGATAACGCACAATTTTTTGTTCGTGGCGTAACTACTTTTGGTTATAAAAACGACCCATTGATTTTAATTGATGGATTTGAAGCCTCAGCTAACGATCTTGCCCGTATACCATCCGACGATATTGAGGCATTCTCTATATTAAAGGATGCAACGGCAACTGCAATGTATGGGCCACGAGGTGCCAATGGAATAATCTTAGTCACAACTAAGGAAGGAAAAGAAGGCCCTGTAAGGATGAATATCCGTGTTGACACCAGAGTTACTACACCAACAAGGATGAATGAGTTCGTCGATGGAGTTACTTATATGAGAATGTACAATGAAGCGCTTTTGACGAGAACAGCTAATGAAAGTCCATTTTACAGTGAACAAAAGATTCAAGCTACCGAAAATGGCATGAACCCTATGATTTATCCTAACGTACAATGGCTCGATGAATTATTTAAATCTTCAACGACCAATACCAAGGCAAATATTAATTTGTCGGGAGGAGGAAATGTAGCGAAGTATTATGTCTCGGCTGGTTATGATCATGAAACGGGATTGTTAAAGGTAGACAATCGGAGTAATTTCAATAATAACATTAATATTAATAGATTTAATATCCGAAGCAACGTCGTATTCAAACTTACAAAATCTACAACACTTGATACGAGAATACAGGGCCGATTTGAGAGTTATAATGGACCTTATCGCTCCGCAACAGAAATTTATAATATGATAATGGGAGGTAACCCTGTTGATTTCCCTGCAGTTTTTGAGCCGGATCAAGCCAATCTCTTCACAAAGCACACCCTTTTTGGAAATGCTTATAATGCAGGCTCACTCATGACAAATCCCTATGCCGAAATGGTAATGGGTTATCAAAGCAGGGATGACAATACAATTACAGCTATGGCTACCTTGTCGCAAGATTTGGATTTTATTACCAAAAACTTAAAATTTCAAGCAAAAGCCTCCGCGACAACCTGGAGTTCTTATACGGCGAAAAGAAGATATTCTCCCTATTATTATACAATAGATAGTTATAATCCGATATCCGATGAATATAGTCTTTTTATTTTGAATTCCACCTCGGGTCAAGCTTATCTCGGAGGAGTAGAGCCATATAGAGATGCTACAAATCATTATTATTTTGAGGGACGACTAAATTGGGAGCGTGAATTTGGCAAGCATAACATAGGACTGATGACAGTATTTACTGCCGAACAAAGCTTACTTACCGGAGGCAACAGCAGCAATATCTTCGAAACATTACCCGAACGGAATCTTGGAAATTCAGGCCGCTTCACCTATGATTATGATACCCGGTATTTTCTTGAATTCGTCTATGGATATAATGGCTCTGAAAAATTTTCGGGCAAACATAGATTTGGATTTTTCCCATCTATCGGGGCGGGTTGGTTGATATCAAATGAATCATTTTGGGAATCAATGAAAGATGCCGTCAATCTTTTAAAACTTAAATTCACCTATGGAAAAGTAGGCAACGACGCCATTGCAGGCAGAGCTGACCGTTTTTGGTTCCTCTCAAATATTTCAACAGGGAGTGGTGGAGTTTATACTTGGGGGAATACCTTCCAGACATATTATGGAGGTTATAATATGAATCGTATAGGGAATCCCGATATGACCTGGGAAATATCCGATAAAATCAATCTGGGTTTTGAATTTGGTTTTTTTAAGAATGAGGATCTAAAACTCAATGTAGATTTCTTCAAGGATACCCGAAGCAGGATATATAGTCTACGATCAAATATCCCGTCTACGGCTGGTTGGAGTACGCTACCTTCTGGAAATGCGGGTCAAGCACAATCATATGGAATTGACGGCTCAATAGATTTTCAACATTCTTTCTCCAAAGATTTATGGTTAACAGGGCGCCTCAATTTAACCTATTCCACCAATAAATACACAAAACTGGATGAATTGAATTATCCATATGAATATCTTCAACGTGTAGGAAATCCCATAAATCAACTATATGGACTTGTTGCAGAAAGATTATTTGTTGATCAGGCAGAAATAGACCATTCGCCAAAACAAGATTTTGGCCCCTATATGGCAGGAGATATAAAATATAAAGATATCAACAACGACGGAATAGTAAATAGCTACGATATTGTACCAATGGGATTTCCAAGTGTTCCTGAAATTCAATATGGCTTTGGTATGTCGTTAGGATATAAAAAATTTGATTTTTCTTTCTTTTTTCAAGGAAATGGTCGAACATCTTTCTTCATCAATTCTGACGCGATAACCCCCTTCGTAGATAGACGAAACTCATTATCTTTTATAGCCGATAGTTATTGGAGTGAATCAGATCCAAACGTACATGCATTTTTTCCACGCTTGTCAACCTCTATCGTGAATAATAATTCTCGAGCCTCATCTTGGTGGTTACGTGACGGAAGTTTCTTGCGTTTGAAAACTATAGAAGCGGGATATAATTTCAGTGGTATTTCTGTACTTTCAAACACCAGGGTATATTTCACCTGTGAAAATGCCCTCATTTTGAGCGCATTCAAACTTTGGGATCCTGAAGTTGGCAGCAACGGATTGAATTATCCGCTTAACAGAACATTTAATCTCGGAGTTCAGCTCTCCTTTTGATTTATATTATTCAAACCGTTAAAAAATAAGAACATGAAATATATTCATATTAAGATAATAAGAATAAAGCGGATCGTACTCACTGCTTGTCTAGTTTTGATCCTGTTTTCTTGTGGTGACTTTCTGGATGTTGTTCCAGATAATACAGTAACCTTAGAGGATATTTTTTCTTCTAAGCAACAAGCTTGGAACGCCCTGGCCAGGGTATATCATTCATTACCCCTAATAAACAATCATTTGTATAGCGAATATGGCTTAGGTGACGAATACCGTGTATATTTAGACAATCAAAATCGAAATCGTTCATTAGGAGACATAATAAACCGTGGCGATCAATCCGCAGACAGTCCTTTGCTAGGGTTATGGTCAGGAACAAGAGGCGCTTGGAACTTGTATCAAGCATTATATGATACTAATTTGTTTATGGAAAAAATAGACCTTGTTGGAGACATGACCGAATCTGAGAAAGCTGATTGGAAGGCCCAAGCGAAATTTTTGCACGCTTATTATACCTTCTTGTTGGTTCAGCATTATGGGCCTGTTGTCATTGCTGATAAAATGATTCCTACGGATGCAACAGACGATGAATTATACCCTCGTAGACGCAAAGTGGAAGAGTGTTTTCAATACATCATACAACTCATAGACGAAGCGATTCCAGATTTAAGAGAAAAAGCAAATTCAGATGTCTATGGGCAAGTAGACCAAACAGTTGCAAAGGCAATAAAAGCGAAAATATTATTATTTAGGGCAAGCCCTTTCTTTAATGGCAATACCGATTACAGCCAATTTCTTGATACAGACGGCCAACCATTCTTTCCTCAGACCTACGATAAACAAAAATGGAAAGAAGCCCTGGATGCAATAAATGAAGCTATCGAAATTTGTGAAAGTAATAATTTAGGATTATATACTTATGGTAAAAATATTTACACGTATGATCGTGCAGATTATGAAACCAATATAGAAAGAATGCAGGCACTCTATAATCTACGGATGCTCATTGTAGATCCTTGGAATATGGAAGTTATTTGGGGTTTCTCCAATTTGAGTCCTTCTGGTGTAGAAGACTGGCAGGCTATCACAAACATACCCTTACCTTCTGGATACGATTCTTTCGGTGGCACATATGACACCAATACTTGTTTCGGCAGTACAGGTGCTACTCTCGCGGTTATTGAAAGATACTATACCAAAAATGGCCTCCCCATGGATGAGGATTTATCATTTGATTATAATAGAAGATATGATATTACTACAACACCGACAGAAGAAAATTCTGAATATGAAAAATCAAGGGGCATTTTACAGCCAGGATCACAGGTGGTCAATATGTATGTGGATAGAGAGTTAAGGTTTTATGCAAACCTTGGTATTACAGGAGGTTATTTTCGCTCTCATTCCAATAGAATTGCTACTTCAATGTTTGCCGAAGAACCCGGTGGCAGGTATTCAAAATTCGGGGTACAATACCTAACTACTGGAATTGGAATTCAGAAATTTGTACACCCTGATACAAAGGCTGGACATATTGCACGTTTAGTAAGATTTCCATACCCGCTAATGCGTATGGCAGATTTATACCTTATGAAAGCGGAAGCATTAACTCAATACCTAGATGCTCCAACACAAGAAGTTTATGATGCAATAAATAAAGTCAGGCGCAGAGCGGGAATACCAGATGTAGAGGTAGTGTGGTCTAATTCAGAACTGGCAAAAACTGTCAATAAACACACTACCAAGGAAGGAATGTTGGAAATTATTCTTCGAGAACGAGACAATGAGTTCGCATTTGAAGGACATCGTTATTGGGATATAGTGCGGTATAAAAAGGCAGTCTCTGAATTTTCCAAACCAAATGTTGGTTGGAATAATATGGGAACGGATGCGGAAACTTTTTTTGTTAGGACAATCTACCAACAAAATAAATTTTTCAAGAAAAATTATTTATGGCCTATTGACATAAATGAACTAACTATCAATGATAATCTAGTTCAGAACCCAGGATGGTAATAATTTTAGAATTTGAAATAAGATTTATAAAAACAAATATGATGAAGACCATATATATTATACTAAGCATAATGTTTATAATTGGATTTAATGCTTGCCAAGAAGAAAAACGATTTGAAATAAGTGGGGATGACAACAAAGCACCTGGACCTCCGGAATATCTGTCGTACAAACCACTTGTGGGGGCCGCTAGAATATTTTACAATTTGCCTGAGGATAAAGATATACTTAGCATCAATGCTGAATATGTCAATAATAGTGGGAAAAAAAGTTATTTTTCCGCATCCTATTTTACAGATTCACTTGATGTAATGGGAATTGCAGACACCCTTGAACACGTGGTCCAATTATATGCCGTTGATAGAGCAGGAAATCGTTCTATTTCAGTTCCGGTGACCGTTAAAGCATCGGAATCAGCCTTACAGAATGTAGCAGAATCTATTAAAGTATTGGCAGGATTTAACTCATTTATCGTTTTATGGGATAATGTATTGGAACAAACTGTAAACGTCTATATTGACATGATCTTTAATAAAGCTGGGAAGGATCGTGATTTAACATGGGTGTTAACCTCAAACAAAGCTATCAATAGAGAAATAATAGACAATGTAGTACTTTCAGATGACGAATCTTTAACCGTGAATATTCGTATTGGAGACACATATGGCAATTGGTCCCAAAATATTAAAATGGGACAAATCAAGATTATGAGTGATGCAATTTTACCAAAAGAACTTTGGCGATTACCAAACACCAACGATTCAATAGCGGGTATTCCCATGTGTTTTGGGAATGCTTATGAAGCCAAATCGTTAAATGTCATCGACGGGATTATTTCAAGAGGCGAGATCATTAGCATAATGCATACTGCCGGGAGAGGTCGCACTGGTAAAGCGATAGATGGAAATACTCCTTGGAATTTCCTTATTGATCTGGGTGATTATTATGAACTAAGCCGAATTGTGACTAATCAACGGCATGATCTTAACACAAACACGTACGATCCAAACGAAAGAGGATACTATTATACGGGTGAAAACGTGAATCAATACAATATGTATTTCTTAAATGAAGAAACAAGCGAATGGGAGTTCATTTCACAACATACAATTGAGATACCAACGGGACTAAGTGAGTTGGAAATTGCAAGATTAGGAGCAGCAGGTGACATGGCACTAATGTACCCCGAAGTTCCTGCATTCACAAAACCCGCGCGATGGTTCAGGTATGAAGCGCTTACCGGTTTCGGAGCTGCTCCTTGGGTCCTCTCAGAGATTACACTTTATGGTAGAAAAGCAAATATGCAATGAAACTTTTAATAAAATTATGAAATGAAAAAGCAAATAATATATCTTTTATGGATTACATCAGTTGTTTTCTCACTGTCTGGCTTCTCATGTACAGGCATGTATGATACGTTGAGAGAATTTGCCACGGAGGAAGCAATATATCCATCCGGTTTTGATACTATTGCCGGAAAAATTGGATTTGAACGTGTTGAAATAGACCTGTCCACGAAAGGGAGAATCCGGGCCTCAGAAATGAAACTGGCGAAAGCAAAGAAAACTGTGATCGAATGCTCATATTTTGATAGCCCTTTGATTATTGACAGCGTCTGTTCATGGGTGAATATTACCGGACTTATAGAACCGGAAGAATATACATTCAAAGTCTTTACTGAAGATGAATATGGTAATCGATCAATTCCAAAGGAAATATCACTTATTCCTTACACTTCATATGATCTTGAGCAGATGGAACTCTTATCACCAAAAATAACAGAATCAAGCTCCACTGCTCTTATTGAATGGGATAATAAGTTATCCGGGGTATTATTCGATTGTCATGGCTATTCTTATAGCTATAAAGACAATAATAACATTCTACAGACAGGAGGAGAACAAGGAGATATACCGAGCTTTTTTGTCGAGAACATAACGAAAGGAAATATCATTCCTATAGAGATTACTTTACAAATCACCCCTAAAAAAAATAGTGTCTCAATTATTGACACCGTTAACTGGACGTCTGTAATTTCTTTAAACATTTCAGAATCAGCCGGTGATGTCATATTTCTTAAAACACCTATTACTGCACATACGATAGACCTAAATAATACAAATGATTCAGAAATATACCATTTCTCGTGGACAACAGTTGAAAATATTGATTCTTACACTTTGAAGATATCAACAAGTTCAAATTTTCCAACCGATAAAACCTTTGAGCTGAATGTAGGAAATGTCTCGTCGATTGATCTGTATTCATCCCAAATCAAAGAGGTAGTGGCAAATGGAAGTGCCAGATGCTATTGGACAATTGTGCCTTCATCCAGTAACCACACGAGTAGTACCCAAACACGTGCTTTAAATATTTATCGCCAAATTCCACCCATAGGAATGTGGCTATTTGATGATGTGGATGATCTATTCAAGGCAAAAATAGGGCAACCCCTGATTGAGGTATCACCTGGAAATAAGATAACGCTATCAAATGGTCCAACCGAGAATGATAAAGCTGTTTTGGTACCCGAATTATCATATTTAACTTGCAGGCATGGAATAACTCCGCGATCAGGCAGTACTTATGTGAATGAATACACTATATTAATGAATATTAAATTATCAGCTTTCAAATGGTTTAGCATCGCGGATATAGATAATTCCAATAGTAACGGAGAATTATTTATAAGTCCTTATGGAGAATTGAGCATTAATGGATATTGGAATTCAGCAAGTAAAAATATGCACCTCAATGAATGGCATAGAGTTATTTACTCCGTTAAATTAAATGAATTTGTAAAAATATATCTCGATGGCACACTGATCAAAACTATAAGTACGGGGTCAAGCTGGATTGATGGTATGTATGCTCTTCGTCCTGAACTTTATTTGTTCAAGGATGATAATAGTTGGAATGACCGCAACAATGCTTACGTATCTGAAATCGTTATGTGGAAATTTCCATTAAATGATATGGAAACGGAACACTTGGATGAGATTAAATTCAGATAAGTATATGAATTATCTAAATTCATTAAACACACAAAAGATAGCAAACATTATCAAACTATAAATATGAAAAAAGCGAATATAATTTGCCTACTTTCAGTGACTATTATAATTTTTTTTAGTGGTTGCAAGGGGCAAGCAATCGGAGTCAAAATTCCAGATACAGTCAATATAAAAAAAGAGCTGCTTTTAGATAAGATTAAAGGGGGTTGGGCAGGGCAGGTAATCGGATGTACTTACGGCGGTCCCACTGAATTTAGATGGAACGGGACTATGATTGATGACAATGTTCCCATTCCATGGGATAGCACACGAATGATGTGGTATTTTGATAATTTCCCAGGCCTATATGATGATATTTATATGGACTTAACATTTATAGATGTATTTGAAAAACATGGGCTTGACGCCTCTGACACTCTCCATGCGCGGGCAATCGCGCAATCAAAGTATCAATTATGGGCTGCTAACCAAAATGCCCGTTATAATATTCTTAATGGAATAATGCCGCCCGCTTCGGGACATTGGAAGAATAACCCTCATGCCGATGATATTGACTTTCAAATCGAATCGGATTTTGCAGGCTTGATATCACCTGGAATGGTCAATTCCGCGGTTGAAATATGCGATAAAATTGGGCGTATTATGAACTCTGGAGATGGATTATATGGAGGAATGTTTGTCGCTGCTATGTATTCTTTGGCTTTTGTCCACGATGACATTGAGTATATTGTTGAAAAGGCATTGGAAACCCTCCCCAAAGAAAGTAAATATTATCAATGCATAGCGGATATAATTAAATGGTATAGGCAAAATCCAGATGATTGGAAACATGCATGGTTCGAGGCACAAAAGAAATGGTCACACGATATAGGCTCTCCTGATGGAGTCTTTGCAGCCTATAATATAGACGCTAAAATTAATGGAGCATACATCGTTATGGGTTTGCTGTATGGAAAAGGGGATTACGGAGCAACTATAGATATAAGCACCAGGTGTGGTTACGATTCTGATTGTAATCCTGCTAATGCCGGTGGAATATTGGGAACAATGATCGGGTATAGTAATATACCCAATTATTGGAAGCAGGGTATTGACAAGATAGATGATTTGAATTTCGCATACACCGAATTATCCCTCAATCAAGTTTATGATATTGGATTTAAACATGCTTCAGAAATGATAATGAGGAATGGAGGAGAAGAGGAGGATGATTCATTTATCATTAAATACCAAGCTCCGAAAAGAGTTCCTTTAGAAATCAATTTTGAAGGACTTTATCCTATCGAAAAGCGAAATTTAAACTCAAAATTGACAGCAAAGGATATGGAAGTTACATTTGACATAATGGGTTCTGGATTTGTATTGACCGGCTCTGCAACTAATAATAACCAAAATAACCCACATGCTGTATTGGAAGCAGATTTGTATATCGACAATACATTTATTGAAACCATAAAAATGCCAACCATATATTATGCTCGTAAATATGATGTTGCGTGGAACTATAATCTTCCTGAGGGTAAACATAGTATAAAGCTCAAAACCAGAAATATTCCTGATAATTACCAAATTAATATTGAAAATATGGTAGCATATTCTCGTAATAAACCAAAAAAGAAGACCTATTTCAACTAAATACAACTATTGCACAAACTATAAAAGTGAGGAATCGAAAGGATTCGGGGGTAATTATAGGATGTATTGGCCGCTCAGGTAGTTTTGAATTCAGGAGTTCCATTAGTAATCACGCCATGCCAGCCGGTAGTATCGCATTTTCATACCACTCTACCAGAGTTAGAATATTACTTGAAAGATAAAAACCCCCTGTCCGATTATTTGTACGAAATAGTTTTGGATACAATAGCCGCGATTTAAAAGCTTGGTCTAAAGCAATATGGGATGTTGTAGCCATTGCTTGGCTTGTAAACCCTTCCTGGGTTCTGACAAATCTGGTGCATAGCCCATATTAACCGATCAGGTAACATATAGTACGGATAGGTCCCGTCATTTTATCCGAATGGGCACATCAATAATTAATGCGAATCAGTATTTAAAAAATTAGATAAATGAATGCGAGGGCAATTTTGCCCATCGTATGTACAAGTAGTCCTTTTGTGGATCTTACTTTTTGCGCTCTTTGAATAGTTGTTTTTTCATTCAGCCAGTTGAAGAATGATTCTATGGGTTGTCTGACTTTGGAAACGGCCGTGGAGAACAAGTCATTATAGGCTTTCTGGCGCTGCCTTTCCTGTTCGGGTTGCCCCTTGATTGCCTTGACGGGAGTGAACATTTCAATACGCTGTTTTTGTTTCTTCTCATCATTGAAATATTCAAAGTCAGAGTATATCTTGTCTCCAAAGATTACGGTATCGCAGATATGATCACCCCAGACCTGTTTAAAAG
>NZ_CALNAT010000024.1 GCF_937873925.1 uncultured Proteiniphilum sp. | reverse complement strand
TCCTTAGCTATATGCAAGATTTCCCGGACAAATTTTCCATTATCGATTTCTATTTGTTTGCCTGTAATATTCTCCCTATAACAGGATATACCCCTGCCAGCCTAAAGATAATAGATGTTGGCAAGATAGATTCCTTGAAGAAAGCGGGTAAGCTGGGATACCGGGGATAGGACCCAAGCAAATCTTCCTGTTCAACATTTCAACCATTTTATAAATATTTTCATAAAGAGTATCATTATTTTGCTCATATTATGTTTTGCAACATATTTATTAAATTATTTTATTATTATATTCTTTTTATCAATTTATTTTTATTTACTTTGCACAATATATTAATTAATTAATCTTATATAACGGGTAAGAAATGGAAAAAATGGATACTAAGATATCGGTCATAAATATTGAAGAAAAAATACTACAGTACAAAAACGAGCTGTTGGACAATGTGCTTCCCTTCTGGCAGAGTAAATCGCAAGATTACGAGTTCGGCGGATACTTCACTTGCTTCGACCGGGAAGGAAATGTGTTCGATACCGATAAATTTGTATGGCTGCAGAGCCGCCAGGTTTGGATGTTTTCTATGTTATACAATAATGTGGAAAAAAAGCAGGAATGGCTCGATTGTGCCATACAGGGCGGCGAATTTCTGAAAAAGTACGGACACGACGGAAATCTCAACTGGTATTTCTCGCTCACGCGCGAAGGAGAACCGTTGACAGAGCCCTACAATATTTTTTCGTACACTTTCGCCACGATGGCTTTCGGACAGCTAAGCAAAGCAACCGGAAACGCAGAATATGCTGAAATAGCCAAAAGAACATTCGATATTGTACTCTCCAGGCGCAGTAACCCCAAAGGAAAATGGAACAAAGCTTACGCCGGAACACGCAATCTGAAATCGTTTTCTTTGCCAATGATTCTCTGCAACCTTGCACTCGAAATAGAACATTTGCTCGATCCCGAATTTCTAAAAAAAACCATAGACGAGTGCATTCACGAGGTTATGGAGGTCTTTTTACGCCCCGAACTGGGAGGGCTGATCGTGGAAAACGTAAACGAAGACGGCTCACTTTCCGATACGTTTGACGGACGGCTTGTCAACCCTGGACACAGCATTGAAGCCATGTGGTTTATTATGGATTTGGGAGAACGCCTCAACCGTCCCGAACTCATCAACCATGCAGTAGAAACAACCTTAAGAATGCTTAACTACGGTTGGGACAAACAATACGGAGGTATCTTTTATTTTATGGACCGTAAAGGACTTCCTCCCCAACAGCTGGAATGGGACCAGAAACTCTGGTGGGTGCATATCGAAACACTTATATCACTCATCAAGGGTTATCAGCTAACGGGGTCGCCAGAATGCCTGGCATGGTTTGAAAAAGTGCACGACTACACCTGGAAGCATTTCAGAGATCCGGAGCATCCTGAATGGTGGGGTTATCTCAATCGCCAGGGTGAGGTGCTTCTCGATTTGAAGGGCGGAAAATGGAAAGGTTGTTTTCATGTTCCCCGGGGCTTATATCAGGTATGGAAAACGATGGAAAAGATTGATAAAATCTGAATTTTTTAAACGTATTACCCATTAATAGACAACAATGAGAAAAAAAATCGCTGTAAGATTATCCGTCTTTCTGTTCGCACCATTCCTGCTGAACAGCTTTAGCGGATGCAATAGTTCTACCGGTCCTGCAACGGAAATAACAGGTGTGGAAATGACTGAAAACACCGAATATACCGGGAGAGGAAACCAGAATGAGGTATTAATTGCGTTGAAGGTTAACGTAAAGGAAAACGAAACCATCTCCCTGAAAAATATCGTTCTCGTCAAAAACACCGCTACGCAGCCCTCCGACCTGAAGGAAATAAAAATTTACTCTACTGGCTCACTCGATACGCTCAACACGAGAACCCTTGAACAAGCAACCCTGCTAGGCAAAGCACCGTTATCTAAAAAGAGCACCAAAATCCGGTTGTCGGGAGACCTGCAGCCGGGTATGAATCATTTGTGGATAACCGCCGATATTGCCGATAACGCTACCGAAGGAAATAAGATTGGCGTTTCGCTCACGTCTGTCGGATACAATAAAAACAAAAAATTCGAACATCAGCCGGAACCTTCTCACGGAAGAGAAATCCTGTTAGCACGCAAGTTGATTTTCTCTCCTGGTGATTTCGACTCCAAATTTTACCGGATTCCGGCTATCACTACAGCAGAAGACGGTTCGCTTATTACCGCCACAGATAAACGAAAAGAAAATATCTGGGATTTGCCGCAGGATATTGACGTGGTTATCCGCCGCAGCACCGACAACGGAAAAACATGGAGCGAGCCGCTTACCATTGCCGAAGGTAAAGGATTGGCCAAAGGATACGGAGACCCCGCACTCATCAAACTCAATAATGGCAAAATCCTATGCGTGTATGCAGGGATGAACGGATTGTGGCAGTCCAGACCCGATTCGCTGATCCGTACCTACGTGAGCGAAAGTGCCGATAATGGTATCACGTGGACTCCCGTCCGCGACATTACAGCCCAACTGTACGGCGTAGATTGCCCGGATCCCGTAAGAAAAAAATGGATGGCCTCGTTTTGTGCATCTGGACAAGCCATTGAGACATCCTCGGGACGCGTTATGCTGGTTGCCGCCGTTCGCGAGGGTAGCGATTACTCGCTCAACAACTATTTGTTTTATTCAGACGACGAAGGTATTACCTGGAATGTTTCGCAAAAAGCCATGGAAGGAGGCGATGAGGCAAAAGTCGTAGAGCTGGCCGACGGGTCTATCCTGATGAGTATTCGCAACAAAAACAAAGGAAACAGGTATTACACCCGGTCAACCGACAACGGTATCACATGGACATCCGTACAATTGTGGAAAGACTTGAAAGATCCAGGCTGCAACGGCGATATGATCCGCTATTCGATGGAAAAGAATGGAGCAGGCAAGAACATATTGCTGCACTCCATCCCATTTGATGAAAAAGACCGCAAGAATGTTTCGGTTTACGTAAGTTACGACGAAGGAAAAACGTGGCCGGCTGGAAAAACAATCTGCGCAGGACCTTCTGCCTATTCCTCCCTTACAATATTGGAAGACGGAACAATAGGAGCCTACGTGGAAGAAGGGGAGCCGGGTATGAACCTGGTTTACCTGAATTTTTCCCTCGAGTGGCTTCTCCGGAACACAGATGAAATGAACCCAGGAAAAACTAAATAGAAATCAAAAAAGTATTAATTTTTTTAATTGGAGATTGTATGAAAAATTCTAAAATCGCTAAATCAATGAAGAGTTGGATAGTCAGCCTCTCCTTTCTGTACCTCTCCACTTTCTCGCTGATGGCACAAAACATCACAGTGAGTGGAAAAGTTACCGACAATGTGCTCAATGAGCCGCTTATAGGCGTGACGATCATTGTACAGGGAACTTCAAACGGGACGGTTACCGATATCGGCGGCAACTATACATTGGCCAATGTACCGTCAACCGGTAATCTGGAGTTTTCTTATGTGGGAATGCAAACACAAGTTATTGCGGTTAACAACCGAACTTCAATAAATGTAACGTTGCGGGAAGATACGGAACTTTTGGAAGAAGTGGTAGTAACCGGTTACGGCGGCACACAGTTGAGGAGCAAGGTAACCAACTCGATTGCCAAAGTTTCGAACGAAACACTCACCGTGGGGGTATTTTCAAATCCCGCACAAGCATTGTCGGGTGCGGTATCGGGACTGAGGGTAATCCAGACATCGGGTAATCCGGGTGCAGCCCCGCAAATAGTACTTCGTGGAGGCACCAACCTTGATGGATCCGGCTCACCGCTGGTAATGGTCGATGGACAGCTGCGCGACGGACTAAACGACATCAACCCGGAGGATATCGAGTCCATGGAGGTACTGAAAGATGCGGGCGCAACTGCCCTGTACGGGGCACGGGCCAGTAATGGTGTAATTCTTGTTACCACCAAAAGTGGGAAGGCCGGGCAAAGATCTCTTAACTTCAAAGCCAAATTAGGCCTCAACTATGTGAATAACCCCTATACTTTCCTGGGCGCAGAAGATTATATCACCTACATGAGAAAAGCCTATCAAAATACGCCCTGGGCATCAAAAGGAAATCTGACAGGATCAACCCCACTAGGAACAGGGAACGTGTACGGCGAAAATATGCTTTGGAATTTGATGAAACAAACGGATGACAATAAGTTTTTACTGGAGAAAGGATGGAAGTCAATGCCTGATCCAATCAATCCCACAGATATGCTCATTTACCGTGAAACCGACATAGCTAAATACAGTTTTGTGGACCCCTCATTTACCCAGGACTACAACCTGAATATGTCAGGAGGTAACGACAGGGGAAATTACTATGCAGGATTGGGTTACAATCACTCGGAAGGACTGCCGATCACCTCGTATTACAAACGCTACAGCTTTATCCTAAATGGAAGTTATAAGGTAACGGACTGGTTGAAAACCAACTCGAGTTTTAACTACAACCGCGCCAACTGGCAATCCATGCCGCCCACGCAGACCAGTGAAGCCAACTATTTCGGACGTATTCAGTCTACCCCTCCTACAGCACGTTATGAAGATGAAGAAGGCAAGATGTTACTGGGTGCAAACTCCGGCGACGGAAACCAGTCATACCAGGCAAACAGGTTCATGAGAGACAATCAGACCGATAAATTTACCATGATCCAATCGGCAGAGGCAAAACTACTCAAGAACCTGACATTAAGGACTTCTGCACAATGGTATTACAGCGAAGGATTTTACGAATCATTCAACCGGGATTATGAGACCAATCCGGGTAAATGGAACAGAACCCGCAGTACATCTGCTGAATTCGATCGTGATTTTTCTCAAACATACAACGCCACGTTAAACTACAACCGGTTATTTGCAGGGAAGCACAACATTGATGCGCTACTGGGAGCCGAATATTTCGACAAAGGAAACAAAGGATTCAATGCTTCCGGTTCTGGAGCCCCCACGGATGATTTTTGGGATTTGGGACTGACCGACACTGGAGAAGGCAAACGCAACATAGATTCCTGGCATTCACAATACCGTATTCTCTCCTATTTTGGCCGTGCAAATTATGACTACCAAGGAAAATACCTGCTTTCCGGCGTATTCCGGTACGATGGTTACTCATCCCTGTTAGGTGATAACCGGTGGGGATTTTTTCCGGGCGTATCTGCCGGATGGATTTTCGGCAATGAAGATTTTGTAAAAGAGAACCTGCCCGTACTCTCCTTTGGGAAATTACGTTCCAGTTTTGGTGTAAACGGTAATGCAAGCGGTATCGGAGCTTATACTCTTCAAGGATCTTATAGCCCACAGGCATACAACGGACGCACCGGTTTTCTGATTGGAACATTGCCAAATCCCGGACTGAGATGGGAAAAAACACGCACCTTTGAGGTAGGAACAGACGTTAGCTTCTTTGAAAACAGACTAAACGCCAATCTAACCTACTACAGCCGTCTTACCATGGACAAATATGCAGCCTTTGCCTTACCCTCGACCACGGGTTTCTCTTCTATCACCAATAATAACGGCGAATTCAGAAACAGGGGATTGGAATTGGAGTTGTCAGGCAGGATCATTCGGACAGAGGACTTCAGCTGGGAGATGAAAGGAAATATCACCTACAACAAAAACAAAATTATCTCGCTGCCCGCCAACGGTTTGGAAAGAAACCGACAAGGCGGGATAGAGATCTACACCGGCAAAAAAGTAATTAATCCGGAAACAGGATTGGAGGAAGATGGAAAGATCTTCGTTGGCGGTTATCAGGAAGGACAGGAACCAGGTCTCTTGGTCGGTTATCAATTTAACGGTATTTACAAAAGTGTGGATGAAATTCCAGGAAACCTCGTGGTAAAGACTGGAAACGACCAGGGAAAATATCAGTACGGACCTGCGGCTTACGCTGCTTTGACAGAAGCACAAAAAAGAAACGCCATTTTAATTGAACCGGGAGATGCCAAATGGGAAGACATCAATGGAGACGGCGTGATCGATAGCTTCGATCGGATTGTAATCGGAAATACAACCCCACGCTGGACCGGTGGATTTAACACCACTTTTAAATATAAAAACTTTATGTTGTATGGCCGTTTTGATTTCGGTTTGGGCTTCTATACGTATGACAACACTACTCCCTGGTTCCTGGGAGCTATGCAGGGAACGTACAACACAACTACAGATGTATTTGACACTTGGTCGCCGGAGAACCCGAACGCTAAATATCCACGCTATGTATGGGCCGATCAACTTGGAACAGGTAACGTAAACCGGCCTTCCACTCTTTTCGCTTATAAAGGTGACTACCTGGCTTTTCGAGAGATTTCCCTGGCTTATTCGTTACCGCAAAACATAGCAAAAAAGCTCTATATGCAGGCGATGAATGTATCCATTACTGGCCAGAACCTGGGTTATCTAACCGCAGCACCCATTGCCAGTCCCGAACGAGCCATTGGTGCAGGGGTAGCAAGCGGAACTGGTTACGGCCTACCACGGACCCTGTTATTTGGTATTAACTTAACATTTTAAACATCTTTAGAAATCCAACATTATGAAGATTACAAAATTAACAATCATATCAGGTGTGATGCTTCTGATCATCGGAGCGACCCACACTTCATGCAGTGACGCACTGGATCTGGCTCCCATTGATTATTATGGTAGCGGTTCCTACTGGAAAACCGAAGCTCATGCTACGGGATACATTGACGGCATTCACAAGCATCTGAGGGATGCAGCCTGGCAACACACAATTACTTTTGGAGAACTTAGAGGAGGACATTATATTTCGGGTACCAGCGGAGACGGCTCTTCGGTGTACAACGGTTCCATTATTCAGCAAAATTTCGATGCTAACAATACCGGCGTATCTAAATTTGGGGACCTGTACGGCAGAATCACCAATTGCAACCTGTTTATTGCACGAGTAACCGATGCTGACTATATCGCTGAAGCAAAGAAGAATTATTATCTGGGAATGGTATACGGGATACGCGCTTTCTATTATTTTGATCTGTACCGCATCTACGGAGGAGTTCCTCTGAGACTGGGAGTAGAGGTTGTTGATGGGGAACTGGATCCGACCAAACTCTATATGCCCCGTGCAAAAGCTTCAGAAGTAATGGCCCAAATCAAAAGCGATTTACAGAAATCACTCGATTATTTTGGCAGTGTGAATGATTTCAATCCGTACGGCATGGGCAAGAAAGTTTACTGGAACAAGGCTGCCACAGAATCGCTGATCGGGGAGGTTTATCTCTGGAATGCGAAAGTGACAACCGGAGACAACACAGCGAACCAGGCTGATCTGGCTGTAGCAAAACAACACCTGGAAAATGTGGCCAATAACTACGGATTAAAAATGCTGACGGAGTTTCCGAGGGTATTCGATGCTACCAATAAAGCCAATGACGAAATTATTTTTGCCATACGGTATGCAGAAGGAGAAGCTTCCAACGCAGTCAACCAGTACATCTATAATGTGGGTACCGGACAAACCAATAAAAATGCTTATCTGGAAGATGGCACCCTTTTTGATGACCCTTTACAGATTGCAACCTCCTCTTCCCAACAACGCTACGAATACACCAAACAGTTTTTTGAGATATTCGACAAAAAAGACTCACGACGAAATGCTACTTTCCTACCCTCTTATAATAAAGACAGCGATGGAAATCTTATTTATAGGGGAGTTTCCACGAAAAAGAACATAGGATACATCAACTCGAACGGCATCCGTCAATGGGTAGGCGATTTCGTGTTCTACCGCCTCCCCTGGGTTTACCTGTCCCTGGCAGAGATTGCCAATATGGAAGGAGACAATACAAAGGTGGAAGAGTACATCAATAAAGTACGCCAGCGGGCATACGGCGCAAACTGGAGTAGTGAGTTTACCTTCACGGCAAGTGATTTCACTACAAACGAATTAGCCATCCTGCGGGAGAAAGACAAAGAATTCGTACAGGAAGGTCAACGCTGGTGGGATTTACGCAGAATGACCCTCACTAAAGGAGGAAAACACTTGGTTTTCACCCAGGAAGGAAGTGTCGACGGCAACCCGGTTCTAAATGAAGCCACAGAAACACACAAAGTATTGTGGCCGCTAGACAAGAGTCTCCTCGACAATGATGATGCCCTGGAGCAAACACCCGGATACTAATCTTTTCATATATTAACTCAGGTCCAAAGATGGCGGTAATTATTTATCGCTATCTTTGGTTTCCTTTCAATGAAGTAGTGCGTTTATTCTCACTTTCTGTACATACAGCGCACGACGCAAGCATTTACCCGAATGAAAAAAATTCTGTTATTGTGTTTCATTACATGTACCACGGCAACAACCATTGCCCAACAACGAAACCACTCCACTTTCTACCATCAACGTGCTTCCCTGTTTGAGAAACTGCCAGTAACAGAGAAAGACATCCTTTTTGTTGGCAACAGCATCACCAATGGCGGTGAATGGGCAGAATTATTTAACGATCCGCGCATAAAAAACCGGGGAATCAGCGGAGATATCTGCGAAGGGATACTGGACAGACTGGCCCCCTTGCTGCGTGGCAAACCGGCGAAAATATTCCTATTGATTGGTATCAACGACCTGGCCCGTAACACTTCCCCCGATACGGTTGTGTCAATGACTGCCGACATTGTAAACAGGATCAGGTGTGAGTCACCCAGAACAGCAATCTACCTGCAAAGCATACTTCCCGTGAACGACTGCTACGGGATGTTTGAAGGACATACCAGACACGGGAGAGCCATTGCTTCGTTAAATGAGCGCTTGAAAGAGATAGCGACATCCCAATCGATCATATTTGTAGACCTTTACAGCCATTTCATAATACCCGGGAGTGACAAGCTGGATCCCCGATACAGCAATGATGGTCTCCACCTGATGGGTGAAGGTTACCTGAAGTGGGTAGAGATTTTGAAACCTTATCTGTAAGTATATCCCATGATAAAGAAAAGTATACTGTTTGTTTTGTTTCTTATCCCGACACTGCTCTTTGCAGAACGGACGAAAGTAGCCTGCGTGGGAAACTCCGTCACCTACGGCTACAAGATCGATGACCGGGCATTCACCTACCCTGCCCAACTGCAGCAACTGCTAGGCAATACGTACCGCGTGGAGAATTTCGGACACAGCGGCGCCACCCTGTTACAAAAAGGCCACAATCCCTACCGGAAGCTGAAGGTATTTGAACAAGCACTCGCTTTCGAACCCGACATCGTGGTAATCCACCTGGGGTTGAACGACACCGATCCCCGCAACTGGCCAAAGTTTCGGGACGACTTTACCCGCGATTACATAGACCTGATCCGTTCGTTCCAAGAGAAAAATCCGGCTACTAAGGTGTGGATCTGTCGCATGACACCCATCTTTAGCTGGCACCCCCGCTTCAAGTCGAGCACCCGGGTGTGGTACGAGCAAGTACAACAGGAAATTGAACGGGTAGCAGCAGTGACCCGTGTGCCGCTGATCGACCTGAACAGGCCTTTGTACAACCGGCCCGACCTCTTTCCCGACGCGCTCCACCCCACAACCGAAGGAGCAGGCATCATTGCGCGGACAGTCTACGGAGCCATCACCGGTGATTACGGCGGCCTGCAGATGCCAGAGATATTCACTGACCACATGGTGATGCAGCGCAACAGGCCGGTAAAGTTTTGGGGAACCGCCGATGCAGCCACGAAAGTAACCGTCTGCTTTGCGGGAAAAACAAGCACTGCACAAACCGGCCACAACGGAAAATGGACGGTTGAATTTCCTCCGATGAAGGCAGGTGGCCCTTACAACGCTACCATAGAGAACCAGGGAAGAAGTATCCGCCTGACCGATATCCTGGTGGGCGAGGTGTGGATCTGCTCCGGACAATCGAACATGGCCTTTCGGCTACAGGATGCCTCTACAGCACAGAAAGATATTCCTCGTGCCGCCAACAGGCAACTTCGCTTTTTCGACATGAAAGAGATTGCACCCACGGTGGCCATAGAGTGGAACGACAACGTGCTGGCAGAGGTGAACCGGCTGGGCTATTACCGTCCCGCAGCGTGGGCGCTGTCCGACAGCCTCACGGCAAGACAGTTCTCCGCTGTTGCCTACTATTTTGGCAGGATGTTGCAGGAAGAGCTAAATGTACCGATAGGATTGATACAGAACGCTATCGGAGGGTCTCCCACCGAAGCGTGGATTGACCGCAGAACGATGGAGCGGGATCCGTTGATGGCCGATTTCTTCACCAACTGGAACAGTAATGATTTTATCGACGGATGGGTACGTGAGCGGGGGATGCAAAACATTGCCCGTGCGAAAGAGAATCCCCTCCAGCAACATCCCTACAAACCCTCCTACTTGTTTGAAGCCGGAATGGCATCCATCAGCAAATATCCTGTTGCCGGAGCTATCTGGTACCAGGGTGAGTCTAACGCCAATAATGTGGAACTGCATGAACAACTACTCCCTATCTTGGTGGAAAGTTGGCGCAACGCCTGGGAAGAGCGCTTCCCTTTCTACTACGTGCAGCTTTCGAGCATGGAGACGGGGCGTGAGTCCTGGGGACATTTCCGCGACAGTCAACGCAGGCTGATGGAACGGATTCCTCGCTCCGGAATGGTAGTCTCCTCTGATCTGGGTAACCGGACCGATGTCCACCCCAGACAAAAAAAGGAGGTGGGAGAGCGTCTGGCACGCTGGGCACTGGCCGACAGCTACGGAAAAAACATTCTGAAAAGTGGCCCGCTCTTCAGAGAGGTATTCTTTGAGAAAGAAAAAGCGGTTGTCACTTTTAGTGAAACAAAGCTTCTCCGTACGTCGGATAACAATGCTGTAAGGAATATCGAACTGGCAGGAGAAGACAAGGTTTTTTATCAGGCAAAAGCAATGATCAGGGCCAACCGTCTGGAGGTGACCTGCGAGAAAGTGTCCCGCCCCGCATTCGTACGCTATGGCTGGGATTCCTACACGGAAGGCAATCTGGTCAACGAGGCAGGACTACCCGCCTCCACCTTCTCATCAGAATTTCAGGACAAAAAATAACTATTTCCCCGTACATGAAGATATTTACATACATCGTGCTGACCACCCTATTGCTTCTCTCCTGTAGCACGACAGAGAGGAAAGAAACATTTCAGCTGTTGCCGGAACCGAAGATGCTCACCATTGACCTCTCCGGACAGCACCTCCTCCGTCTGGGAGTACCCGATTCCTCCCTCGTCTCCGAAAAATTGGTGAATGCTATCCCCAAAGCAATCATCAATCCCGATGAAGCCTATCGCCTCAGAATTACGCCCGACAGCATCCTGATCG
>NZ_CALNAT010000023.1 GCF_937873925.1 uncultured Proteiniphilum sp. | reverse complement strand
TAGAGCATTAGCTTCCCAAGCTGAGGGTCGCGAGTTCGAGTCTCGTTTGCCGCTCAATCACTTACGGTCAAAAACCGTAGGTGATTTTTTTGTTTGGTCAAACTTCAGTCAAACATTTTACCATAAACAACCAAAATTAACCACCCCTATCCATAATCTCCACCTCATCATTTCATTATCGAAATATCTTGTTTCGATAACAAAACTATAGCTCCCCGAAAATCGTTTAGTAATTATAATAGAGGTGCAAATCATTATCACAACGTGCATTATATGCACGTCATGATAATTTGTAAGGAATTAGGTAAATGACAGAATCTGGTTATTCTTTTGCGCAAAAAACCTTATTACATAATCTCTGGCCAACCGGGCCGGTTACCGGGTTATGTGCTGCACATTGAATAATCAATCTTGTCAGATTGATTGGTGCGACTCAACAAAAGATTGTTTGGGTAATTATTCTCTGAAATTCATTAGAAGTCTTTCATGTCGTATTAGAGAATACAAATCTGTTATGAGAGCGAAAGAATACCTTGAAATTAATAAGAAAAGGATTTACCACTACGACCAGGTAAAAAAATCCGTTTACGATCTCTACCCATTAAGAAGAAGTAAAATACAAACAGAAGTCTATTTTAACCGGTATCTCTTTGCCGATGCCAGATACCGTAGTCATGAACAATTTTATGCCGATAAGCCACCCTCAACTATTTTCAACGAAAGAGAATACGAGGTCGACAGAGCCATTGCCCATAAGGTCAGGATGGAAATACTATGTTATTTCCGAAGACGATACATTTATTTTCGCCTATAACATTATAGCGTTAGGAGCAAATAAGTATGGAGACTACCATCGGATAATGACCTGTAATCTGAAGGAAGAAAATTTAAATACTATTCCGGGTATTGAACAAGTGTGTAAAGAGTACAAGGAGGATTATCCTAAGACCAGTCTGGCTGATTATCTATTGGATGATGACAATAGGGAAGTTTTTAACAGTAAAAGATGTGACCTGCAGAAAGACGAGGACTGGTGGCTTTGCGCTTTCAATAAAGCCTATGAGATATCCGACCTGATCCGGGTTAAGGCCGGTTACGACATTGCCGATTATATTGTCCAACAACTCAAAGCAAATAAAACGTACGATCAACAACAAAACCGGAACCAGATATCATCTGTAAAGTATCAATAGATTCGCTACAAATTTATTTTTTGAGTCTTATAAAAAACAATTATCTTCCGATTTATGAAGGATAATGAAAGGCAAATAAAAGCACGTAAAAATTGGCTTAAAGTGTATCAGGATGTAGGTTCTGTATCGAAGGCTGCACTCCGGTGTGGAGTGGCCAGGTCGACCATGTACCGTTGGATTAAAAGGTATAGTGAAGAGGGAGAATCTGGATTGTCCGATAAGCCGAAACGCCCTAAAAACCTCACAAACACAAAGGTTTCAAAAGAAATTGAATTACTTATCCTTGAACTTCGAAGGAAAAAGAAATGGGGTGCTCAACGTATCTCAATCCATTTGTTGAGAAAAAACATCAGACTTTCCCCTATGACTGTCTGGAGAGTATTATCTAATAACAATGTTTCACCAATAGTGAAAAGGCGAAAGAAGTCCGATTACAAACGATACAACAAGGAGATTCCAGGCGAAAGGGTTCAGCTGGATGCTACTAAAATATGGAAAGGAGCCTATCAATTTACAGCCATCGATGATTGTACCCGGATGAAAACTATCCGGATTTATCCCAATAAGAAAGTAGAAAATACTATTCATTTTTTGAGCGAAGTAATTGATACATTTGAATTTCCAATCCAGCGAATTCAAACAGATTGGGGTACGGAATTTTTCAATTATGATTTTCAGTATGAACTCCATGAGCATTTTATCAAGTTCAGACCGATAAAACCTAAAACACCTCACCTGAACGGGAAAGTTGAAAGAACCCAGCAAACCGACAAGGTGGAGTTCTGGTCTTTATTTGATCTATCTGATGACTCTTTGAACTTGGAATATTTAGCTATTGAATGGCAAGAGTTTTATAATAAAAAAAGACCCCACTCATCATTAAACGGTAAAACTCCATGGCAAAAACTTAAATCGGTTGAGCATCTAATCCCTATACAACCTGATGTGACCAAACAGTTTTGGGACTCGAAAGAAGAGGTATGGCCAAGAAATTATGAGTATCTCAAACGTTTTAAGAATACTAATAAATAGACTATTCCAAGAAATTATGGCTTAGAAAACCCATTTGTAGCGAATCTATAGTTATAGCACAATTTTGGATATGGCGGCTGGTATTATCAGTCCTTCTATTCGCTGTTATAATCATATCATTTTTTCCTGTTCATTGAACGAATGACAGCTTTTTTTTCATCGTTAATAGTCAAGGATTCCGTTATAGCTTCTTTTTTGGCAGCCTCCTAGCCGATGATAGCGTTTTTTCTTGCTTCTCCATAGTGATAATTTCTGATTATCCCGGTGGCTTTTATGACACGGTGGCAAGGTATTAAAAACACAACCGGATTTGCCACCTAATGCTGTTCCAACGGCTCTTTGTGCGCCTTCATATCCTGCTTTAACAGCCAAGTCTGAGTATGTGGTAAGGCCACCAGAAGGGATTTTAAGCAAGGTTTCCCATACTTTAAGCTGAAATTCTGTACCCTTCAAGTGTAACTTTATCTCGTTTAACTTACTCCAGTCCTGTGTAAATACGAACAGAGCGTTTTGCTGTTTCATATCCAGGAAGTGATTGTACTTAGCATTTGGGAATGAACTTTTAAGGCGTTCTAATGCTTCCTCCTGGCCTTTGTCTGCAAATGTCATATGGCATATTCCCTTTTCTGTGGAAGCTATAATAACGGTACCGAACGGAGTATCTGCAAAGGCATAATTGATTGACAGGTTCGCCCCGCCGTTTTTATATTCTCCTGGGGTCATTCCTTCAATGTTTACAAACAGGTCATGCAGGCGGCTTGTGCCGGAAAATCCTAATTCGTGGGTGGCATCGAATGGTGTTGCACGGGTTTCTATTAGCATTTTCTTTGCGTGTTTAATACTTAAATACTGGCCGGATTTGAACCGACCGCAGTACCGATTGCTTGTGCGCCCTTAAAGCTGGGAACAAGTGAACCACAGGTTGATAATTTACCTTCGGGGATACGAACTAATTTTTGCCAAATGTCCACCTGGAAACTCGTACCTTTCAAGTGTCCGATCAGCAGAGACGAATCTTTATCATATAGTATCATTTGAGGTAATTCTAAATTTTGCTATTGACAAACTCCCATGCCAGAAACCTCGTTTTTATATCTCTTCCCCATGAATAGCGGTCGAATTTACCGTTTGTGTAAACCACCCTGTGACAGGGGACAATCCAAAAAAATAGGATTTTGACCATTAGCAGCCCCGGCAGCCCGTGAATGGTCATTGCGCCCGGCAAGTGTTGCATAGGTTATAACTTTTCCGAATAGAATATACAACAACCGCCGCCAAATTTCGGTCTGGAAAGATGTCCAAAGGTTCATTCATTTTACTATTCAAGTAATCACGGGCGGTTATCTTTTTTCAAAGTCGTTAGCCACATATCCGCTCTGGTCATTTACAACGCCAAGATAACAAACCCCTTTTGGTGTGTTGGCTATCAGCACTTCGCCGAAAGGACTGTCAAAGTAAGAATATTGAACAGATAAACTATTGTCGTTCAACTGCCATTCCAAAATTTCGATGTCGGGTATTCGGTAATTCGTCGATCATTCTGTCGAGTACAGTTTGCTTGCTTAGATACGACAACTCTTTGTGTTGGTCGACTTCTTTGTATGTGGGTTTTTGTTTCATCGCCTCATTCTTTGGGGAACGTTTTTGACAATTTTATGTTCGATAATGTTTACCTCGAATGGTAGTCCGGCTTTCCATAGCCTTTGTTCTTTTTATATCCTCCTAAAGTGATTTCTCCTGATCTTATTAAAGAGCAGAGTTTTCTTTTTCTCTCTTCAGAGGTACTACCTAATTTTATATGTTCGACCATATTTATATCAATTTAATCGTGCAAATGTAATGCGATTATAAAGCGTATACTACCCGATTATTGCTTTTTGTATCGTATTTATTTTGTTCAAAATTAAAAAGAATAGCAAATTTTGGGTTGGAATTCGTATTCTTCCCGATGCTATTGAAATAATCAACTATGGTGGCCCCGACCGCAGCATATAATTGGAAAAAGTACGGCAAGGTATTATTCGGATTCTCAATCGTATGGAACCGGAATAAATTTGGATACCTGCCTGAAAATGGATTGCCACATGGAGGGTGATTGATGTAATTGGCTTAGATTGATTTCCCAAAAATAATAGTTGCTATGATTCGTGCGACAGGGCAAACATGGATTAAAAGTTTATCAGGCTTTTCAACTGGCTAATGTCAATTCCAACCGGACAACTCAGTTGAACTCCATTGGGGATACTTAGAGATAAAAAATTAATCCACCATTTCCTCAATGGTTACAGGCCCTAATAACCCTGATGGCTCCAGGGGAATTTCCTGCTTGGGCCTTCCCCTGAAATCGTTTATCAGTACGATATTCGTTTTTGTATATTGTTTTTTATCCGGGAACATTTCATCGCCTGCAACCCGGTTGTACCATGAATTTATTACTTTAATCTCCAGCTTGTTTTCTCCCGGTTGTAATTCCCGGCTGATTTCAATACGGAATGGTTTTGTCCAAAGCACTCCTTTTTCTTTCCCGTTAATTTTTACTTCCGCAATGCCTATGTCTTTTACATTTTCGAGTTGCAGGAAATACTCTTTATCCTGCCGAAACTCAAAATCGATAGTAAAAGTTTTGTTGTACACGGCGCTACCCGAATAAAACCGGATCCCGTCGTTCGGGTGGGTTGTCCAATCGATCAGTTCGGGGAATGTAACCGAAGCCGGGCCTCCCCACAGGGTATCGAAATTTACCTGCCACGCTCCTGTAATATTTTGTACAGTCTTATAATCGGCATAATTCCGCTGTGCCGTACCCTGTCTGTTTTTATCCATCGGCTTATTAAACACAACGATAACAGATTCGTAAGGCTCCAGAGTTAAAGGAACGGTTGTTAAGCCTTCGTTTTGGGTGAAGGCTTGTGCTTCGCGGATTTCGCCCGTTACAGTGTCCCAAAGTTCGGGTTGTAACCCTGCTACACGGAACCGGCAATTTATTTTCTTTCTGTCGGTTGTTTGATTCGTTACAAAATAGACGTCGCTTTCGCCAATGGTGTAGTGAATATAATCGTAATCCGTTTTACTGTCGTTCCCTTCAATAACAAAATCGGTCGGCACTCCTTTCGCCAAAAGATATTCCTTTGCTGTAATTCCCCAGGTAACCTGTCCTTTTCCATGTCTTTTTTCTCCTTTTTCAGAGATTTCATTTCCCCAGATTTTATCTGCCAGTTTGTGAAACTGTTTTTGTCCTTTTTCGCCTCCAGTCAGGCTAACCATTTTCTCCGGTTTATGAGCAATGATGTGCGCCCCCTGTCGAAGCAATTTTTCAACTTTTTTCAGGACGTCAAGAGACAATACCTTATGATCAGGCAGGACTAGCACACGATACTCGATGCCTCCCGGAACAACAATTTTACCGTCTTTCATTTTCAGTTGCAGAAAGATGGTTTCATCCGTTACATCGTAGTCGAAACCGGGCATAACGCCGGCGGGATCAGAATGTTTTAAAGGAAATACGTTAGGTACGTGATCGCCGTAATAATACAAAACATCGGCGACGAATTTACCGTTTTGCACTACCGACTGAACCCGGTGCATATAATCGATAAACGACGCCGATTGGTCCCACCAGGTTACCTGTGGATTAATGTGGGTTCCGGCAAAATACTCCTGTCCCGGCAATCCCATTTCGGGTGGCGAACAGGTAAAAGTATGAAAGTACATCCGGTTTAATCCGGCGCAAATTTCGTGATCGAAGGCTGGTTTCTGGTCGTACCACAACTCATCGTTCCAGTGCGGACCAATGGTAGTAAACGATTCGGCCCCCACAATCTTTTTCCCGTAAATGTGGGCTGCCGACGAAGCCTGTTTCAGAAAAAAGCGGTTCTCCGGCAAAGGACGGTGCGGAGAGGGCGACCAGAATTCGCTCATCACAATATCGCTGAACCCGTAGTTTTTTATCCCGTCTATCGGGCCTGCGTGCGGTCCTGCCGATTCGGGCTGAATCCCCATATTATACTGATGTGCATATTCTGCAAAATGTGCATAATGGTTATTGGCAACTAAATAGCCCAACGTTTTTCTGAAATCGGACAGAAAAGCATTGGATGTATTTATATCGTCAACCACATACCCGGCAACAATTGGCAAATAGCTCAATAAATCGTATCCCCGGTATTTTTCAAATTCCTCAGGGAAATTACCGGTCCAGTTCATACCCCCGCATTCCCAACTGTCGGTCTCCATATATTTTAATGTTGTCCCCACATGATGTCCGGCAGCTTTGAAAATAGGTTCGACAACAGTATTCCAGTAAAAATCGAAGGCTTCTTTGCTCATGTAATCCAGTACACTTCCCTGCCAGTTGCCGCTCGATGTGGAAACGTGTGCATCGGTGCAGGTATAACCGACACGCAAAATACTCCACTCACCTTCCGGCGCTTCCCAATCCAGGTTACCTTCACTGTCCATTTTGGAAGTCAGGTTTAAAATGTCTTCCTTTTTTACGATGTAACTTGTTTTGTCCGGGCTGTTTGTTTTGTTACGGGAGATGTTGCCCAGCAAAAACCGGGTATCAGGGGCAGATCCGCCAAGCTCATGGTATCCCAGTTTTAAATCGAGGTCGGAAATCACTTCGCTGGTTTTTTGTTCTGCATTTACCGGAAAAACCAGCACTGCAATGTCTTTATAAAAGTCCTTCCTGATTTTTGGTAATTCCAGTTTTACGGTCACTTTTTTGTTTCCTGAAATTTTGGTTTCGGAACAGGTAATCTGTTTGGCAGTGTATTGTGGGATTACGATCGGCCCTCCCAGGTTCCATCCGCTCTGGATATTGAACCCCATTTGCAGTCCCAGCCGTTCAGCTTCGTCAAGAGCAAATACAAAAAGTTCGTTCCATTCATCTGTTCCGTACAGTGGCCCGGTCCGGATGTCTTTATTGCCGCGCTGGTTGTGGCCGCCGGCATCGAAAATCATCGCTCCCTGGAAATTTTTCGATTTCATCGCTTCCAGATCTTTTGTGATGGCCGCTTTGTTTACGTTGCCATTGAGCCACCACCACCAGCAGTTTACCCCGGATTCGGCCGGGGGATTCTGAAAATTCTCTTTCAAATGACTGTAACTTATTTCAGAAATCTCGTTTTTGGAGTTTGAACACGAAAACAAAAAAAGAAATAAAATCAGGCAGATAGTTGTCTTCATAGTTTTTTATTGATATGTATTTCTCTATGCAAAGTCATACCCTTACTTCAAAGCGGGGGTATGACAATGCTAAAGGTAATATAAAAGTTAGAAACGGGGATTTACCTGTGTTCCCAACCGTTGTTTTTGTTTCAAATTTAATCAGTTTTCTTGATTTGTCCACAAATGATATTCACCTGTTTTAACATCAATGGAAATGCAGGTATTGTAATATCGTGACCATAGCCATCAAACTCATATAAAATTGTTTTTTTATGCCCTGCCAGTTTCATCATTCGCATAAAATATGCATTTTCTTCATATCTTCCAATGTACTCCATTTCCCGATCACCTGTCATAAGGAAAAGAGGGGGTGCATCAGCCCGAACATGAAACAGTGGCGCATACTTATCTATAACTGGTATTTTATTCGAAATCCCTTGCTCATCTCTTATGGCCTGGTGTGTAATGCCATTACCACTTACGGAAAATAAACCGGCAATACTATCAGCATCAATATGATACGCGGATAACCACCTTTTATCTAATCCTAACATATTAGTGAGATATGCTCCCGCTGAGTGTCCGGCCACGAAGACAAATTTTGGATCGCCACCATAACTTTTTATATGAGAGAAAACCCAGGCGACAGCAGATGCAGCATCTTCCAAATATTTTGGACATTTAACTTTGGGATACAACCGATAGTTGACAGATACAACAGCCACTCCATTTTTTGCAAGCTCCCATGGAAATGATTTGGATTTATCTCCTGTTGTTAATCCACCTCCATGAAACCATACAATGGTAGGAAAACCCTTGACATTTTCAGGATAATAAATATCCAAAAGGCATCTTTCATAAATATAACTATCTGATTTTCTGACTTCCTCATTATAATATGGAATATTTTGTTTTATCAAGTATCCCTTGATTTGACCAGAAACAGCAATCCCTATGGCCAAAAATAAAATAGAAAAAATAATCCTTTTCATATAAAAAAGTTTAAATTAATTAACCTGGACAAAGGATGTCCCTAACGAGACATCCTTTTCTTCATTCATTATGTATTTTTAAAACTAAAAAGATCTACCTTTTATTTTTTATTCCCAGCCTGAATTTTGATCCAATTTTACTTCGGTATTGGAATCAATTACTTTTTGAGGGATAGGCCATAAATTGTAATCAAATATCAATGTCGTTTTTGCTACTGGCCAATATGCATATTTTCTGATGCGATCTACCGCAGTTGTTCCCCCCATGCGTAGCAAGGTATTCCATCTACTTTCTTCATACATCAATTCTCTGGCACGTTCATCAAGAATCATGTTGAAATCATCATCCATATCGGAAGCTGTGACCAAATACGAACATTGAGCCCTAACTCTCAACAAATTGATGTCTGCGGCAGCGCCGGTTTTATCCCCGCTTCGTTGTTTAGCTTCTGCACGAAGCAGGATTGTTTCCGGCAGACGAATGAAATAATCATCCCGAAACAAATAACTCATGTCTTCGCCATCACTTACCCCTGTAAACTTGTCGGTGGTAACTTTACAAGATATTGGATGCATTATACTTTTGTTGTTCGTATTTGTATTTGCATTGGGGTCGCCGTTGTAAATGAAATCCCAGGGAATAACTTTTTTATAATAAGGAGACGAGGCCACATTCCCTTTAAACCTGCGCCGGAAACATATGTCAGAATTCCGCATATCCGTATTGAATTTTCCACTCCAAATACTATCTCTAGTATACATTGTAGGCATAGTAATAGAAATGCCGCGACCACCAAGATCTTCTAAAGTCCCTTTCATGTGTGCCGACAATACACGGAAAACAGGAACAAAAGCACGGGTATGGGGCAATCTGGATTTTGTGTCACCGGCCCTGTATGCAGCATAATCTATTTGCATTGCCCATATACATTCAGTATTACCGTCCTGATAGTTCACGTTTCCTTCCTGAAACAAATCCCAATAATAATTTGTTGAGAACATCAGTGTATCAATTATTGAATTGGTCACACCATCCTTATATACATTCATAATGATAGCATTTTCATTTTTTCTTTTACCATATCGAGAATTAATTAAGGAATAAATACCTCCGTTAATCACCTTATCTCCATAGGTAATTGATTTGGTAAATGCAGTCTGAGCGCCGCTTGTATTTCCTTCAGCTGCCATCTGAATACCCAGGGCGAGGTACAACTCGCAAAGGTTATGTTGTACTGCCCCGCGAACAAGTCGTCCTCCGCTATTTGTTGTTTCCGGCAAATCATTTTCAATAGCTTCCATCTCATCAATAGCATACTGATAGGTCTCGATGCGTGTAGTTCTTTCAAAATCATAACGTGGAGTTGTAACGATTTCGGTCACAATAGGTATACCCCCGAAAAGTTCGCCCAAATTTTTATAAGCAAAAGCTCGAAAAAAACGGGCTTGGGCCAGAGCGTATGCTTTATCCGTTTCTGAGGCCCAAGTTACCTGTGGTAATTCTGCTGAATATATGGTAAGGTTCGCCCGCGCAATTACCCCATAAAACGCATTAAATATTTGATAAAAATTGTCTTTTAAAGGGTTGATCTCACCATAATTGTTAAAAGTGGAACTACTCCGTATGTTTGCTACATCATACATATCTGTACCATTCCCTCTAAAATCATATATCCATGCAGCTCCGTTCGGGTTTGCCCACAAACTGCGTAAATAAGAGTAATTGGCTATTAAAGCCTGATCAACTTGAGCAGAGGTAGAGAAAGCATTATCAACTGTGTAAAACGTGAAAGGATTTTCTCTTAAAAATGAATCGTCTGATTCACATCCTATTATTGATGTCACTATAAACAACACCAAAATATAATATATCTTTATTTTCATACGATTAAAATTATTTATTTTCAAAGGTATCGTATGGAACTCGCTTTTGATCATCCACTTGTGTGATGATGATTATCATGCTCGTTTCATATGATTATCTTATTTTTCTTGTTGCTATATGGAACCTTTTACATCTAAAATAATCATTCCCCTGCGGGTGTTTAATGATTATTTCAATCATGTCGGTTTCATTATTGATAATTTTTCACTACTGGACACTTAGATCCAGTTGATTTTTAATTGTTTATAATCGAGATC
>NZ_CALNAT010000022.1 GCF_937873925.1 uncultured Proteiniphilum sp. | reverse complement strand
ATCATCATCGGAATTCACTACCAACAGGTTCTTTACGTTTACCGAACCACCGAAGAATTCGATTCCATCGTCGGCACCATCCGGTATAAATATATTTTCCATTTTTGTACCGTTACCCACCCCGTTCAATGTAAGGCCATTGTGTTCTACATCGGCACTCGAACGTGCTCCGGTATATTCCAGTTTCAGATAAGAGATCGATCCGGAATTATCGGCGACGTTAGTCCCACCATATTTGTATTCAGTGTTGATTTCGGTAGTTCCGGTAGTTCCGCCTGCAAGCGGTGCACGACCGTTGATGATCAGTCCACCCCAGTGGCCTTGTGCCGCATTCGCTTTATTGGCAGTCATAGTAACAGGCGCTTGCGCTGTCCCGTTTACAAAGATCTTACCGCCCTGCAGCACGAGAATATAGTTTCCGAAACCTTCATTGGCTTTAATTATCGTACCTGCGGGAATATGCAATTCGCCATTTTCTTCCACAATAAAATTACCTGTCAATGCATACTCTGTACTAGTTTTCAATTCTAATTTGTCCTTCAATTTGCCCATAAGGACACCTTGGTCAGCAAGTTTGTGAACGAGCTCCCTGTCATCATTATCATCATCCGGATCGTCATTTTCACAGGAAGTCAGGACAGCCGGTGTCAACATAAGAGCAAACATCATAAAACTTAAAAAAATCTTTTTCATCTCGTTTGATAAATTAGTTAATAAAATTAGTGTGATAAAATATTCAGCAATTAAAATTCGTAGCTTACTCCTAAACTCATATTTTGTCCTTTTTTAAATTCATTCAATATCACATTGCCGTTCGACGAACTACTTTCACGTGTCAGTTGATAGGCCGGATTCAACAAGTTAGAAGCTTTGGCTTTTAAAGAAAAATGTTGGGTGAATTTGTACGACGCTGCAAAATCGAGTGTAGCCACACCTTCCTCAATAATATCATTATAGCCCCCTGCACCAATAGTATGAATTCGACTGCTGAAATAGTTAAAAATGAAAGAAGCAATAAGACTTCTCTCTTTTTTAGTATAGTTGTACGACAGGTCGAAGTTCACGAGGAAAGGCGAGGCACCCTCCAACCCGCTGTTTCTGGGATCGGTATTGAGAATATCCAATTCAAGATTGGTATAAATATAAGAAGCATTCAATCCGGCAGAGAGCCTGTTCATCTGGTCCGTTTGGGTGTTGAACCGATTAAAGATATTCTTTCGAAGTTCAAGTTCCACACCTCCCACCAGGGCATGATCACCGATATTGTCGTAGGTAAGTAATCCTGCCGAATTTCCCTGGTCAACACGGCCGATCGGATTGACAATATATTTATAGAAACCCGTTATTGAAAATAATTCGTTGGGGCTGATATAATAATCCCATTTCAAATCCGCGTTGTAATTATCCGACGGCCTGAGGTTAGGATTACCCTGGCTGGTAAACGATATGTTTACGTATTGGTAAGGAGATATTTCTTTCGATTGGGGCAACGTATAGGTCTTATTTATACCCAGGCGCATGGAATTTTTACCGTTCAGATCGTACTTCAGGTTTACGCTTGGTAAGAAATAGTTTTTCCTGATTGGTTTTTTCCCCGGCGAAACATGTTGCACGTTATAATCTACGGTCATATCCACCCTATCGCCTCTCACACCGGCATTCCCTGTGAGATTATCCCATAATTGGTACGACGCTTCCACAAATCCGGAATGAACGTATTTGGTTACATGATACGTGTTAGAAGGGCCGATAGCCATACTGAACCGTCCGTCCGTCATATTTTGCTCGTTATACAAATCGTCCAGCCTCAAACTTTCAATCGGATAGGTTCCGCCCACTGCATCAAAATTATACTCAACAGCTTCAAATTCATCATCCACAAAACGTCCGTTGTATCCCACTTTCAACATCGAGTTACCGCTATTAAAACGGTCGCCCAATTTGTATGTCAAAACCGTTTCCGCGTTTATATCATTGCTTTGGAGTGTAGAGAAGAAGCGCTTTTGCCGGTTGCTTCCGGTGAGGACATACGTTCCGTCATCCTGTCGTGAAAGATAGTTCTCCCTCCTGTCGGGCTCCAAACCCTTTACCGTATTGTAAGAAACGCCTGCGCTCAGTTTCAGTGGCTTCGCCAATTCCCAATCGGACATTAATTGATTTACTACCAATAAATTATCATTTGCCTGCTGTCTCCTCAAAAACCCTAAAAAGTCGGGACTATCCTGATGACGCTCGGCATTTACTCCCTGATATTCGCTTACATATTGGTCGTTGGCATGAACCAGCATGAAATTATATTGTAGATTGTGTTTGCGGTGAATGTCGTACGTCGCGTTTCCAAGCAAGAGTTGGTTGATATTTTGAGAATATTTATCTCCTTTTTGATCTTGCCAGATCGT
The DNA here is from genome assembly GCF_937873925.1 of uncultured Proteiniphilum sp. Lineage (GTDB taxonomy): Bacteria > Bacteroidota > Bacteroidia > Bacteroidales > Dysgonomonadaceae > Proteiniphilum. Next base: position 4,347 of record NZ_CALNAT010000022.1, on the reverse strand, counting down.
TCCGTCTGTGTAAGAGTTTCGTACCTGTTCTTCCGTATAAGAATAATCGGTACTGTAAGAAGCTACTATAAAGAATGAGAACGGATTTTCTCCCAGACGAAACGATTTTCCGCCCGAAATGCCGTAACTATGATTAAGGGGTAACGACACGACTTTAGGATCGAGGCTGTTTTGAAAGGTAAATTGATTTGTGGCCGGCCTTTCCGTATTGGCAAATCCGAAATAACCGGAACCCTGCTGGCGCAAAAAATCGCTGCCGAAAGCCGATGTATTAAGCCCTGCCGAAAGATCGACACTGAGTGCATAATCACCGACCAATTCCTTGGAAGTAATATCAATACCAGCCCCTCCTACATCGGCGTAGTTACTGCTGCTGAATACTTTGTTTACGCTTATACTCTGGATAATATCGGTCCCGAAAAATCCGAGCGCTATATTTTTGTATTCCGGATCTTCCGAAGGAATAGGAAACCCATTGAGCAGAGTCACATTATACCGGTCTCCCAATCCGCGGACAAACACATTCTTTATCCCTTCCTGTTTGGAAATTCCCGATACCTGGGCAACAGCCGCCTGCGCATCACCAATTCCCTTCCGCGACAGTTCCCGTGCACCGACAGCCTGCGTGGCCACCAGCGCCTGCCGCTGCTCCATCAACAGGATGTTCTCACTCTCCCGGTTTGCCCGTGCCACCACTTCCACTTCCTGCAGGCTGATATCATCCGTACTCAACAAAAAATCGACCGTGGTTTCGTTGTTTCTTACTACAACAACTCCGGTTTTTGTTTCACTTTGATAGGCAACATACGATGCGATGAGCGTATAAGTACCTGCATCCACATTCCGGATGATATAGTTTCCGTCTAAGTCTGCGGCAGCTCCGTTGGTGGTCCCTTTTATCAGTACCGATGCCCCTATGAGCGGTTCATCGGTCTGGGCGTCCAGGATTTTTCCTTTGATAGTGCCTCTCTGGGAATAAGCGTATCCCGAAAAGGCAAGGAAAAACAATAAAACGGACAATTTTGGCAAATCAAGTCTATATATCACAAATTACTCCTTACGTTAGATTTTCGGTACAAAGGTCTTTTATAAATGTTACAGATCGATTACGGTTTGGTTACGATGTTATTAAGATTGCAGATATGGGGGCAATGATCAAAAAGAGGGTAAATCACATTGTGAAATACCCCCCTCCCTAAGAATCAGGACAATTATGCGGTTTATGTCCTTTAACTATCTTTTCTGTGTATATTTTTTCTTTTTCTTCCCTTCGAAAGATTCAAAAAAATGCTTCTTCTCCCTTTGCGGTTCATTCTCTCCCCGGGAGACTTCGACAACCAGTCTCCTGTCCTCGATATACATCCCCCTGAAAGTTTTCACCACTTTCGGGGCAAGCTCTTCCGGTATTTCGAAAAAGGAAAAATTTTTCATCAGGTCGATCCTGCCCACCGGGACTTTGCCTTTCACATGCTCATTGATAAATCCCATCAGCGTGGCAGGGTTCACTCCGTCCATCTTTCCCATATTGATAAATAAGCGGGCATATCCTTTCTCAGGTTGCACCCCGTTTTTCTGACGTTTGCCCGTTCTCTCCGATCGGGCATTCTCTCTTCTGCTTTTCGATGATCTTTCTTCCGGTTCGTAGATTTCTTCCGCCTGCCTGTAATATTCAATCAGACGATTGAATTCAAGCGATACGACCCGTTTAATGATATCCTCTTTTCCGAGCCATTCCAACTTACGGAAAATGGAGGGTAACAACCGGTCTATCTCCTCTTCATTGACCTTTACTTTCTCAATTTTATCCACAAAATTGAATAATTGTTTTTCACAGATCAGGTCTCCTTTGGGAACAGCTCGTTTTTCGAATGTTTTGTGGATCAGTTTTTCGATCTGCGCAATCTTCCCTTTTTCCTTTATATGGATGATGGAGATAGAGGTTCCCGTCTTTCCGGCGCGGCCGGTCCTGCCGCTACGGTGGGTATATACTTCGTAATCATCGGGTAATCCGAAGTTAATGATATGGCTTACATCATCCACATCCAGTCCCCGGGCGGCCACATCGGTAGCTACCAGTAACTGGAGATTGTGGTTTCTGTATTTATTCATTACATAGTCACGCTGCACCTGTGACAGGTCGCCATGCAAAGAATCGGCATCATATCCGTCCTGAAGGAGTTTGTCCGCAATTTCCTGTGTCTCCTTCCTCGTCCGGCAAAAGACAATCCCGTATATATTGGGATAATAGTCCACGATCCTTTTTAACGCGAGATATTTATCTTTGGCATGCACCATATAATAGAGATGTCTCACGTTCTGGGCGCCCTCATTCTTTCTGCCGATGGTGATCTCCACCGGATCACTCATATATTTGCGGGTGATTTTCTCAATCTCTTTCGGCATCGTTGCCGAGAAAAGCAGCATAGAGCGACTGCCGGGTACATTGGAAAGTATCTCATCAATACTTTCCGAAAAACCCATATTCAGCATCTCGTCGGCTTCATCCAGTACAAGGGTATGCACATGCTTAAGCGAAACCGTTTTGCGGTTGATCAGGTCGATAAGCCGGCCGGGGGTCGCCACGATGATGTGAACCCCTCTTTTCAGTGTCCGGATCTGGCTTTCAATGCTCGATCCTCCATAGACGGGAAGTATTTTGATATCTTCCACATAGGTGGAGAAATCGGTAAGGTCTCCCGCTATTTGCAGGCACAACTCCCTCGTAGGACAAAGGATTACGGTTTGCGGCGATAAAAGTGTAAGATCTGTTTTCTGGATGACGGGGATCCCGAATGCGGCCGTTTTGCCCGTACCGGTCTGGGCCAGGGCGATAATGTCTCTCTTGTGGGAAAGTAATTGCGGGATCACTTCAGTCTGTACCGGCATTGGATTTTCGAATCCCAATTCCGTAATAGCCTGCCGGATCTCCGGAATCACTCCCAATTCTTCAAATGTACTCATTTTATAAATATTTTTAGCGTGTATGGGTATTGATGCTTCTCCTTACCCCATAACCACAAAAGCACTTACTAAAGATGAGAGAGAATTCAATGACAACCTTCGATTTTTATTTTAAAATCGGATGCAAAGGTATGAAAATAAATTGAACTATTTCATTAAGCAATGTGCAGAAAGCAAACTTGTTTGCATTATGCCGTGGCGGGAAAAAGTCTGAAAGAAAATACCCAAATTTGCTGAATAAATATCAGAATTGGTAAAGCAGGTATTTCCGTAACAAATTTTTCTTTCCTACGGTAACCCGAAGTTCCTTTTCGAGATAATTGTCCACCGAACCGTATTTCTGTTTTATATGTTCGATAACATAGTTCAGGTATGCCCTGTTGACGGAGAGCATAGCGGTAACAGCTTCCTGCAGGGGTTCCGAAAGATTTCGGGCGTCAATTTTCGCTTTTGCGGGATCGATCTCCCGATTTGAAAGCATGTAATCATCCTCCAATGTGCCAGGCGGCACACCTAAAGCATAGAGTATGAAATAGGAAGCCAACCCTACGCCATCCTTACCCAGTGATTCCGTCATAAGGATAGGATAATTGCTGTCGTTGGTCAGCAAATCGAACATCTCTCCAAATTGCTCCTTATGATTTTCCACGATATCTACATACGATTCCTGTACATAACGGATGGCATCACTTCTATCGAAATGCTCATCCCTCACTTGCTCATCCAGTTTTTCAGCATCCATAGGAGCCAGCGGCAAGGCTATTTTCCGTATGGAAGGATGAAGAAGGAGAGGATATTTCTTCGCTGTTCTGTCCGATCTGAAATCGATGATCGTTTTGATGTTTAACCTGCGTATTCTTTCCTGATCATACAAAGTAGCATTGGTTAAATCGGCCGAACGATAAATCTCTCCCCATTTTATCTGGCGGTTATCGGCAGTGAAATATCCCCCTACATCTCTGAAATTCTTTATATTGTTCATCTCTATGGTTCTATTAGCAACCACACCCGAATAAACGCCGCCCGTACGAAGTATAAAGTATTCCCTCAACCCCGAGCCGGTAGGACTCACCCTCAATACCTGATCGGTAATCTTCCTGGAGGTAAGGGGCATAAAACTGGTAAGTGAACTGTCGGTGAGAGAAGTGTAAATATCTATATCACCCTCCTGATCAGGGCTTACTTCCCACTTTAACAAGAAATCCCCTTCCCTGTCTTTTTCCACGACAGAAGTTATTTTTACTGTCGACATACAAGAGTTCGCCAGCATCAACAGTAAAAAAAGATGTAATATGAAATATAGTTTTTTCACCCTATTCTTCTACTAACAAGCAAATGTACAAAAAACTTTGTTTCAAAATAAAGACAACAGCGTGGGATTAACAA
>NZ_CALNAT010000021.1 GCF_937873925.1 uncultured Proteiniphilum sp. | reverse complement strand
GGACTGGGAGAACAACCTGCCCCGGATAAAACAATCGATAGATTATTTCAATCAGATAGCAGATAATATATTGTGAGTCGACATATTGGATGTAATTGAATATTAGTGCCAAAGATAAGTTAATACTGAAGTTTCAATTGAACTATAACTCTCTGAGAACTGGCATTTACCCGCAGATTTCACCGATAAACCGGGCTTCGGCCTGATGTACCCACTCCCTGAAATTCTCATCGGGTGCGTATTCGGGTATAAATTCGATCAACTTGTTCAATTTAAATTTTTTCGCTGAAATACCCACTCCCGAGAGGCCTGCGTCGTAAGCGTTGAACTCCTGCTCCACATGCACGGGAACCATAAGCACAGGTTTGCGGTAATAGAGAGCTTCACACAGAGATTCAAACCCCGATGTGGTGGCATAACCCATACAGCCGGCCATGCTCCACAGGAAACGTTCATCATTCAGATTATACAGAATGAAATTATCATCGACCTGCGTCACCTCTTCCGCCCCTTTCTTATCCCAGAAAAAACGCAACGGAATGCCGGGATGTTTTTTATGCCACTCCGACACCTCGTCAAAATAGCCGGCATTCACCATGTAACCGTGGATATAATCACCTTCGGAAGGTGCGACCTGAAACACTTCGGTTCGCAATAAAGGCGGAACGGTCACGATCTTCTTCTGTTTCGACCCCGGCATATCCCTGAAGGAGAGCGCCAGGATCTTAGATGCCCGGGTGGAGGTGATCCTGGAAAGCATCCGCAGGAAATAGAACTTCACATCCTGGTCGGCTGTCGTTTTATAGTGAGGATTGAGCAGTACATACTGGTGTGCAAGGGTGATCATCTCTATTCCCATCTTTTTATCGAAGCGGTAAATACCATACGCCATACCGGTGATCATCTCATAGAAATTGATCACCTTATCGGGTTTGAGTTCTTCTATTTTCTGTTTGATGAATTGCAGGCTGTCCTTGAAAACAAAAGGGCGGGAAATATTATTCGCCATGCTTATCAGAATATTGGGACGTTTCTGCTTGTAGAAAGAGGTGAAATTAGGGCTGCTGAATTCAAACAAGGGAGCTTCGATCTTATTGATGAAGAAAGCCGGGGTTTGCCTGGAATCACTTTTTCCTATAAGCACGGCAATCACTTCGTGCCCGTGCTTACGAAGGATAGCAGCCAGGGATAGCGCCTGCGTGTAGTGCCCTCTCCCCTCACCCTGCACCGTAAATAAAAATCTCACTCGTAAAGGTTTTTTAATGGAAATTACGTCACAAAAATAGTAAAAGTCCGTCATATCCCGTAACAAAAGGGGTTAATTATAATGAACGGACTGAACCCTTTTGCTATCTGTGGAATTCAAGTGCTTTTCCAAACACTCCTTCAGTCACCTTCCCGTTTTGGTAGACCCTATTTCCGTTGACGAAAGTGGTATATACGGAACAACCGAACGTCTCCCCTTCAAAAGGCGACCAACCACATTTATAGAACAGGTTCCCTGAGGTGACAGTGTAGGGCCTGGCGGGATCTATCAACACGAGATCGGCATAATAACCCTCTCTGATGAAGCCTCTCTCCTTCACCCGAAACAATTGTGCCGGTGCATGGCACATCTTTTCCGTTACCAGTTCTTTGGTATAGAATCCTTTTTTTACCAGTTCAAGCATGACCTGCAGGGAATGTTGCACAAGCGGTCCTCCCGAAGCAGCCTGTAAAACGCCACCCTCTTTTTCACTCAACAAATGAGGTGCATGATCGGTGGCTACGACATCGAGTTTACCGGTCTTCAATGCTTCCCGCAAAGCATCCCTGTCTTCTGCTGTTTTTACGGCAGGGTTCCATTTTATCCGTGTTCCCAGCTTTTCATAATCCGCATCCGTGAACCAAAGATGGTGTACACATACTTCAGCCGTGATCTTTTTCTCTTCTAACGGCTTCCTATCAAACAGGCCCGTTTCACGCGCAGTAGAGAGATGCAGTACATGCAGCCTCGAGCCGTATTTATCGGCCAATTCCACGGCCCGGGCGGACGACTGGTAACACGCCTCCGCACTGCGGATCAGCGGATGATATTTGACGGGAATAAATTCACCATATTCTTTCTTATAAAGATCGATATTTCGTCTGATGATTTCTTCTTTTTCACAATGGGTGGCAATCAGCGTGTCGACTTCGGCAAAGATCCGCTGCAGCGCTTTATCGTTATCCACCAGCATATTCCCGGTGGAGGAACCCATAAAAACCTTGACTCCGCATATCTGCTTATGATCCGCTTTTTTCAGTTCCTCCATATTATCATTGGTAGCTCCCAGGTAAAATGAGAAATTGGCAATCGATTTTCCGGCAGCCATCTCCCTCTTTTGGCAAAGAGCATCCCAGGTGACCGTCTGAGGATTTGTGTTGGGCATTTCCATGTAGGAAGTCACCCCTCCCGCCACTGCCGCACGGCTTTCGGTATGGATATCTCCTTTGTGTGTCAGTCCCGGATCGCGAAAATGTACCTGGTCGTCAATCACACCCGGGATCAACCACAGGCCGCGGGCATCAATCACCTGCCGGCAGGCATTCAATACCGCTTCCGGTACCTCCTCCCTGAAAATACGGGAAATCCTCTCGCCTTCCAGAAGCAGTGATCCGGTAAAACTGCTTCCCTCGTTGATAATTATAGCCTTATGAATAAGAATCATGATGTATGAGCAATTAGTTCAGACTGCGGTTTTATTTTCCCGGTGGCTTTGCGCCAGCGCAGGTCAATCACACCGAAAAATGCTTCGCCGAAAATGCTCGAGTTCATCTTCGAGGTACCGAGTCTTCTGTTCACAAAGATCACGGAAACTTCTTTTATACTGAATCCGAGCACATAGGCCGTATATTTCATTTCGATCTGAAAAGCATATCCTTTAAATCTGATACGGTCGAGATCGATGGTTTCCAATACCTTCCGCCGGTAACAGACAAAACCGGCAGTCGTATCCTTTACATTGAGTCCGGTAATGAAACGCACATATTTCGATGCAAAGTAAGACATCAGGACGCGTCCCATAGGCCAGTTTACCACATTTACACCGGTAGAATAACGCGATCCCACGGAAAGGTCATATCCTTCGTCATAACAGGCGGTATATAGTCTGGGAAGATCCTCGGGATTATGTGAAAAATCGGCGTCCATCTCGAAAATATAATCGTAAGAGCGTGCCAATGCCCACTTGAAGCCATGGATATAAGCTGTACCCAGGCCGAGCTTTCCTTTTCTTTCTTCAATAAACAGACGACCGGTAAACTCTTCCGAGATCAGGGTGTGTACTATGGAAGCCGTTCCGTCGGGAGATCCGTCGTCGATCACCAGAATATGAAAATCTTTCTCCAAAGCAAAAACCGCCCTGATGATATTTTCGATATTCTCTTTTTCATTATAGGTAGGTATGAGTACAATACTATCTGACATAAAGGGGAAATTTTTCCAAAAGTACGGTTTTTCAGCCATAAATAAAAAAGATCGTGAAATATTTTGTTTTTTGAAAAAAAGGTTCTATCTTTGCAGTCCAATTAAAGAAAAACAGATCGCGGAGTGGAGCAGTTGGTAGCTCGTTGGGCTCATA
>NZ_CALNAT010000020.1 GCF_937873925.1 uncultured Proteiniphilum sp. | reverse complement strand
CCGCCGCCGCTGAACAGCATGGGGGAGATATACTGCAGTTCCTGTACCTTCTCTTTGATCACGGGGATGTCGCTGTTGGTCATATCCCACCTCCTTCCTTTCCGGAAGCCTTTGTAGGGAACTGTGGTCCGTTGTGATTCGAAGAAACAGGAATTGGTGGCAAACCCCTCGATCTGCGAAAAAATTCCCTGTTCAAGCGCGTTGCCCGATCCCACCATCAGCACCAGCATCAGCATTCCCCAGAAAACGCTAAAAGCAGTCAGCACACTCCGTGATTTGTTGTGCGTAATGGTGATCCATATTTCCTGCCACCTGTCTAAATCAAACATATATACTAATTTGCTAATTTATTAATATGCCAATATGCCAATTAAATTACTAATCATTCAATTATTCTTATTGGCACATTATCCACATTATTCACATTATTCACATTATCATTCCTGTCTCATCGCTTCGATGGGTTTTACTTTGACCGCTTTGCGGGCGGGCAGGTAGCCGGCAATTACGCCGGAGATGATCAGCACTATCGTCGCGAACAGGGCATATCCCACTTCCACGGTAGGATTGGTGAAGATTGACATCTGCGGTTCGTCAGACACAGCTTGCCCGTTAGCCGCCTGTTCCATAAAGAAGTTGACCGTTTCGGTCAGCCCGATGCCCATCATCAGCCCTATATAACCGAAGATGGTGGTGATGATGATTGATTCCAGGATAATGGTTTTCAAAATAGATGCCGGCGTGGCGCCGATGGCCTTCCGGATTCCTATCTCCCGTGTACGTTCCTTTACCGATACCAGCATGATGTTGCTTACACTCACAATTCCTGCGATCAATGTGAGGATACCGATAAGGGCGACTATAAAGGTGATCACGCCGAAAATCTTCATTGTCTCTACGTAATCCGACTGCGCGTTATATATCCAGAGGGCCTGCTGATCTTCGGGATTAAAGTTCAACCTCTGCCCCATCAACGTTCTGAGCGATTCATTGAACCGGTCATTCTCTTCCTTTGTTACTAATCCGTCAACTGTGAAGGTGATCTGGTAGAACTTACGATTGGGATTGAAAATGGCCTGCGCGGTGGAAAAGGGAATGTATGCATTCGATCCTCCCCACTGCTCCTTCTTGGAGTTAACCCCTATCACCTTGAACATAAGCTGTCCCACCTTTACCTGCTTGCCGAGCGGTGAGTCGTCCTTGAAAAGGAGATCGGCGACCTTCTTATCCAGTACGATCACCTTATTCGTCTCTTTCATGTCGAGTTGATTGATGAAGCGTCCTTCCCCCGGACCGATGATCAGATTCTCGATATCAAAATAGTTCGGCATCACACCCCTCACCTGGTAAGACCCGTATTCATTCCCGTAAGAGATGGTCTGTGAGGTATTGATCCTGGCGGTGATGAGCCGGCTTTCCTCCAACTCATTCCTGATCAAATCCAGTTCGTTTTCCGTGAAATGGAGGTTCCGCTCCGATTTCAACCCCTTGTGGGGCATGGAGGTGGTGCCGGGCCACAGGCTGATGCGGTTGACCGCCCGGGAGCTGAAATTCTGCATCACACCGTTTTTCAGTCCGTTACCTGCTCCCAGCAGGACAATAAGGATAAAAATACCCCACGACACCGAGAGCCCGGTAAGGGTGGTGCGCATCCTGTTCTTTTTCAGCGTTGCCAGTATTTCTTGAAGCTGGTCGGTCATACCATTTGCGGTTTTGCGGGTTGGGTAGTGATATGTACGCCGTTATCCTTGCGTGTTTCGTATTCGATCATCCCGTCTTTCAGGTGGATGATACGGTGGGTGGCATCCGCGACCGACGATTCGTGCGTTACGATAATGGTGGTGATCCCCTCACGGTTGAGATCGGTCAGCACCTCCATCACTTCGACGGTGGTCGTACTGTCGAGAGCGCCGGTGGGCTCATCGGCCAGGATAATCTTAGGATTCGAGATCAGGGCGCGGGCGATGGCCACGCGTTGTTTCTGTCCCCCGGACAGTTCATTCGGCATATGGTGCGCCCAATCTTTTAGTCCCATCCTGTCGAGATGCTCCAATGCGATAATATTCCGTTTTTTGCGGCTCACCTTCTTGTAATAGAGCGGGAGCGCCACATTCTCCAATGCGTTCTTAAAGTTGATGAGGTTGAACGACTGGAAAACAAAGCCGATCATCTCATTGCGGTAAAGCGCCGCCTGCGTTTCGCTGAGGTTTTTGATCAGTGTGCCGTTCAGGAAGTATTCGCCCGAATCGTATGCGTCAAGGATGCCCAGTATATTCAGCAGAGTGGATTTTCCCGAACCCGATGCGCCCATAATGGAGACATACTCTCCCGCCTCTATCTCCAGATCGATACCTTTCAGGACATGAAGCGACAGGGCTTCCGTGTGGTAGGACTTATGTAATTGCCGGATTTGAATCATATGATGAAATTTCTTGTTACCTCTATAATTGGTTATCTTTATTTAGACTATCGTTCAATCGAAAGGGTTACGGAATGGTTGTTTTTTCTTGAACGGCACAAATGTATGTCAAAACATTGTACTATGCAATACATAATACTAGGATATTTTAAATTTTAACATTGTTTATGCTTTTAAGAGGGTGACTCAATGATTGGATATGTGACTCAACTCCCAAGCCGCTTTATGGAAACGGGTTGCAGGTCGGTAAACCTGTTGGTGAGGCGCGATTTTCTATGGACGGGCTTGCTGTGCGTTGGGGATGAGTGCGAAGGCATATCCCTCTTCCTGTAACCATTCGATGGCGCGCGGAAGGGCGTACTTCATGTTTTTCTCGGCTTTCAGGGAATCGTGGAACACGATAATGGAACCGTCGCGCGTGTACCTCTTCACGTTCTCCAGCACCCGTTCGGGGGTCATGTAACGGCTATAATCCCTTGTCACCACATCCCACATTATCACGTTGTACCCGACCTGTTGCAGGGCAAAATTCTGGGGTACACGCATATGCCCGTGAGGGGGGCGGAAAAGGGGTGAATCGATCAGCTCCCTCGCTTTTGCCGTATTCTTCAGCAGGAAGGATGTCCGGTTTTTCCATCCCTGTACGTGGTTAAAAGTATGATTACCAGTCAGATGTCCCTTTTCAAGGAGCAGGCGGTACAGGTCGGGATATTTGCGTACGTTGTCTCCCACACAGAAGAAGGTGGCTTTTAAATTGTAGTGATCCAACATATCCAATACCCAGGGTGTCACCTCGGGTATGGGACCGTCGTCGAAGGTGAGATAGACCGTTTTCTGGCCGGGGATACTGATCCTCCAGCGGGCTTCCGGGAACAGAAGCCTGTATAAGTAGGGTGGTTGCTCAATCAGCATGAAATGTGGTTGTAGATTGAAAAGAGATACGGCTGTGAGGCGACTCACAACCGTATGTTATTTTATCTATTGCTGGGACGACTGGTATTGTTCCAGCAGCCTGGGACTGAATTGCTGCATCATCCCGAGCGTTTTCTGCATCGTCTCTTCTTCTGTAGCACGGTGCAACGTATCATCGGCAGCGGTTGAATAATATCCGCGTACCGAACCGTCGGTGATCTCTTTCAACAGCGTATCTCCTATATAGGGAACACCCAGCGTATAGAAGGTCTGTGCCCGTTGCAGCAGGTCATCGACCAGCAGCCGGTATTTATTTTTATCATATTGCTGATAAATGCTTGTGATAAGCATCATGGGGTTGATGTTGTTGATGATCACGTCGGAAAGCGTATTGGATACCTGCAGGGGTTTTAACCGTACAAACCAATCGAGGTTGCTGTTAACCCTGTCGCTGATGTCCGTAATAAGGGCTTCGGCCTTCTCTGTTTCACCCAGGCGGTAATACGCCCGTGCGAAAAGTAGCCCGTCGGTACCATAAGTCACGGCGGAAGAGGGGATCATCGTGGTGACTTTATCCAGCGCTGTCAGTGCTTTTTCACTTTCTCCCGCACTGATCAACGCGTCAATAAGTTGTGTGAAATACAGGCGGAAGGTGGAAAGCATCCGCCGGCTGGTTTCATCGAGATAGATATCGGAATTTTCTTCGAGTCCCCCCCATCTGAATTTATTCACCATGTTGTCGTACGCCGTTTCTATATTCACTCCATTATAAAGGGGAGTGCCCGGGACCACCTGATAGGTGAGGCCGTTGAGCGAGAAATTGCCGTTCTGCAGGTTCATATAGAGAGACGGCGTGATGGTGGTGGCGAAATGGATAGGCCGCTGCCAGTGATCGTCGTTGATATTGCTGAACATCTCCAGGATCATCAACTCCTGTCGATATAGGGCCGACTTATCTTCCAGATTAATATACATCTTGCCGGATGGTTTCGCAGCGAGGGTCTTCCAATCCACCCCGGCGGTGTCCACATCGAGAGAAAGCACCTGGCCAGGGATGATTTGTGTATTACCGGTAGAGAAAGGATTAGCCGGCGTGGCATTCTGTCCCGTCCGCAGATTTTCCATTGTCTGTTTCAGCGAAAGCGTGTCTTTAAAAGCATTCACATCGTAGTAGGACCCGAAAGAGACGGGAGGGATTTTGTTCCGACGGAGTACATCTTCTATCTCCTTTTTGGTGATGATGTGTGCCGCGCTTCCCGCTTCGCCTGAATATTGCGGGCGTGTCCACTGTATGGGCAGCGGTTTCGACTCATAAGCCGGGCGCAGCAGTTGGTCTATATACCATTCCGTCTGGAGGAAGCTGAGGTTGGTGACCCGCACGTCGGTGCGGAAGCCTTCGGTCTCCTGTACATACCAGAGCGGGTAGGTATCGTTATCGCCGTTGGTGAAAAGGATACCGTTCTCACCCACGCAACTCAGGTAGTTCATGCCGGTATCCCTTGCCAGTGTCCTTCCCGAACGGTCGTGGTCGTCCCATGTCTGCGACGCCATCTGTAGGGGAACGCAGAGGGAAGCTACCGTAGCTACGGCGGTGGCGGCAGTGGTATTCTTTATATATTTTCTCAGGAAGTAGCTGATGCCCGCTACTCCCATTCCCACCCAGATGGAGAAGGCGTAGAAAGATCCGGCATAGGCGTAGTCGCGTTCCCTCGGCTCAAACGGCGTCTGGTTGAGGTAGAGAATGATCGCCAGGCCGGTCATGAAGAAGAGCAGGAAGACGACGGAAAAACTCTGTTTTCCCCTTTCTTTCAATTGTAGCTGGTAAAGGATGCCGATGATGCCCAGCAGCAGAGGAAGCATATAGTATTTGTTGCGTCCTTTGTTGTTGACGATGTCGGGTGCGATCTCATCCTGCGGCCCCAGACCCAGCACATGCCGGTCGATGAAAGAAATTCCCGTGATCCAGTTGCCGGCGGTGATGCCGCCGTCGCCCTGTATATCATTCTGCCTGCCGGAGAAATTCCACATGAAATAGCGCCAGTACATATAATTGATCTGGTAGCTGAAGAAAAATTTCATATTCTGCCAGAAGGAGGGCTTCTGGTTCAGGTCGCTCACGCCGCCCCACCGTTCATAACCGATGCTGTGGTTCCTGAACGACGGGTTGCTGGAGTTGGAGTGCATCCTGGGCAACAGCATGGTGTTGGTATATTCGTATTCGGGCGATGTCACCTTTTCGTACCGGTCTTTCTGGTCGGGTGAGGTTTTTAGTATCTGTTTATAAGAGGTTCTCTCCCCTTTCCTGACTATTGATCCGTCGGCGTTTCGTGCCAGCTGTGAAGCATAGGTCGTACCGTGGATAAGAGGGGTTTGTCCGTACTGTTCACGGTTGAGGTAGCTTCCCAGCGAGAAGATATCCTCGGGTGTATTCAGGTCGAGGGGGGGATTGGCGCTTGATCGGATAGGGATCAAGGCATACGCCGAGAAACCAACCAGAATCACCATCAGGCTGGAGATAGCCAGATTGATAAACTTGACCTCTAATTTTTTGTATCTGAATGCAAAATAAGCACCTGCGGCAATAAGCAACCCCCACAACCAGGCATTGCTGCCGATAAAAAGGATCCCCGCCATGCCCAGACTGATAAAGAAAGCAGTTCTGGCACGACGTTCCTGTCCTTTCGGGGAGAATGTTTCATAGAGTGTCCATCCGATCACGCCTACCAGGAGAACAAGGTAGACGAATGTGCCTGTATGATAAGAAAATCCCAACGCGTTCACAAAGAATAACTCGAACCATCCGCCTACTTTCGTGAAACCGGGAATAATCCCCCACATCAATACGACGATAAGTCCGAAAGAGAACAGCAGCGCCTTGATCGCACCTTTCCAGTCAGGGGCTGCGTTCTTCTTGAAGTAGTAGACCAGTACGATAGCGGGGATGCACAACAGGTTCAACAGGTGCACGCCGATGGATAACCCCATAATGTAGGCAATCAGCACGAGCCATTTGTCGGAATGGGGTCTGTCAGCGTTATCTTCCCACTTGAGGATCAGCCAGAACACCAGTGCCGTGAGCATAGATGAGAAAGCGTATACTTCCCCCTCCACGGCCGAGAACCAGAATGTGTCGGAAAAAGTATACACCAGCGCACCTGCGAGGCCGCTACCGATCACTGCGATGGTCCGTCCTACGCTGAGTTCTCCTCCCTCCTCTGGCGTAATGAGTTTACGGGTCAGATGGGTGATGGTCCAGAAAAGGAACAGGATGGTGAATGCACTCATCAATGCCGACATGCTGTTGACCATTTTGGCTACCTGCGACGGATCCTGTGCCAACTGTGTGAAGAGGTTACCCGCCAGCATAAAGATAGGAGCGCCGGGCGGGTGCCCCACTTCCAGCTTGTAGGCGGAGGTAATGAACTCGCCACAATCCCAGAAACTTGCCGTGGGTTCAATGGTGAGCAGATAAACAACTGCTGCGACAGCAAACACACTCCACCCGGCAATATTGTTGATAAGCTTGTACCTGATCATTATTCTCTCTTTTAATTGATTGATGTATAGTTTCAATTTTAACCTGAAATCCCCCTGATGGATCGAATTTTGGGCAAAGATACTTAAATCTCTTTATTCCGGTTGAGAATGAAACGGCATTTTGTGATCAGCGTATTAAAAAAAGTAAAATAAAGAGGCAGCGACACTAAATAAACCGGATTTTGGCATGAGTGAAACCGGTCGTGCTACTGCCGAAGGTACTCCTGCCACGAAGTGAGCCCGGTTTTGGCTGATGGTGAAATCGACAAGGGGCTATTACGGGGGGATCCCGCGAAGTAAAAGCAGTTTTAGCCATGAGAACGTCGGAATAATGGTTAATAATTGTCTATTGTGTTTAATATCAGTAAAATGTGTTGTAAAACATGTTTTTGGATAAATGTCAGTAAATCAGTGGAGTGTGGGCTGTTTTCTCTTTTATCACTGGAACTGCCTCCGAAAAAAAGAAGTTGAATATTTGGAGGAGAAATAATAAAAAGTTTACTTTGGTGATGATTTAAGGAAAAAAATCAATAATTAAAAGGTCGTTTTACATTATAGTTTCTCATTTTATTATCCATGGAGGTTACATTAGTAATTCTGAAACCATCTGCAGTACAACGCGGAATCATGGGAGAAATTATCTCCCGTTTTGAAAGGAAAGGGATTCAGATTGTAGGCATGAAAATGGTAAAATTGACTGATGAAACACTTGAAGAACACTATTCGCATTTGATTGGAAAACCTTTTTTCGGCCGTATCAAAGATTCCATGCAGGCAAGTCCGGTGGTGGTAATGGCCCTGAAAGGTATAGATGTGATAAACGCAGTACGAAAACTATCGGGTGTTACGAACGGAAGAGAAGCACAGTCCGGCACAATAAGGGGGGACTATAGCATGAGCGTGCAGGAGAATATTGTGCATGCCTCCGATTCTCAGGAAACGGCAGAAGCCGAGTTGGGACGCTTCTTTTCAGAGAACGAGATTTTTAATTATTCCCAGCATCTCCTCCCGTATCTTTACGCGGGTGACGAGTTGTAACAAAATAAAAGTGTTTTTTAATGGATTATCAAAAAATTCAGTGAAACAGCAATGGAGAGAAATCAATTTTTAGCAAAAGCAGGCACTTTATTATCTGCAAGCTTGCTGTTCGTTACATTGAACGCATTTTCACAATCGCCTCCGGAATCGGCCGGGAATACAAGATCTGAGCTTATATACAAGCAATTGCACAGTTCCAGCCTGAGCGAACAGTCGGGGCTTTTTGCCGACGGACTGAAACTTAAGTTGGATTTGTCCGTATTGGATGAAGCTGAAGAGGAGAGGGATGCGTTTGATCCCGAAGCCATTCCTGCCGATGATATTTACGAAGGGATGTGGGCGAACAGGTATGTGGATATGTACGGTAGCAGCCTTAAAAATGCGCCCGATACTTTTATCGTGGACCTGGAGAATTTCACTATACCGGTAGATGGGTATATGACGTCCAATTTCGGGCGGAGAGGTAGCCGCCGTTACCACTACGGCATCGACCTGAAAGCGCAGACCGGCGATACCATCTATGCCGCATTCGACGGTAAGGTAAGGGTGAAGCAATACGAAAGAAGGGGATATGGTTATTATCTTGTACTCCGCCATTTGAATGGATTAGAAACAGTATACGGCCATCTTTCCAAATTCCTTGTGGACGAAAATGATTTTGTCCAGTCAGGACAACCCATTGGTCTGGCCGGTAATACGGGGCGTTCGTACGGATCGCACCTGCATTTCGAGACCCGTTTTCTGGGAAAACCCATCAACCCCAATTTCATCATCGATTTCCAGAAAAAAATTCCCCATCACGAGGAATATCTGGTAACCAATTCAAGTTACAAAAAAACATCCAACAGCAGCAAGGTCGTTGTGAAAAGCAACGCGGGCAATACCTCAAATTACAGGGAACCGGCCGGAAATACGGATACGAACAAATATGTTTCGGGTGAAGTGAATTATCACAGGATCCGGAAAGGGGATACACTGGGTGCTATCGCCAAACGCTATGGTGTTTCTGTGAATAAACTCTGCACATTGAACAATATCACTTCGAAAACTACGTTGCGCATAGGCAAATCTATCCGCATTTCATAAATTGTAACCCCGACAGGTGCACAGAAAAAGGTACAGGATAATGAACTTGTACCTTTTTTTTAGTACCTTTGTTCAGTTCAATTCAATTACGATTAGTCGTTGTTTCACGTAAAAAGATTTACAAATTCGAAATGGACGTAACCCACCATCAATTTGACGAGGTGATCGCTATCTGTCGCGCCATATTCGTCAAGAAATTACAGGATTACGGGGCTGCATGGCGGATCCTTCGCCCCGGGTCGGTGACCGATCAGATCTTTATTAAGGCGAAACGTATCCGCACGCTTGAAATGAAAAAAGATAGCCGGGTAGACGAGGGTATTTTCCCCGAATATATCGGCATCGTGAATTACGGTATCGTCGGGCTGATCCAATTGCAACTGGGCTATGTCGACACGGTGGATATTTCGGCTGAAAAGGCCTTGGATCTTTACGACCGTTTCACGGCGGAATCGAAAGAACTGATGGACGCCAAGAATCACGATTACGGCGAAGCCTGGAGGAGTATGCGGATGAGTTCCTATACCGACCTTATCCTG
>NZ_CALNAT010000019.1 GCF_937873925.1 uncultured Proteiniphilum sp. | reverse complement strand
TGACCATTTGAGAGGATGGATCAACGAAAGCACCGGAGAAATAAAATCACCTTTCTCTGATCTCAACAGTGACCGTTATAAAAAACTTGCATTCTCGGGAATCCATATACTACACCCCCCCATCCTGGGTTATATGCAGGATTTTCCAGATAAGTTCTCCATTATTGATTTTTACCTGTCTGTCTGCAAAATTCATCCAATCACAGGTTATACCCCTGCCGGGATGAGAATGATGGACGCTGGCAAGACAGACACCCTGAAAGAAGCGGAAAAGTTTTTATAAATAGTATCGCTCAGGTTACCCGGGAACTTAAATATACATAAGCGGGAACAACGGATATAAATCCCGTATCGGTGCGGATAATGTCTTTTGAATTTGCTGTAACAATTAGCCCGTTTTCTATTTTGAAAAAATACATAAATTCTATTAATTCATTTACTTACTGTCGATATTTATATCAAGGCATGAGTTTGGATGTTAGGTAAATCCTCCATCAACGTTCTCTTCGTATTGCCTGATAGAAAAATTAATTAGTCGGCTGGAATATATTTGGGTAAGTATATCGAGGGCAGATATAGCAGAAGTATTTTTAGTTGTATAAAAAAATATCTATATTTAGAATTTAAATGAGTACCCACAATTCAAACTAAAGAGTTTCAGACACGTATAAATCACTCTGTTTTATAGGGAGGAATACATTTCCCCAACGTTTTATGCAGTTTATGCATGATCCTATTCTTACACCATTTCTACCAATTTCAATTTTTTATGAACATGGCATCTGAAGAATTATCAAATACTTTTGCAAAGTTTCAAAAAGGAGATGAAGAAGCTTTCTCTTTTTTTTACAGATTTTTCATTAACGACATGTATGCTTATGGGAGAAGTCTGGGTGGAGAAGATGATTGTGTAATGGATGCCATACAGGATGTATTTCTGAAAATATTTTTTAACAAACCTCGATTTAAGTCCGTAGCACATTTTAAGTTTTTTCTCCTGAAATCCCTAAAAAATAAATTATACGATTTTTTTAAGCATAAACCTTACTCTAATACAATAAATATTCATGATAATGCTTATAATTTCTCTATTAAAACCACTATTCTAGACGAGATTATCGAGGATGAAGACAGAGCCATAGTGCAACGGAGAGTAGAAAAATTACTGAACAGTCTGTCCCCTCTGCAAAAAGAAGTTGTATACTTACGATACATTCAGGAACTGGAATACGCCCAAATTTCAGAGATAATGGAAAAAAACGAGACTTCGATTCGAAAACTCGTATCGCAGGCAATAAACAAAATCAGAAAAGAGAATACCACTGCCCCCTCACTTATATTTATAGCACTCATCTTCAGTCAATTGTAAATGATGCTTTAAAAATTGTCAATTTCCTCATAAAAAATGCTCACAAAAAAAATATATATTCGTATCTTATGAAACAGGCCATAGGGCGAATAATATATGCGAAAGAATAAATATCAGGGATACAGGGCTATCGACTTTCTCAAAGATGAAGATTTCCTTAGGTGGAATTTTTTTAAAGAGGAGAATGATAACACCTATTGGAAAAATGTGATGGAGATGAGTCCTGAACTAACCCCTTCAATAGAGAAAGCCATTTTATTGTACAACACCCAAGTCCGTCTGAATGATTATTCCCTTGCACCCGAAGTGATAGAATCCCATTATACCATTTTTTATCAGCATGTACAGCAACATAGAAAACGGCGGAGCCTGTATATATGGTTTTCAGCCGTTGCCTCTCTACTACTATTGTTTGCGATCACTTTAATCTACCAACATTCCAAAGAGCAGCCTTCTGAATTACTAGAGTTCGTGAAGGCCACCTCGTTTTCAAAAGACACAATTTCAAAAGACATTCAACTATTGGTTTCTTCCGAAGAGATCATTCGCATAGAAGAAAAAGAGCCCACTATTTCTTATCATTCTGACAGTATCAGGGTAACTGGGAAATCAGTGGCGGATTTAAACGCGTCAGGATATAGCCGACTCATCATACCCAAGGGAAAACGAACGCGGCTGACGTTGTCTGATGGATCAACTTTACACGTAAATTCGGGTACAGAAGTAATTTATCCAAACCGGTTCACGGGAAACAGACGTGAAATATATGTGAACGGGGAAGCATTTTTGGAGGTAACGCCTGATGCCGATCAACCATTTATGGTAAAGACACGTGATATAGAGATTCGGGTACTGGGTACAAAATTCAATGTGCAAGCCTATGAAGAGGATCATGATATACAGGTGGTACTCGTTTCTGGAGCAGTGCAAGTAATAACGGATAAAGATACACCCAAAACAAAATTGATTCCTTCGCAGATGTATCATTATAAAGAAGGACAAGCATCGGTAACCACAGTGGATATCGAGAAACATATCTCGTGGATTCATGGGATTCTTTACGCTGAAGACGAGAGACTTGATGTTTTGATGACCAAGCTATCACGTTATTATGGTGAAGAAATCATGTATGATGAAAACGTCGTCAACCAGCGATGCTCTGGAAAAATAGACTTAAAGAACGACTTGAGAGAAGTACTTAATGGGCTTACTTTCTCTTTCCCGATAGAGACCGAATACGAGAACGGGATATTTAAGGTGAGGACAAAATAGGAAAATAATACGCCTTTCCATGTTACCACCACTAAAGTAGTGGTACAAATAAATTTACCAAAACGGATAATGGTAAAATGAGAGAGAATTAATCCAATTACAAAAACACTAAAAAAAACAACAATGGAAGATACCGGATAACAAAAAAGAGATCGGACGACATCGCCAAACACCATCCGATCCGAGATTTCAAAAGTAAAACAATAAAAGTTCAACCCTTTAAAATCATGACAAATATATGACAAAAAATGTAAGTATTCCCATAAAAGATGCTAATACTCGAAAAACTCTTAGAATTATGAAGCTAATTGTAATATTCCTTGTCATAGGAATTAGTATCAGCTACGCCAATAATAGCTATTCACAGGTCACGACGCTTAGCCTGAAGTTAAAGAACAAGACGATTAGGGAAGTTTTCACAGATATAGAGAAAAGCAGTGAGTATATATTCTTGTATAACAGAGATACACTGGATACTGAACGGGTGGTCTCTATAAATGCAGAGAACGAAACGATAAATGAAGTCCTGGATAAACTTTTTGAGGGAACTAACAATATTTATAAAGTGTCCGGTAGACAGGTGTATATCTCGAAGGAACCAGAGCAGAATATTTTTAAACGAGAGCCACAACAGCTTAGAAATCAGATTACCGGAAAAGTAACGGATGAAGACGGTGCGCCGGTGATAGGTGCGAATGTTATAGAGAAGGGAACGACGAACGGTACTGTCACAGATATGAACGGTAACTTCAGTTTAGCAGTTGATGAAAATTCATCTCTACAAATATCCTATATTGGCTATTTATCTCAGAATATTCAGATTGCCAGAAGAAGCAAGATTGATGTTACATTACTGGAGGATCTGAAAGGATTGGAAGAGGTGATAGTGGTTGGTTATGGCAGTATAGAGAAAAACAAAATCACCAGTGCCATAACAAATATTAAGCCTAAAGATTTCAATAAAGGTAACATTAATAATCCTGCTCAATTATTACAAGGGAAAGTTTCCGGTTTAAGTATTGTATCCCCGCAGGGAAATCCTAACGGAACATATCATATTCGTATGCGCGGATTATCAACGATTGGTGCCAATACCGAACCTTTAATTATTATTGATGGCGTTATAGGAGCAGACATTAGCAGTGTAGATCCTGTCGATATCGCGAGCATTGATGTCTTGAAAGATGGGGGAGCCGCTGCTATATATGGAACAAGAGGGTCGAGTGGAGTAATCATTGTTACTACAAAAACAGGGGTGAAAGACCGCACTTCTGTAAGTTACAACGGATATATTTCATCTGAAAATATGGATAGGTCTCTCCCTGTCATGAGCCGTAGTGAGTATCTAGAACATGGGGGGACTGATTATGGAAGTTCTACAAATTGGATGAATGAGATTACAAGAACTGCATTTTCTCATGTACACAGCCTGTCTCTTTCGGGGGGAACCCAAAAAACATCCTACATGGGTTCCATAAATTACCGAAACATGGAAGGTATTGTCCCGAAAACGGGCTATAATCAACTAGGGGGACGACTCAATTTAAATCAAAGACTACTTGACAATCGACTCATTATAGGTCTAAACCTCGCATTATTAAATA
>NZ_CALNAT010000018.1 GCF_937873925.1 uncultured Proteiniphilum sp. | reverse complement strand
AGGCGGCAATTAACTGAAGGCAGTGCCAATGGTCGGGTGTTCCGATGATCACCATGTCCACATCTTTATTGTCGATCACTCTGCGCCAGTCCTTCACCAATTGTGGAGGCTTTTTTCCGGCCAACTCCTCCAAATCGGTTGCGCGCTGATAAAGCCACTGATCATCCACATCGCATAGGGAGATACACTCTACACCGGGATATTGAAGGAAAGCCCTCAAATTACTCCATCCCTGATTGCGACAACCGATCAGGCCGATCTTGATCTTATTGCCGGGGGCGGGCTGGCCGAAAACGGAAGAATAGGATCTTCCCATCAGGGGGGTCAGGCTCAGACCCGTCGCTGAAATGGCGGATTTCTTTAAAAAATTTCGTCTGTCCATGATAAAGTATTATTTAGAATTTATGTTTCGTCTGTTTCGATCTGCGCAGATCAATCCCCTGCAAAATTACCGGCCGGCTATGATTGAAACTTACGCAGATATCCGGAGAATAATAGAAAGAACTCTTACGATGAAACAAAGATAATAAAGTTTGTACAAAAACGACATAGTAATATTTTTTTAAGTTAAGGTTTGATTTTTTAAATGAATATCTATATTTGCAGATAATTCATTCATCGATCCCAAAGAAATTTGCCCTTATGCAACAACTCAATGATATCTTTCTCATTATCCATCAATATATTGCAGGGAACAACTGGTTTATTTTCCTCCTTCTGGGAACAGGTGTTTTTTTCACATGCTATTTAAAGTTTCCGCAGATCCGGTACTTTTCACATGCTCTCCGTATTGTAAAAGGGAAATACGACAAAGAGACCGACAAAGGTGACACCTCCCATTTTCAGGCGCTGGCGACCGCTCTTTCGGGAACGGTGGGTACCGGAAATATTGCCGGTGTAGCATTGGCTGTCCACCTGGGAGGACCCGCAGCACTGTTCTGGATGTTGATGACGGCATTCCTGGGAATGTGCACCAAATTTGTAGAAGTAACCTTGTCGCATAAATACCGTGACTTCGATGAGAAAGGAATGGTTGCCGGCGGTCCCATGTATTATATGAAAAAGAGGCTTAACATCAGGCTGAAAAATGGGAAGCGGATCAAAACGGGGTATTGGATAGGGGGCTTTTTCGCAATAGCCACTATCTTATCTTCTTTTGGAACGGGTAGCTTGCCTCAGGTTAACAGTATCTCCAATGCCATGTTCGCCACTTTCGGCATACAACATATGGTGACCGGCGCCGTGTTGTCCGTTTTACTGGCCTTGATCATCATCGGCGGGATCAAACGGATTGCACAGGTAACCGAAAAACTCGTACCTTTCATGGCAATCATCTATTTCCTGGGAGCCATCGCTGTTATCGCCTCCAATTATCAGAATATTATCCCCTCCTTCATTACCATGTTTCGCGATATCTTCACCGGTACCGCGGCTGTGGGCGGATTTCTGGGGGCCGGATTTGCCTTTGCCTTCAATAACGGGGTGAACAGGGGGCTATTTTCCAACGAAGCCGGACAGGGTTCCGCACCTATTGCCCATGCTGCAGCCAAGGCGCACGAGCCGGTTTCGGAAGGAATGGTCGCTATTCTGGAGCCTTTCATCGACACCATTATCATCTGCTTCCTTACAGGCATGGTACTTTTATCGTCGGGCGTATGGAACGAGAAACTCCCCAATCAGTTCCAACAGACCGATATTGAAATTCTGGCAGATTATTACTATGAACACAACGAGAAAGATTTGGCGGATCTCAAAAATCATCTGAACAGCAAAGCCAAAGTGGCGCTCTTTTCGGGTGTCCTGCAGGTACAAGAAGGTCAAATCCGGGACAAAATCTCTATTATTCATGCACGCTCACTGGCCGAAAACGTTAAAGTGAGAAAAGGAGGACAACCTTTTTCAGGAGAGATAACCGTCACCAATGGAAGAATAACCGACAGGTCAGCCAATTTAACTTTTACAGGCAATTCGCTTATTCACAGCGCTCCCCTCTCTACAGCCGCTTTTACAAGAAGTGTGCTGGGCAATGCCGGACAATATGTTGTCGCCATCGCATTACTTCTGTTTGCTTTCTCTACTGCTATCGCCTGGTCGTATTACGGCGACAGAAGCGTGACCTACCTGATTGGCGCAAAATATGTCGTATTTTACAGGATCATCTTTGTTCTGGGCTTTTTTCTTGCCTCCTTTACCGATACCACCATCATCTGGAATTTATCATTGATCACAGTAGCCTTTATGACGGTCCCCAACCTGCTTGGACTGCTTATTCTGCGTAAGGAAGTGAAATCGACCATTAAAGATTACTGGACCGGTTTCAAAAAGGAACATCCTGAGAAAAGGATCTGGTAAACGAAAAGTGAAAAATGGAAAACGAAAAGTGAAAAGTCAATATGTTGATGTGCCAATGTGATAATTCTAAGTTTATTGAGGAACAGACTAATAAATCATTGAATTATCAAATCGTTAAATCATCAAATCGACTAATTATTCATTAGCCCCAACAATAGGATTATAGCAAGTTTAAAAAAAATCATGTAAATTTGCAGCCTTTAAGGAAGGATGTTAGTCTGCACAAAGACGTTCCTTCGCAACACGAACACGCAACCCGTAACTCGAAATTCGAATATGTCAAAACAATTTAAACGTACGCTTATTACATCGGCGCTACCGTATGCGAACGGCCCGGTACATATCGGACACCTGGCC
>NZ_CALNAT010000017.1 GCF_937873925.1 uncultured Proteiniphilum sp. | reverse complement strand
GCCCTTATCGCTATTGCCATAGGATTTGTGGGCGTATTTGTTCAGTTCCTTTCGGGACACGCTTCTCAGGAAACGGCTTTCGGGGTTTACCTTCTCGGAGCATTTATTGCCGGTTTCTCCATGTGTTTGCTCAATCTGGTGGTGAATCCCATGTTGAATACATTAGGCGGGGGTGGTAATAAAGGTAACCAGTTGATCCAGGTCGGAGGTTCTTTCAACTCTGTAATGGCTACCTTTACGCCTGCGTTCGTGGGTATTTTGATCGGTGAAGCTGCGAAAGCCAATATCAAGGATGTTTTTCCCGTATTATACATCGCGATGGGTGTTTTCGCCCTTGTATTCTTTGTGATGATGGCTGTTAATATTCCGGAACCCCACGTAACCAAGGCAAAAGAGTCCATAAAGAGTCTGATGCTGGGTGCGCTCAAATTCAGGCATTTTGTGCTGGGTTCTATCGCTATCTTCGTGTATGTAGGTGTGGAGGTAGGTACCCCTGGAATAATGATCTATTGGTTATCCGATAATCCGGAGGTAGGAAAGACCATTGCCGGTTTTGTGGCAGGGACATATTGGTTCTTAATGTTGATCGGAAGGTTACTGGGCGCTTCTTTTGGAAGTAAAATATCCAGTAAGACCATGCTTTCGGCAGTTTCTGCAGTGGGATTGGTTTTAGTGCTTTTGGCTATCTTCTCGCCGACATCCAATGAAGTAGCATTACCGGTACTTCAAAGATCGGGTACTGGCGCTCTCTCGTTTGGGCTGGCCCAAGTGCCTATTAATGCTTTGTTTATTGTATTGATCGGCTTCTGCACATCGATCATGTGGGGGAGTATTTATAACCTGGCCGTGGAAGGTTTGGGCAAGTTCACACCGGCAGCTTCAGGTATATTTATGACCTTAGTATGCGGCGGCGGTATCCTTCCCTGGATCCAGGGTGGTGTGGCCGATTCAGTGGGTTATATAGCAAGCTATTGGGTGATTGCAGCAGGGTTGGTTTACCTCTTGTTCTACGCCCTGGTCGGATCGAAGAATGTAACCACCGGTGTCTCGGTGACAGATGATGAAGTACCGGTAGAGACAGCTTCTCAAAGTGTACCTGTAGAGGAATAATTTTTAAGGATATTACTATGACTAAAGAGGAAGTAATCAATATATTTCAAGAGAAATTCGGCAATGAGACACCAGAGGTTTATGCGTCACCGGGACGCATAAACCTGATCGGGGAGCACACCGATTATAACGGAAGCTTTGTATTTCCCGGGGCCATCGATAAAGGGATGATCGCCGCCATCCGGTTCAACGGCAGCGATAAAGTGAGAGCCTATGCGATCGATCTGGATGAGAGTGCCGAATTCGGACTCAACGAAGAGGATCTCCCGAAAGAGGGCTGGGCCAAGTATTTATTCGGCGTATGCCGGGAGATCATCAAAAGAGGTGGCACCGTGAAGGGATTCGACACTGTCTTCTCAGGGGATGTGCCCCTCGGCGCCGGCATGTCGTCGTCAGCGGCATTGGAAAGCACGTATGCCTTCGCATTGAACGATCTCCTGGATCTGGGTATCGACAAATTCGAACTGGCGCGTATCGGCCAATCTACCGAGCATAATTATGTAGGGGTGAAATGCGGTATTATGGACCAGTTTGCTTCCATTTTCGGGAAGAAAGGCAATTTGATCCGTCTCGATACCAAATCAATGGAATATGCCTATTTCCCGTTCGATCCTAAAGGATACAAGCTGGTATTGCTCGATACGGTAGTGAAGCATGAACTGGCTTCATCGGCATACAACAAACGGCGGGAATCGTGTGAGCATGCGGCGAGAACCATTGCCAAACGCCATCCCGAAGTGGAGTTCCTGCGGGATGCGACCATGGACATGCTTCGCGAGGTGAAAGACGAAATATCGGGGGAAGACTACATGCGTGCCGAATATGTGATCGAAGAGACGCAACGGGTGAGGGACGTGAGCGATGCCCTGGAACGGGGAGACTATGAAACCGTCGGTCAGAAGATGTATGAGACACATCACGGCATGAGCAAGCTCTACGAAGTAAGTTGCGAAGAGCTCGACTTCCTGAACGATGTGGCCCGTGAACACGGCGTCACCGGTTCGCGGGTGATGGGCGGCGGCTTTGGCGGTTGTACCATCAACCTGGTAAAGGATGAGTTGTATGATTCATTCATCAGCGATGCCAAAGCGCAGTTCAAAGCCAAATACGGACATGAGCCGAAAGTGTACGATGTGGTGATCAGCGACGGCGCACGCAAACTCTGAATCCATTGTACAGATATATTATCAGGTTGGAAGCGGGATTTTCAATATAACCCCGTCTTCCAACCTATTTTAATTGTTGAGAGCGCCTTACATCTACTTACTGTGTTTCCTCATTTTACTTGCAAAAATAACGGGAACTTCCAGATAACGCTATAGACGAATCCCTCTTGGCTCTCATTTGAAAAGGTTTGCCATTTTTTATAGTAAAAAAGCAAAAATTAATATTTTTTTGTGCAATTTTTTGGAATTATTTTCATCTATATCCTATAGAGGAATTCTTAACGACACATCTAATAATGAAGCGATATTTTTATTCTTTTATACTCTTTGTGCTGATAATATCATGTGAGGACTACTCCGAAGATTTATACAGGTACTCAAAACAGATTACACAATCAAAAGAGTATCCGGTATATCTTGATATGAGCGAAATTGGGAATATCAAAGTAACGGACATAGCCACAATTGTCTCTCCCTTCAAGATCGTATCCAATGGGAAATATTATTTCGTGGGTGAAATGTCGGAAGGGATCCACGTGTACGAAAAGAAGACCAAAGGAGTAGAGTATCTATGTTTCATTGAGTGTAAGTTTGTGAAGGCATTTGATGTTGTAAATGATCACCTTTTCTGTAACAATTTTGTTGATTTGGTAGTGTTGGATGTGAGTAATCCTATTCAGACCAATATATTGCACAGGCAAAAGAGTCATTTTAACCGATTTACAAAATATAAGGAATATTGGAATATACTCTCTGTAGATGATAAAGGGTGTATTGTAGATTACTACCACCACTGGCTAACGGGTATGGTTACGGAGAAGGAACCCGATCTCGATTTCAGTGAAGAGGATAAATTGTTTGAAAATCTGACAAGTACAGTGATTCCCGAAACATGGCTGAGCGATCACCCTGAAAGAGACAGACCTTATCTTGGAATAGTAAAAGTAGGAGAAGATAAGATTTATACATATGGAGAATATAATAGTTGGGCTATCTGTACCTATCAGTCAGGAGTTTTTGACGTAGAAGAACAAGATTTGTGGTCAACTGTGGGGCCGTATCCCACTCCTTACTATTACAGCAATGCGCGTCCGGTGGGTTTATTTATGAAAGATGATGTCTTATATATGCCAGGTATATGGGATAACCTTGAGAACGGTTATATCGACGCCGCATTACATGTTGATGAAGCCCGTTTTGCTTATAGTATCCATCACTCTGGATCTTTTCCTGTCGATGCTACCTATATGCCGCAATTTAAAGCTTTTTTCTATCTGACGGGACAATCCATCCACGGAGCATTTAGACATAGAGATCCGGTCTATTCCACTATTGAAATATATAAAGATTATCAGATATCTACAGATGCAGTAGCCATAGAACGGGTAGGGTCCCATCTCATTACGCTGGGAAATGGGCTTACCGTTTACTTGCCTGATGAAACGGACATCGAGTTTGTGAAAGAATATCCCGATATATCCGGAGTGTGTTATTTAAGAGAGGACGATGTTCTTATTGTGGCAAATACGGAAGGCCTGTTCTTGTATGATGTCGAAGATGTAGAAAACATTCAACGTTTTCGTTAATCGAGGAGCGAAGGCGACTCAAAACGACTAAATTTATTGAACTTATTTTATAAAAATATAACGATGAAAAAAATTTGTTTTATCCTGTTATCGCTGCTTCTGACATGCAATATGTTTGCTCAATTCAAGGAGGATATTTATTTGATAGACGGCAAAGAGATTCAGACAGGTTATGAGAATAGAAAAAAGAGGGGGTATTATAACACAATGCAAATCAATATGCTCATGGGTAACAAGCAAATCCTCGAGAGGAATATTCACTATTACCCCTACTGGCCCTCCAGCTCTTCCTATATTGCTCCGGTTTATAATACTCCCTATCGTCATACAAAATTGGTCTTTTCTCCTTCGGTCACCATTACCAATGGGTATATGTTCAATGAACATTGGGCAGCAGGTGTAGGTGTCGGTTTCGAAATTATGGAGCATAATCTCTTCCCTCTTTTTGCAGATATCCGATATACTTTATGGGACAATAAAATTTCCCCGTTTTTTGCAATAAAAGCGGGATACGGCTTTGGTAATTTTCGGTATCAACACTTTGATGACCTTTATCTGGAATGGAATCCTTACAATGTGAGCGATGCCGAGTTGAAACATTACGGTGGATTGATGCTTCATCCGGAAATTGGTGTGAAGATATCTTTAAATGCATACTGCGACCTGTTGGTTACGGCTGCTTACCGGCATCAGAAAACAAAATCAATTGTACGAAAAGAATACGATAACAACCTGTTCGATGAATGGGAACACAAAGAGGATCTGAACAGGCTTTCTTTTGGAATTGGTATTATGTTCAGATAATGGCTTTTTGTACATAAACCCACTTTCTTTTCTCTAACTTAAAATTTATCTGAATTTTTTATCGTTGTCTCTTCATTTTTCAGAGAGTACAGTTGACCTCAGAACACAAATCTATTGCTATACTTCTTTAGGATGATAAGGGGTGATTTTTAACCATCTTTTTATCGATCTGCATTGATTGTCCTTCATTCCGATGGTGCTCCGGAAAACGGTGCATTTTTCGGGAAGTCATTGGTACAATGATTCTTTTTTTTCGTCGGCAAATACCGAACCTTCGTCGAAATGTTTTTCGAAGCTTGCTGCACGACGTTACTTTTGCCTGAAAAAAGAATCTTTTATGAAGTACATTATTCATCCATTCTATTCTCAACAGGTAAATACTATTTCTCTTTGTATAATGGTAGCAATGTTCTTATTGACAGGAATATCCGTTGCCTATTCACAGGAAAAAACGCTACCCCTGCAATGGGATTTGCAGACGTGCATCGGTTATGCACTTGAAAATAATATACAAATAAAGCAAAGTAAAGTCAATAAAGAAACCGGTTTGGTCGATACCAAACTGGCGAAAGCGGCGATGCTTCCTTCGTTGTCTGCCTCCGTGGGACAAACCCTCAGTAATTATCCGTTTCCGGATGACAATGCCTCTTCCGGAACATCTTCTCTTTCCGTATCCGGAAGTTACGGACTGAATGCAACGTGGACCATTTTCGACGGTGGTTCACGCATTACTGATATCAAACAGGCCGAATTAAACAACCGGATCGCCGATTTGGAAATTGACGAAAGTAAAAACAATATCAAATTGGCTATCATACAAAACTATATGCAAATTCTATATGCCAATGAGGCTCTAAAGGCATATGAAAATGCCGTAGAATTAAGCAAAGCCCAATTAGAGAGCAATAAAATAAAACTATCCGTCGGTTCGGTAGCCAAAAGCGATGTTTCGCAGTGGGAATCACAGTATGCATCGGATAATTACAATTTGGTGAATGCCCAAACGACCCTGGAGAATTATAAATTGCAATTGAAACAACTTCTGGAACTGGATACGCTCGACAGCATGGAGCTGGTACTTACTCCGCCGGACGGGGAGGATGTGTTATCCCTGATACCCGATAAACAAACGATTTATCAAACTGCCTTACACGTGATGCCACAAATAAGAAACAGCGAGCTTAACACCGAATATGCGCAACTGGGGATCGAGAAAGCAAAGGCCGGTTTTTATCCCACTGTCAGTTTACAGGCAAATACGGGAACAGGCAACGTGTATAATTATTCCGGATATTCTTTCGGTTCCCAGTTGAAAAATAACTGGAACAACGTGATCGGATTGTCGGTCAGCATCCCTGTATTTTCCAACAGGACCGTCAAAAGTGCGGTGGAGAAAGCAGGCATCAATATGTATTCGTCGCAATTGAACGAATTAAGCATTCGAAAAGAATTATATGCCGACATTGAAACGGCTTATTTAAACACGCTGACGTCTCAAGCGCAATACATCGCGGCCGAAGAGAAGGTAAAATATAGCCGGGAGAGTTACGATGTGATGGACGAACAGTTTATATTGGGCCTTAAAAATACGATTGAGATGTTGACGGAAAAAAACCGATTGATAACGGCTCAACAAGAATTACTGCAGGCCAAATATACCGCTTTGCTGAATATAAAAGTATTGGAATATTATCAAGGATTGATTTGAATGTAAAAAATAAAATAATCATATGAAGACAAAGAACAACAAATCCAAAAATCGCATCAGGCTATATTACATGGCTTTCATCCTTCTTGCAGAAATCATTATGATATCGTGTTATTCCTGTAAAGGCAATAAGGATAATAAAATACAATGGCTCACGGCTATTGTAGAAAGACAAGATATATCCAATATGGTCACGTGCACCGGCACACTGGAACCTATATCGACAGTCGATGTGGGAACACAGGTGAGCGGGCGGGTCGATAAAATTTACTTTGATTACAACAGCGTGGTTTCACAGGGCGAACTGTTGGCCGAACTCGACCAAACCGTATTACTGGCCACGTTGTCGTCAGCAAAAAGTTCGATGGCCACTGCCAAAAGTGAACTGGAATACAAGGAGAAAAACTATGAACGTTTTAAGGTGTTGTACGAAAAACAACTAATCAGCAGTTCCGATTACGAAGAAGCGTTGTATTCCTATCAAAAAGCCCAAAACGATTACAATGTGGGCGTAAGCAACTATCAAACAGCCGAAACGAACCTGGGATACGCAAAAATATATTCTCCCATCAATGGAGTTATTTTAAGCCGTGAGGTGGAAGAAGGCCAGACCGTTGCCGCCAGTTTCGAAACACCCACACTGTTTACCATAGCGAATGACCTTACCAAAATGCGGGTAATAGCCAAAGTAGATGAGGCCGATATGGGTGATATTGCCGCCGGACAGCGGGTGACGTTCACCGTGGATGCTTTCCCTTACCAAGAGTTTACCGGCTCCACAACACAGGTTCGCCTGTCGCCGACAACGACCAATAATGTGGTTACTTATGAAGTGGTGGTGGATGCACCGAACGACGGGTTGAAACTGAAACCGGGTATGACGGCCACCTGCACGATTTATACATTAGACAAGCCGGAGGTGCTGACGGTTCCTTCACAAGCCGTCAACTTCAATCCGGGCAATAAAACTCTCAATGAGAATGATACGGTCGTATGGGTACTTGATCAAAATAATATCCTGGTCCGCCGGGAGGTAAAAACCGGAAATAGCAATAACGTCCACACCGAAATATTATCAGGGCTGTCTGAAGGAGAAAAGGTGGTGATCGGGCAAGACGCCGAAGAAACAGCCCTGCAGAGCCTTCCCGACAGCGGAAATGAATCGAGTCCGTTTTTAAATCAACCTCCACGCCGCAGAGGAGGAGCTCCCGGCGGGGGAAGATAACACTAACGCAAAATCCCAAATTAGAAAGAGAAAATGAGTAATAAACCGGCTATCATCAATATATCGGATCTCTGCCGTAATTTTATCGTGGGCGAGGAGACTGTACACGCTTTGCGCAACGTATCCTTTTCGATCGGGGAAGGAGAATTCGTCACGATCATGGGTAAATCGGGGAGTGGAAAAAGTACGTTACTGAATATCATTGGTTGTCTGGATACCCCTACTTCCGGAACCTATCTGCTCGACGGAATATCGGTACAGAAAATGAACAAAGACCAACGGGCAAAAATACGGAATACGAAGATCGGATTTGTTTTCCAGAGTTATAATTTGCTGCCGAATACTACGGCCGTGGAAAATGTGGAACTCCCGCTGATCTATAATCCGGATATTCCTGCCGTTATCCGGCGGCAAAAAGCAATTGATGCGCTGAAACGAGTGGACCTTGCCGACCGCCTTTTTCATAAAAGCAACCAGATGAGCGGGGGACAAATGCAACGGGTAGCCATTGCCCGGGCATTGGTAAACGACCCTGCAGTGATCCTGGCCGATGAAGCGACGGGAAACTTAGACACACGCACATCGTTCAGCATCCTAAGACTGCTCCAGCAACTGAATAAAGAAGGAAGAACCATCATTTTCGTAACCCATAACGACGATATAGCCCGCTACAGCATCCGCAATATCGTATTGAAAGATGGACGGATCGTGGACGACACGTACAACCATCACGTCCTGTCGGCCTCCGAGGCTTACGATAAATTACCCGGGGAAGAAGAAGTCGATTGAATGATGTGATGATGTACCGAAATAAAAGAATAAAAGAATCATATGAACATAAACAACCTGTTTAAAATAGCCATAGTAGCATTATCCCGCAACAAAATGCGGGCATTGTTGACAATGCTCGGCATCATTATCGGCGTGGCGTCGGTCATCACCATGCTGGCTATCGGTGAAGGATCGAAACGAAGTATCCGGAAACAGATATCGGAAATGGGATCGAACATGATCATGATACATCCTTATTCCGACCGCGGTGAAGGCGGTGTGCGCATGAGCATGTCGGATATGGAAACATTGAAGAACAAGGATTATTTCGATATACGCGATAAAGCCCGGTATGTCTCGGCCGTATCTCCGAATGTCAGCAGCAGCGGACAATTCATTTATCAGAACCAGAATTATCCGGGCAGTATCAGCGGCGTAAGTCCGGAATATCTGACTATCCGGCAGTTGAAAATTAAATCCGGCACAATGTTTACCCAAAATGACATCACCGCCAATAATAAGGTCTGTGTCATCGGAAAGACTATTGTCGATAATTTATTCACCACGGGAGAAGATCCCATGGGTAAAGTCATCCGTTTCAACACCATTCCCTTTGAGGTGATCGGGGTATTGGAAAGCAAAGGATACAACACGATGGGGATGGATCAGGACGACATAGTACTGGCTCCCTATACTGCGGTCCAAAAAAGAATTTTAGCGATCAACTATTTACAGGGGATTTACTGCTCGGCCATGTCTGAAGAAGCGACCCCCGACGCTGTGGAAAGCATCACGGCGATCCTGGCGGAGAATCACGCTATCCCGGATCCGGACGATTATGACTTTGAGATACGCTCGCAGGAAGAATTAAGTTCGATGCTCACCACCACTTCCGATCTGATGACAATCCTGTTAGCGTGTGTGGCCGGCATCAGTCTGGTAGTAGGCGGCATAGGGATTATGAACATCATGTATGTCTCCGTCACCGAACGCACCCGTGAAATAGGATTGAGAATGAGCGTGGGGGCCAGAGGAAAAGATGTATTAATGCAATTTCTGATAGAAGCGATCCTGATCAGTATTATTGGAGGAATTATTGGTATATTTGTAGGCGCCGGTTCTACATTTGTGGTAAAATGGGCAGCTTCGTGGCCGGTGTTCATTCAACCGTGGAGC
>NZ_CALNAT010000016.1 GCF_937873925.1 uncultured Proteiniphilum sp. | reverse complement strand
GGGGCTTACCGTCAACCAGGATGGGTTTGACCGGATTGACAGACTTATCGGCTGGTGCAGGGAAGCCGGGATATATCTTATACTGGATATGCATGATGCACCCGGGGGCCAAACAGGAGATAATATCGATGACAGTTACGGATATCCCTGGTTATTCGAAAGTGAAAAGTCACAGCAACTCTTTATTGATATTTGGGTAAAAATAGCCCGGTACTATAAAGACGAACCGGTTATTCTGGGATATGATCTGATCAATGAGCCTATAGCTCCCTATTTTGAGAATATGGAAGAACTCAATGCAAAGTTAGAGCCCCTTTATAAAAGAGCAGTGAGTGCTATCAGGGAGGTAGATAAAAACCACGTGATATTGTTAGGCGGGGCTCAATGGAACAGTAACTTCAAAATGTTCGGCGAAGAACCGTTCGACGATAACCTGATGTACACTTGCCATCGCTATGGAGGTGAACCTACGGCAGAAGCAATAAAAGAATTTATCGGGTTCAGGGATAAGGTGAACCGTCCTATGTATATGGGGGAGATCGGCCATAATACCAACGAGTGGATGTCGTCTTTCGTGAAAACGATGGAAGAAAATAATATTGGTTGGCACTTCTGGCCATATAAAAAGCTGGGGGGCTCTTCATTTGTGTCGATCCCGACTCCTGAAAACTGGGATATTGTGGTCGATTTTGTAGAAGCAGACAGAAGCTCCTACAAGACAATCCGGGAAGCTCGTCCCGTTCAGGAAATTGCAAGGAAAGCAATGCTTGATTTTATCGAGAATTGTAAATTTGAGAATAACAACATCAACAAAGATTATATTCAGGCATTGGGCTTGAATCCGGAATAAATACTTTTCGGATGATTTCGATTAATTGATTGATCAAGGTATCTGATGAGTAAGTTATAAAGTGAATGTAGTAGAAATATGTTGTTATGACTTCTCAATTTGGAACACTTTTTATATCAGGAAGAACTATAAAAATTATGATATATACTAATGAAGAAGAATAGTTGTTTTATTATTTTGGTTTTCCTGCTTGCTGCTTGCAGCGGGGGTACTAAAACAGCCGGCTTAGGATTGGATGCCGGTATCGAGAAACGGATCGACAGTATTATGGCGCAAATGACCCTCGAGGAGAAAGTGGGGCAGATGGCACAGTTCACGCTTGATGTGATCGGGAAAGGAGGTAACCTCTATTTCAGTGACGAACCTTTCGAAATCGACTTTGCCATGCTCGATACGGTGATGGGCAAATATAAGGTGGGTTCGGTCCTGAATACGGCCAACAACCGGGCCCGTACCCCAGAGGTGTGGGAGAAAACGGTCAGGGCCATCCAGGATAGGGCGTTAGCAGAGACAGGTATACCTGTGCTCTACGGCATCGATGCCATCCATGGAACCACTTATACCGCCGGCGCTACCTTCTTCCCGCAGGGCGTGGGAATGGGTGCTACTTTCAATACCGACCTGATGAGGGAAGGTTCCCGTATCGCGGCCTACGAGACCCGCGCGAGCAATATCCCCTGGACTTTTGCTCCCACCATGGATCTGGGAAGGGATGCCCGCTGGTCGCGCCAGTGGGAGAGTTACGGCGAGGACGCCTATCTCAATGCCCGGATGGGAGTGGCCTCTACATTCGGGTTTCAGGGTGATGACCGGAATGATATAAATAGTCAACATATCGTGGTCTGTATCAAGCATTATATGGGATACGGAGTACCCGTGTCGGGTAAAGACCGCACGCCGGCCCTTATCTCCGAAAGCGAATTGCGCGAGAAATACTTTGAACCCTTTCGCGCGTCTATCATGGAAGGAGGAGCCCTTTCGCTGATGGTCAATTCGGGTATTATCAACGGGGTATCTACTCATGCCGATTACAGGTTGCTGACCGAATGGGTGAAAGAGGATCTCGCGTTCGACGGTGTGATCGTGACCGACTGGGCCGATGTGCAGAACCTGCTCTCTCGTGACAGGATCGCCGGAGACTACAAAGAGGCAGTGAAAACGGCAATCAATGCCGGCATCGATCTGGTGATGGAGCCTTACAATCTGGCTTTCTGCCCCACGCTGGTGGAACTGGCGGAAGAGGGTGAAGTGCCGATGAAGCGGATTGATGACGCGGTACGCAGGGTATTGCGGTTGAAATTCCGTCTGGGGCTTTTTGAACGCCCCTACTGGTCGTACGAGGAATACCCCGATTTCGGAAGCAGCGAGAACGAGGCGGTTGCGAAAGCTGCCGCGGATGAATCGATCACCCTGCTGAAAAATGAAAATATTATTCTTCCATTGCCGGCTAATGCCCGTATCCTGGTGACAGGTCCCAACGCTCACTCCATGCGTACCCTCAACGGCGGGTGGAGCTATTCGTGGCAGGGAGAAAAGACCGAAGAGTTCGCGCAGGACTACAACACCATCTATGAAGCGTTGCAGAACAAGTTCGGCGCCGGTAACGTAAGGTACGAACCGGGCGTCACCTATAAGATGGACGGGCAGTATTACGAAGAGAACCCGCCTGAGATCGGCAAAGCGGTAGCCGCCGCGGCAGGAGTCGATTATATTGTGTTGTGTGTGGGTGAGAACTCGTACTGCGAGACGCCCGGTAATCTGAATGAACTCGCCCTGTCGGAGAACCAGACTGCCTTTGCGCTGGCCCTTCAGAAGACAGGAAAACCGGTCATACTGGTATTGAACGAAGGACGTCCACGCCTGATCCGTAAAATTGAACCGGATTCCAAAGCAATCCTTCAACTCTACCTGCCGGGCAATTTCGGAGGGGATGCCCTGGCGGATATCCTCGCAGGGGATGTGAATCCGAGCGGGAAACTGCCTTATACCTACCCGAAATTTGAGCAGGGGTTGATCACCTATGATCATAAACCGAGCCAGAATATCGACGGTAAGATGGAAGGCGCTTACGATTACGGAGCACAGACTTCGGTGCAGTATCCGTTCGGTTTCGGCTTGAGCTATACCACATTTGAGTATGCCAATTTAGCGGTGGACAAGAAAGATTTTGTGTCGGGCGACCTGCTGACCGTGACCGTGGATGTAAAGAACAACGGGACAGTAGCCGGCAAAGAGGCGGTACTGCTCTTCAGCAGCGATATGGTGGCCTCCCTTTCGCCCGATGTGCGTCGTCTGCGTGCATTTGAGAAGATGATGCTCAAACCGGGTGAGACCAAAACCGTTACGCTGCAACTGGCAGCTGACGACCTTGCCTTTGTGAATGAAAAAGGAGAGTGGACGCTCGAAGCAGGTGAATTCAAACTACAGGCGGGCGATCAGATTACAATGATCCATTGCACGGAAACCCGGATCTGGGATACACCGAACCGGTAAAGAGCGGGTGATCTTTCCCCTCGCCTGCTTACCGCAGGTTCCCTATAAGAACCGAAGGAAAAACGTATGTCATTACCATCCATCACATATAGCTGTGTATCCCGCCCAGCAGATATGTTACGCCCAGAAACGTCATCAACACGGTAGCAAAGGCAATAGAATTGAACAGGTGAAATTTCCGCGGATCTGAAAAAAAAACGATATTCTCTTTGTGCATCGGCAGCGAATAAACCAGCATGGTGATGAGCGCCCATGTTTCCTTGGCGTCCCAGCCCCAGTAACGCCCCCATGAAATATTCGCCCAAACGGCGCCGATAAATATACCGGCGGTAAGCAGGAACAAAGCCGGATATAACAATTTGGAGTTGAGATGATAGAAACGTTTGCTTTGTTTTTTTGAACATAGACCCACAATGCCCGTAAGGGCTATAAATAGCAATAGAGCATAAGCCACCATGATAACCGATACATGCGTTGCCAGCATGGGCGTGCGCAAAACAGGCGTCATGGGATTGATTTGCGAAATATACAGCCAAACCAGTATCGTGGGAATGGTGGTAAACAATACGCCTTTCCAACCGATGCGCAAAAACAAAATCCACACCATGGCGATAGCCAGCAACAAATAACCCGCGTAGGTGATGCCAACGCCCCGGGGATCGTGGCTGACGAGGAACGTCGCTCCCATTTCATCGCTGTCGTAATCCATCTGATAGATACGATAGCCCGATTTCTTGAATATCTTGTTCATTGAAATCTGATGAATTTGGTCATCTACTTTAACAAAACTTCGATAATCGGCAGGTTGATTTGTTCCGGGATGATAAACAATATCAAAATACAACATTTTTACATTAAACGGCATGGATATACGCCGTGTTCCATCTTCCGAAACGAAATAATTATGTATCTCATTCTGCCGGATATGCATCGCTCCCCGTTCGCCCCAAATATAGGTAACCAATCCGCCCAATAGAATCACAACAAACGAGCAATGTAGCAGGAAGGCGGGAAAACGCCGGTAAAGCTTCATGCGAATAATAAAAATCATCATGCTGAGCGTGGCTATCCCCCACAACGCGACAAACCACCATGCGCCGTAAATCCATTCCGCCACTTTTTCTGTGCTGAACAATTTCTCGATAACGGTTGCCACAGCAAGTACCGCCACCATCACTCCCAACAGCCCGAAAGAGATATTTTTCAGAAGTTTGTCGTTCATTTTTCTATATAAGAACTTAAATTCGTTTTATTTGCAGATTTACGTCCGATTCTTCACAAAGGACCGGACGTAAGAAGCATTTTTATTGTATACCGTTACTAGATTGATTCTAAAAACTTTACCAAAGCGTCGCGGTCTTCTTTAGAGAGATTGCGGAACTTTTCCCGTGCCCAGGCCGCATCTCCGCCGTGCCACATGATGGCTTCGGTGTAGTTGCGGGCGCGCATATCGTGGAGGTGGTCGCTGGCGCCGGTGCAGATTTGCGAAAGTCCGCGTCCCCAGAGCGGCGTGGTACGGCACCAGCCGGTGCGGATGTCGTTCACCATATCTAATTTATGTTGAAGCATATCGGTATAGGGCCATATCTTTTGATAAGGATAACGGGGTAATCTGCGTGCAACCAGTGTATCGCCGGTGTAGTTGTCCGGCCCGGTAGTCCACGATGGTTTGTGGCAACTTGTACAGCCGATGCTGTAAAACGCTTTCTTGCCTTTCTGTACGACAGGATCATCCAGATCGCGTGCGGCGGGAACCGCCAATCCGCGATGCCAGATCATAAAGTTGACGTAGTCTTCCGTAGCAAGCTCGGGTTCTAAGTCGGTTGACATCAGTTCGGCATAAATGGTAGCTTCGTCCCTACCGAGTGCGGCTTGTACGTCTGCATTTTTCGACATGGCTGCGGCATACGCCGTTGTGATATAATTGCTGCGACGGTTTTCGCGGGTAACGTTGGTGATGTTCCAGATGGCATTCGCACCGGGACCGTTTTGTAGCGTTCCGCGTGTCAAGCCGTACGTGTAGCGTCCGGGATGTTTTGTGCCGTCGTTTTCTGTAATAAAGTTTGCCGGATCGTACTTCGCATCATTTAACGTGCGTCCCATTGCCTTCTGACGATGATATTCCGCAATGATGGAATCATCGGGAACGGCGTCGAGCAGGCCTGTTCCGTAAATACCTATGGTAGCTTCCAGTTTCACTGTATAATTTGCCGGTTTTGGATCGGTATTGATATATGCCGGATCAATGGTTACTTCGGGATAAATAAGGCTATAGGCTTCGCCGTCGGGAAATTTATTGCCGAATTCATCCACGTGTTCTCTCCATTCTATTTTGATACCCTTCTCGTCGATAGGAGGCAAAAAAGGGTATACCGCTTGTGTTTGAGGCATACCGGTGAGCTCAGGTACGTAAGCGTGCGTATTTTTGTCAACCACTACCAGTAAATAGCCGTTCCCGAAATCGCTGGCGCGATACCGTTCCACCCGTTTGCCATGTCCGTAACCGGGATGGCATGTAATGCAGGAACTACGAACAGACACCGGTCCTAATCCATGACGCATGCCCGAAGTATTGGAATTGAATCCGTCTTCGAAAAAGGCTTCTCCTATTTTAAAAGCAAGGGCCATTCCGCTTTCTTCCACAGCGGGAGTCGGTTGTTCGTAAGCGGAAGAAATATTGTTTACAAACGTTGTGCCGAGTTTTCCTCCTGTATAATATTCTTCGGACAATTCTGCGGGGTTGTCATCGGGGATATCACTTTCGTGACAAGAGGCTATAAATAGTATTGCGAGGTTAAGAAAGCTGATTATAAATACATTAACTCTTTTCATACATTAAATAATAAGATAATTCAAATAATGTACACATGTAGGGATTAATTTTCTGGAATTAACTATTTTTAAATACCATGAAGAGAATATCCTGAAAACAGGATAATCTCTTACGCGCTATTTCAGGTGCATGAATATAGCTTAATCTCCTTCTGCAAGCGCTACTTTCGCTTCATTCAAAGCGTTTGTAAGTTCCGTACAGGCGTCAATGGCAGCACCTGCCTGCGTGGAAGAGTAATTGCGCTCAAAAGGATAAGGAATTGCTTTAATTTTAGTGATCGCATTTGTGATCGCATTCTTCACTTTTGTATCCGCCGTGGGGTTCACAGATTTGATATAATCGCTGACCGAACCTCCTCTTTTGTTTTTTTCGGCTCCGCCCAGATAGGCATTTTCGATACTTATGATATTATTTTCAAAATCCACCAACGAATTGTAGCTGTAAGGCGATTCGAGATAATTTCTGTCATCGCCGCGCCATGCATTCCCGATTTTAAGGTCTCCCACTTCTTCCGATATAACCGCACAACCATCCAAAATAGCCAGGGAGGCAGCTGTTATCGTTTTATAGGTGCTCCCGGGTTTGCTGGCAGTAAGCATATTTTCGCCATACGAAGTGTTGCTGTTCGAAGGTGTTATGCCAAGTTCCAAATCATCAATCAATGTTTGTTTTTCTTTGGTTACAGCATCGTAGCCTGCCCAGGCAGCTTCCAACCGGATACACTGGTTACGCAAATCGCCCATCACGGCAAGAGCGTAAATCAATTCTTTTTCCGTAATGGCGCTTGCAGATTTAACCTCTCCTTCGCTGAACAAGATGTATTCTACCCCATGGAAACCAAGTAAGGCATTGCCTAAATGTTCTGATGCCCATACATCGCCGTCTTCCGCATCCATGCCGGCGATGAAATCATTATTGTTAATCAGTTGTACGAATGCCGTTTCATCAAGGGGCCAGGTGTCAATGTGCGGGTCTATGCCGAAATCGGCAACTGCGCCGTATAAAAACGCTTCACTCAATTCCCAATGCGCGCGGGTTTCTATCCATTGCTCTGCCGCTGCATTGAGGTTGGCATTCGTTTTATTTACTTTTAATGTTTCTATGGCGCCGTATAAATCAATGGTTGCATCCGCCAGATTTCTATATGTGTAAATAACTGTGTTGTTTACGTATTGTTCCACTGCTTTGGACAAGGCTTCTTCCTTAACACTGATATCGATGTCGGGGTCGTTGTCACATGCAACGAACGGGCTTACGAACAGGGCTGCAACGAAAAAACAGACTGCTAATTTTAGTAACTTTTTCATACGATTATTTTATTTTTAATTAGTGTTGAACGAAAAATTTATTTTGTAAAAAAACCGGAATAAGCAATACCGACAGCTAATGAATTTTCATCTTTAAACGGGTTTTTCATTATTCCTGCAGAATATTGGGCTTTAAGTACAATTTCATTGGTTGGAAAATAATTGATGCCGCCTGTTATGATCTGACGTTCGCACCATTCTTCGGCTTGAATGCCATCGGGCACTTTAAACATGGAATCGTAATATTCATAACGTGCGAACAAATATAACTTCCGATTGTCTTTTTCCGCCCATTTAAATTGGGATAAAATATCGTAGCCGACTTCCGTCCCATAACACAATGCATCGGACGCTACGTATGTGCTTGGTGAAGGAGAGGCGTTCGGCAAGCCTCTGTTATAAATGGAGATTGTTTTGGCATCACTCAAATGACCGTAATCGAAATAGCCTCTCGCGATGAGATTATGAGCATCGTATTCAAAATCGAAAGAGGCGATGGAGACCGCACCTTTTACGTCTTTATACTTATCCGCATACGAAGGCATCAGGCTATTTCGGAAACTGTGTCCGTAATACCCGCTTATTCCTAAGCGAAGACCTTTAACAGAATAATTGTCAATACGGAATGCTCCGGCATACGTGTTAGCGATTTTAAATTCATAAGGTGAAGCGGATGCGCCGCCAATCCATTTTTGATTACCGAACAGTTCAGAATCCAGTCCCGGCAACAACATGGCTTCGTAACGCCAGTTCTTTCCAAGATAGCCCCATAAGCTGATTCCCGTCTCGTGCCATGTACAAGGCAGGATGGTATTCTCGCCTTCGGGACGATATACGGTAAAGAATTGTGTGGGTAAATGATTACCGTTGGTCAGCCCCACAGGAACAATAATATGCCCCATACGGAGATTGAGCGTGCGGTTAAATGTTTTTTCAATCCAGAACTGTTCGAGTGCGACTTCCCCTCCACGTTCCACTTCCTGCTCGTATTCGCCTCCTTCTTCCGGTTCTACCTCTACTGCCGACTCTGTCCCGCCATGCTCGAACTCTATTTCGGCATTCATTCTCCATCCATTGCCAAATTCGTACCCGATGAAAAATACCACATGCGGTAAATCGAAGCGTCCGTGACTGGGGTCATTTTTATAAGAATCTGGATACATATAGCGGAAGGGATTGCTGCTGTAAAAATTACGGCTTGCCACGGCTTCGCCGTAACCGCCCAATTGGAGACGAGCGGTTTTGGATAAATTAGCAATGTTTGAATCGACGCTTGTATCTTTATTTTGTTCTGTTGCCGGAGACGTTTTCTCTTCGGTAACGCTTTGTGCATAACCCTCTGTGTATACAGCGGCAAAAATCAGAAAACAAAATAACATTTGAATGAGATTCCTTTTCATTACATTATAATTAAATACCT
Organism: uncultured Proteiniphilum sp.; assembly: GCF_937873925.1. Lineage (GTDB taxonomy): Bacteria > Bacteroidota > Bacteroidia > Bacteroidales > Dysgonomonadaceae > Proteiniphilum. The sequence continues at coordinate 52,728 of NZ_CALNAT010000016.1, read as the reverse complement.
GATCAGAAGACCGGAAATATCAATAAGATCGGTTTGCCAGGCAGGAAGTATGGCCGGCAAACCTGTCTTTGATAAAATTAGTCTATGGAATTATTTGTTTTATTTATAATGCAAAAGTATTTCTCTTAAAAACGCGGCGCAATACCTAAAAGTAATTATTTTTATTAAAAAAAATACCTGAAAATGATGAGGTGTTTCTGTATATAGGTATCGCGTCTGCATCCGGCTTTTAAATCGACGATGGCTCTCCTCCTGAGATGACCATCCTGCGTGTACAGGCTATATATCAGCTGTATATGGAGATTTATCTCGTTGATTATTCACCAAGTTTCTGCTTTTTATAACCACTATTTTTTCAGGGTATATTGCGGATAATTCTATATTTTTTCTATTATATGGCGACGAAAATTTAGGGGATAATTGGTTATTTTCAAGAATAAATCATAAACTTAGTTACAGGATTACTGTTTTCCTTATTAAATATTTTTTTGCATCTTTGCAAAAAGTCCGTGAAGAAAAATAAAATTCAGGATCCTTATTTTGTAGCAGATGGCAGAGAGTGCAGTATTGGATAACCTGTTCAGGAGAATGGCCTTTCATGATGATCAGGAAGCGTTTAAAGAGTTGTTTTTCGACTTCTATCCTGCCCTCTGTGTCTTTGCTCAACGTTACATCTCTTCGCCGGAAGCGTGTGAAGATATTGTTCAGGATACTTTCTTTCATCTGTGGAAAAACCGGAAAAAGATAGAAATTAGCTCTTCTTTTAAGAATTTGCTCATCACCAGTGTAAAGAACAGTTGTACGGATTACCTTCGTAAGCAGTCTGTACGACAACATCATGCGCAGAAGCAGGCCATTTCCGCCACTGCCGATACCCCCGAAGTGATTTATACCATTGGAGAACTGGAAGAAATGCTTCATACAGCGTTGGCACAACTGCCCGAAAACGTGCGGAGAGCCTTTGAACTGAGCCGGTTTGAGAATATGACTTACAACCAGATAGCGAAGGAGATGTCCGTCTCTCCCAAAACAGTAGAAGCTTATATCAGTAAAGCATTAAGCCTGTTAAGAACCGAGTTGAAGGATTATCTTCCATTCGTATTGTTTACATATAGCATTGCTTATATTTGAGCTCCATAAGTGTTTTTTACCACACCGTTACAACGCAGTCCACAATGCATTTACATTCTTCCTCTCTATCATAAAAGTTTTCACCTTTTACCACAGTGCCATAAGTAAATGGCTTCATATTTTCATTTTTCCACAAAGATATGGTATCTCTTTCATTATGCAAAAAAGCATAATGTATTTAAGTTTCGCGAGTAAAAAATGGTGAAATAAGCGTGGACGATCCGGCAACCCCCCGAGCGTAATGTTGTGGCCGGAAAAAGCTCATCCTTCTTCCAGAATATATCGGATAACAGCACTTTGAGTCCCGGTTTTGGCATATTTCTCCACCTCGTTTTTGTAGGCATTCAGTAATTGATTGTATGTGGCCGACAAAGATTCCTGACTCTTGATCTTTGTATCTTTTGTTATAAATTTGAAAAAAATCTCTTTTAATATAGGGGATTTTCTCTCTCATACGTCAAGTGAATATAAAAAGGGATAAAATATCTTTATCAGGGATGTTTTTAATATTGCCTGTCGTATATGAAAGAGCATATAAACTATTTGCACACAAGTGTATGATTAAAGTAAATTCCATACACCATTGAAAGATTGATAATGAATAACTTTAGTGAAACTTATATTTTAGCATATATAAAGAGGGATCTTCCCGGTGATGATATCAGTAAATGTGATGCCCTTATGCATTCCTCCCCCGAATTCCGTGAAAAGGTAGAGCGAATCGAAGCAATCTATGATTTGTCGGAAAATCTTAGAAAGCAAAAGAAGATCGATACAGAAAAAGCATGGGCGCGGTTATCCCGGAAGATAGCCTTCGTCTCTTTCCGGACAAGGGTGTGGAATATTACACGGACGGCAGCGGCAATATTATTTCCTTTGTTTTTGTTGCATCAATACGTGATACAACCGATGTTGAAGACAACTCCGCCGGAGATGATCACCCTTGTTTCGGCTCCCGGTATTGTTACAAAAGCCGTATTGCCCGATGGGAGCGAGGTTTGGCTCAATGCACAGAGCGAACTGACCTATCCGCAAAAATTCACCGGAAAAGGAAGAACTGTACGGCTGTCGGGAGAGGCTTATTTCAAAGTGGTGGCAGATAAAAAGAACCGGTTTAATGTTGTGATGCCTGATGATATTGCCGTCAGCGCTTTCGGCACGGAGTTCAATATACATGCCTATCAGGATGAGCCGGATTATCAAGTGACGCTGGCCCGGGGAAATATAGAAGTGGAAACAGCCCGTTCGATGAAAAAGGAAACGCTGGCGGTGGGACAAAAAGCCGTTTTGATACCCCAGACGGAAGAGATGACTATTGTACAGGCTGATACTTATGTAGAAACAGCCTGGAAAGACGGAAAAATGGTGTTCCGGCGGGAAAAACTCGAAACCATCGCCCAGAAGTTATCCCGTAAATTCGGAGTAGTCATTCGGCTTGAAGGCGATGTATTGAAAGACTATGAATATACTGCCACTTTTACCGATGAAACACTGGAAGATATCCTGGATCTCTTGAAAAGATCGGCCCCTATCACCTATTCCATATCCCGGCAAGAACAACTTGATAATAATGCATTTACACATCGAACTGTGACAATAAAAAGTAATAAAAGATAACCAGTAACAGAAAAGGAGGAATGCCTATGAGAACATAAATACCGGCAAAAAACATAAAACGGGAGAATGAAAATTCACTCTCCCGTCCATGATTCACAATCGCCCTCGCGGAAACTCTCACCTCACCGCCAGGCAATCGATTTACTAAACCCATAAATGAATTTAATAACAATGTAAAAGTATGAATAATAACTCAATCAACCAAAAAGCACCCATTTTTTGTACTTTTTGGAAAAAAATACCTATTGCTATGAGAATGACACTCTTATTCTTGTTCTTACTTGTTTTTCAATTACAAGCAGAACATTCATATTCTCAAAACACAAAAATTTCGTTGGATATGAAAAACAGCTCCATCGAAAAGATCTTACAGACCATAGAAGAGAGATCAGAATACTATTTCTTGTATAACAGCAAGCTGATAGATGTAGACCGAAAAACGGATATACGGGCTAAGGAAGAGTCTATTGCTGCCGTATTGAATCGGTTATTTAATGCGGAGAACGTGGAATATGAGGTAAAAGGTACGCAGATCATCCTGCATCTGAAAGAGATGAACCGTACCGATTCCGAATTGATAGCCGAAGTTCAGCAACAGCAAAAAAAACAAATCACCGGAAAGATTACTGATGAAAGTGGAGAGCCTATTATCGGCGCTAATATTATTGAAAAAAGTACTACAAACGGTATCATAACTGATATAAACGGTAATTTTTCTCTCAGAGTGGAAGAAGATGCTGTACTTTATATTTCCTATATCGGTTATCTGGAGCAGGAAATTCCTACAGCAGGCAGGACCTCTGTTGATATTGTTCTGCAGGAGGATACGAAAGCGTTAGAGGAAGTGGTTGTAATCGGTTACGGTACCGCTCGCAAGGAAGATTTGTCTACAGCCGTTTCAACCGTGAAATTTGATCAATCACTCAAAAGTCGTCCGTCTAGTATCAGTTCGATGTTGCAAGGACAATTACCTGGTGTGACCATACAGTCCTCCGGTGGAGATCCACTAGCCGGGGCTGTTTATAACATTCGTGGAAAAGGTTCGCGTGATAGCGACGGTATTCTATGGGTAGTTGACGGTGTGCCCGGAGGCATATATAACATTGAAGATGTTGAGTCTGTTACGGTGTTGAAAGATGCTGCTTCTGCAGCGATTTATGGTGCTTCGGTAGGTTCAGGAGGGGTAATTGTAATTACGACGAAACGAGCTCAATCGGGAAAGGTGAAAGTTGAGGCGAATGTCTCTCATAGTTTTCAAAATCCCTGGAGACTTCCCGAGACACTTACTTCTGAGCAATTAAATCAAGTATGGCAAGATGCTGTAGACGCATCAATCACGAAAAGGGCTCTTCCTTTGGTGGCTGATCCTTCCCGCTATCCATACGGAAATGTAACGCGTACGGATTGGATTGATGAGGTTTTCCGGACAGGGCATTTACATCATTATGCTATAGCATTATCGGGTGGAACAGAGTCATTAAAAGCTTATGGCTCTTTCTCATATGATAAAAACGAAGGGATATTGCTGAATACATACAGTGAAAAATTAGGTGCTAAATTTAATGCGGATTTTCAAATTGCAAAATGGTTGAAATTTAGTCAACAAGCAATGTATCAGTATTCTAATGGACAAGGAGACGTGTGGAATAATTCTCATGAAGGAGTGTTGATCGGGGCAATCTTTTATCCGCGGGCAGCAACAGTCTACGAATACGATGAAGACGGAGATCTTTTATATGATTCTTTTGGCATCCCCCTTTACGGCGGAACTATTCCGCAATGGGCGGTAAAGCAAGGTGTTTCGGGATACGGAGAAATACGAAATCCGGTTGCAGAATTGCAACGTATGCGTCAATTCAGACCATCCTCGTCGATTTATTCCACTTCTACAATAGAGATAAAACCAGTAAGCGGTCTTACAGTTCGTTCGGATTTTACCGCAGCGCTCGCAACCAGCCGTTATGAAGCTTTTTATCCGATAATATATGAATATGGCCGCCCCAATCCTGAAAATTCGAGAGAACTCTCCTCGTATTGGGGAAACAACTGGTTGTGGGAAACAACAGCTACTTATGCCAAGTTATTCGGCAAGCACCATATAAGCGCTATGGCAGGTTATACTATGCGAGCAAGCCATTCCCGCTGGAACAATGTATGGACCTATAATTACGATCGTGAAGACCCATTCTATACCATCGCGGGGAATGCCGGTGACTGGAGTAAAACAAAACCCGGAGAGTCTATCGGGGATGAATCTATGATTTCGGCGCTCGGGCGTATCGGATATTCTTATGGCGACCGTTATTTCGTAACAACAAGTTTACGTCGTGATGCCACCTCGAAGTTAGCTCCGGAAAATAACTGGGGTGTATTTCCTGCCATTTCAGGTTCATGGAAAATATCTTCCGAATCATTCTTCAATAAAAGTCTCATTAATCTCTTAAAACTGAGAGCCAGTTGGGGGCAAATAGGTAATTGCGACTTAGTACCTCGATATTCATATATCGCACAAATTGTATCGACCGGTTATCCTGCAGTTTTAGGTGAAAGTTTGGATCAAGCCATCTATGGAAAGTATTTATCAACACTCATTAATCGTAATCTGACATGGGAAACCACCGAACAATCAGGTATAGGTTTGGATATTGCTTTGTTACGTAATTCTTTGAACTTTTCGGTAGATTATTTCTACAAGATTACAAAAGATTTAATTGACGATATGCCTTTACCGCCTGCTGCAGGATATCCTTGGGAACCCAGGGGGAATGTTGGTAAAGTTTTGAATACCGGATGGGAATTTAGTACGGATTACCGGAAAACCATCAATAACTTTACTTTCAATGTATATGGTAATTGTAACTTTGTTAAAAGCGAAGTCAAAGATTTAGGTTCCCGCGATGTGCTGGAACATGGAACCACAATCAATGGACAGAAACCGCTCAGATCGAAGGTAGGTGAGCCCTGGTATTCTTATGCAGTGATTGAAACCGATGGTATCTACCAGACCTGGGAAGATATTAATAATCATACTTATACAAATCCGGAAACAGGAGAGGTAACTCTTATCAGACCTAACGCCCGCCCGGGAGACATAAAATATGTGGATTATAATAATGATGGTATCATCAATGATGAAGACCGTCAATATATGGGAAGCTATTTGCCTAAAGCTTCCTTTGGATTCGGGGGAGGTTTTGATTATAAGGGATTCGATTTCCAGTTTTTCTTCCAGGGAATTGCTGGAGTGAAGATATATAATGGATTTCGTATGATGGGATTAACCGGAAGACAACAAGGAAATAATATGTTGGCCGATGTATTGGATTCATGGACATACAATAAAAGTTCAGGTATTCCACGCTTATCTTTGTTCGACGATGCTAACGGCAATTATGGAAATGTATCAGACTTCTTTCTGGAAGATGGGAGTTATCTACGGTTGAAGAATATGACTGTAGGGTATACTTTACCTCGGAGTATTATGCAAAATATCGGAATGAGAGACCTTAAGCTTCGTTTATATGTGGGTGCTGAAAACCTATTGACTTTTACCCGATATACCGGATTTGATCCGGAAGTTTCGAACTATGGTATAGATAGTGGAGCATATCCGGTTTCACGTAAATTGAATATAGGGATTAATTTGAATTTTTAATTTGATAAATAATAAATTCATGAAAAAGATAATTAAATACTATAAAATAACTTTCACGCTTGCGTTAATCGCTATTTTTTGTGGATGTAGTGATTTTTTGGAATTTAAACCGTATGGACCCATTACTTCTGATACTTTCTGGCAAACAGAAGATGACTTGAAAGCTGCATTAAATGCATTTTATGATTATACATATTGGGAAGGAACAACAGGCCGGGGTGTATATTGGTTTGAGAATTGCAGTGATGATATGGTTACCGGACGTGTAAATGCAACTGCAGATGCATGTAAAAACTTCCAAATGGCAGCAAACAGCGGTTTGGATGTAAGTGACACATGGCCTCGCTTTTATCAGGTAATTGCTAAATCCAATGATATTTTACGTTATGTGCCGAACATGCATGTTTCCGAATCCCTGAAAGACAGAGCCATTGCTGAAGGTTATTTCTTCCGGGGGTATGCATATTTATGGCTGGCTCCTTGGTATGGGGACAATGGACCCAACGGTGGAATACCTGTCATCACTGAAGAAACCACAGTTGAAGAATTAGATATGCCACGCCCGCTCACAGTTTTGGAAAATTATGATTTAATCATTAGCGATTTGCGCAAAGCAGGCGATTTGTTGCCAGCCTTGTCGGAGCAGGCAAAAACAGATTACGGCCGCCCACATAAAGCTGCTGCATGGGCTTTCGCTGCACGTGCTGCACTTTACGCTTCTCAATATGACAACAAATACTTTGATATAGTCATCGAGATGTGCGATAAGGTTATCAATATGACAGGATCAGATAAAAGAGACCTATATCCTGATTTCACTAAACTCTTCCGCAGAGAAAATAACTTCAGTGGGGAATACATCTATTCAATTCTGGGAAATGCAACCGAAGGGCCAAAATTTCATGGAATGGGTTTCCAGAACGGCGGTTTTGGAATATATAATACCTGGGGTTATTTTCAGCCGACGTTAGAATTGTATAATGCTTATGCTCCGGGAGATGTGCGTCGCGATGCTACAATTTTATTCCCTAATCAACATATTACATTTGTAGGCAGAGATATTCATTGGGCGGTTAACCCTTCCGAGGTTTCTTCTACATCAGGGATGACCGGCCGTAAGTTTATGTCTATCTTCGAAGCGGCTGATTGTATTGGTACCGTGGTAAATACCAGTGGAAATAATCAAAGTAATGAATTAGGCATGGTTGTGATGCGTTATGCAGATGTATTACTGATGAAAGCGGAGGCTTTAATCTGGAAGAATGGGGAAGGAGATGCAGGGGCCAAGTCTTTATTGAATCAGATTCGAAAGAGGGCCGGTTTGGCAGAAAACAGCAGTGCCACTAAAGCGGAATTAAAAAATGAACGCAGATGCGAATTGGCTCTTGAATTTTTGCCAAGCCGTCATTTTGATTTGGTTCGTTGGGGTGATGCCAGGACAGTTTATGCAAAGTCTTTACATGGTGTTAAAACGATTTTGAAAAACGGAGCATTTGACCGTGTCGAAGAAATAGAATGTTGGCCGGCCCGTACATTTAATCCAAATGTACATCATGTTTTTCCCATCCCGTCAGTACAAATTGCAAAATCTAATGGAATACTCAAACAGAATCAGGGTTATTAGATGGGTATTTAATATATATTTTAATGAAAAAATGGAAATTTGTTTATATGAAAATTATGAAAATATCTGATTTAGTTAAAGGGGCCTGGATTCTTGGCTTTGGCTGCTGTTTAATGTCGTGTGATGATAAGACAGTTGAAATGAAAGATATATGGGTAGATCCCGGTTCAATATCGCTTAACTTAGGACTTCGCACCCAAATCGCTGCAATCCCCATTCCAATAGATGCCACTGATCAAGAGCTCGAGTGGATTTCGGAAAATTCGGATATTGCAACAGTAACCCGTTTTGGGATTGTCGAGGCCGTTGCGGAAGGAAGTACCAACATTATTGTAAAAAAAGGAACATTGCAAAAAACAATTCCCATAACGGTTACCGATCCTGTTGTAATTCCTCCGGAAAAATCGTCTTGGCTTTTTGATGCCCCTTCAAATATCGGAAAAGCGGCGATTGGGCAGGATCTGATTTTAATTGGAGAAGGATTTACTTCGATCGATGGTCCAAAAAGTGATAACAAGGCTGTTCGTATTGCAAAAGGTAGTCATTTTGAAGCCTTCCACGGAATTACACCGAATGGTGGAGGAACAAAAGTAAATGAATATACTATGCTGATCGATTTCAAAGCGCCGGAATTAGGTAAATGGTATTCCTTCTACCAGACCGATCTGGCTAATAATAGTGATGCTGAAGTATTCATCAATCCAGGCGGGTCAATCGGAGTAGGCGCAACTGGATATTCGGGAAGTGTGGTTGAGCCTGACAAGTGGTCGCGCCTGGTAATTTCTGCAAAATTAGGCGTATGGTTTAGATACTATTTGGATGGAGAATTAATTCATCAGACACCAGATCTAAATGCAATAGTTGTAGACGACCGTTTCGCTTTGTTGGAAAAAGTAATACTTTTTGGAGACAATGACGGAGATGACGCCGATATTGACATTGCGGAAGTAACCTTCTGGAGCGAAGCTTTGGATGAATTACAAATAAAAAAACTGGAACGTCAAAGATAAAGAACAATTCAAAATGTAACATTGAACCAAGTTTGCGTAAGAAATTTTCTTACGCAAACTTGATTTTAATAAATGAAAAATATATTATTCTTTTTATCGTCGTTTTATATATGGTTTGTAATTCTGATCTAAATCACGTTACCAATACCGATACTCCCACACATTTTGCCGACAGCCGAGTCATTCAGACCCTATACCCATTGTGGCACATATAGCTGTAAACTAATTGAAATATAATGATGAAAATAATAAATAACGGATTATTAATTACAATATTTGCCTGTTTCCTGTTCCCTTTTGCTTTTGCAGCAACGGCGCAACAGCGCATTTTGATACATTCCCACAACGACTATCGCCAGCGAGTGCCTTTTTATCAGGCTTATTCGCAGCAGGTATATTCCATTGAAGTAGATATTTTCGTAACGGAAGAGGGTGATTTACTCGTGGGGCACGATATTGAAGAATTGACACCCGATGCAGATCTGAAAAGCATATATGTATTGCCCATCGTAAAATTATTCAAAGAAAATGGAGGTAAGGCGTGGAAAAATTCGGATAATGATTTGCAGTTGATGATCGATTTAAAATCTCGGACGGAACCTACCCTGACCAAAGTCGTGGAAATGTTTGGGCAATATCCGGAAGTGTTTGATCCCATCCTCAATCCGAACGCCGTGAGAGTGGTAATTACAGGTAATGTTCCGAAAGCGGAAGATTTTGCGAAATACCCTGAATTTATCTTTTTCGACGGACAAATTAATACCGACTATACAGACGCTCAACTGGAAAGGATAGCGCTGATAAGCTCTCCGTTTTTTGAATATGCGCGTTGGAACGGCAAAGGCACACTGATCCCTTCTCAAAGAAAAAAAGTACAGGACGCCATCGATAAGGCACACGCCATGAGAAAACCCATCCGTTTTTGGGGATCCCCCGACGGAATTACCGCATGGAATACGCTGCATACACTGGGTGTGGATATCATCAATACAGATAGGGTGGAAAAATGCACCGATTTCTTCAGGAATTTTGAAGATAAGAACTACCGGATAGAAACCGGCATACACAATGTGCACGGAATGGTTGCGACTGACCGTCTGGATAAGACAACGTCGGGTTTCAAAGGTTTCGACCGTGAAAAGATCCAACTCACCCAGGGTATAGACATATATCATCCCTCCTATTCGAATGATGGTACCGGAAAGAAAGTAAAAAATATCATCTTCCTTATCGGGGACGGAATGGGATTGGCGCAAATCAACGCGGCGGAAACCGTAAATAAGGGTTTGACACTTTTGAATTTCAAAAACATCGGACTGCAAACAAGCAATCCCAAAGGTGATTATACTACAGACTCGGCTGCCGGAGGCAGCGCCCTGGCAACCGGAGAAGCTACGACCAACCGCCACATCAGCATGACAGACGGGAAAGTGAACCTATCATTGACCGACTATGCATACGACAAAGGGTTGGCTTGCGGTGTAATTACACTGGGTAACCTGGCGGACGCTACGCCTGCCGCATTTTACGGGCATGCTACGGAGCGTGACGATACCGATCTACTGACCGATTATCTGCTCGATGGAAAGCTCACGTTGCTGGCAGGCGGAGGTATGGATGTTTTTACCGATCGAAAAGATAAGAAGGATATTTTAAGTGAATTGAAGAAACAATATCGCGTAACGAACGATTTTGAAGAGATAAATCTCGACGATAAAAAAGTGATTTGTGCCGACGGTCGTATGGATTTGGCTGCCACACAGGGAACGCTGGATATATTGGCTGAAGCTACACGGATGGGTATTGAAAAACTGCAAAAAGCAAGCGAGAAAGGTTTCTTCCTGATGGTGGAAGGTGCTAAGATAGATTATGCCGGACATGCTAATTCTTTACCGGGTTCGGTAGTTGAAACACTCAGTTTCGATATGGCTATTGCAGAGGCCCTTAAATTTGCCGATAACAACGGCGAAACACTGGTTGTAGCAACTGCCGATCACGAAACCGGAGGATTAACGTTAATCGATGGAGATCGCGAAACGGGATCAATTACCGGCTATTACGTTACTGATGACCATACCCCCATCATGCTTCCGGTATTTGCTTACGGTCCCGGTTCTCAGGAGTTCCACGGAGTATATAGGAATACGGAGATATTTCACAAAATGAAAAAAATATTAGGTTTATAAATAAGACAACGAAAATGAAAAAATATATAGCCATACTTTTAATCCTATTGGTTTGTTCAGGAATGGTACATACTTTTGGGCAGGATAATATCCGGTTCGGTTTCGACAAGAACGGACAATTTAAAATTGCCCAATTTACCGATCTGCATTGGGATAATAAATCCCCCGGCTGTGCTGAAACCGTAGAAGTTATAAAATATGTGTTATCCATCGAAAATCCTGATCTGGCAATGCTTACCGGGGATATCATAACCGCGCCGCCCGCCAGAGAAGGATGGTTGTCTGTAGCCAGAATATTTGAAGAAGCGAAGATGCCTTGGGCGGTCGTGTTGGGGAATCATGATGACGAAACCGGTGTGACCCGTGAAGAAGTGTTCGACATAATAGAAAACCTGCCTTATTTTGTCGGAGAAAAAGGGGAAAAAATGACCGGCTGCGGAAATTACACACTGCCGATTATGAGTTCCGACGGGACAAAAATTGCATCTGTTTTATATTGTCTGGACTCCAATAATAAACCGGCAGCACATAAATACGGTCACTATGATTGGATACATGCCGATCAGATAGATTGGTATCGCAAAACAAGCGCTGCATACACCGCGAACAATAATAATCAACCTTTACCGTCTTTGGCATTTTTCCATATTCCTATCCTTGAGTTTAATAATATTGTGGGTAAGGAAACCACAGTAGGCATACAAAAAGAAGGTGTGGCATCGCCCGAAATCAATTCGGGACTGTTCTGTTCTTTTATCGAAAAGAAAGACATGATGGGGGTTTTTGTCGGACACGACCACGACAATGATTATATCGGAATAGACTACGATATCGCATTGGGTTTTGGACGTACTACCGGTATAGATGCTTATGGGATATTGGAGCGTGGCAGCCGTATCATTAATCTGTATGAAAATAAATTCCGGTTCGATACGTGGATAAGAACCCGGAAGGGAACGGCGTTTGCCTATTATTTTCCCTCGGGGTTATCGTCGGTTGATGAAGAGTCTATGGCTTTTCTTCCGGCACAGACAAGTATCGGAAAAGAGGCACAAGGAATATCATATACTTACTATGAAGGCGGTCGTCTTAAAAAAATAGCGGAGATAGAAACGAATGCAAAAAAAATAAAAGAAGGCACGATTGAGAACTTCTCATTGGATCCGGCAGTTACTGTCGATTCGTTCGCTCTGGTTTTCAAAGGATTGATTGATATTCCCGAAAGAGGAGTTTATCGATTTTACACCTATTCCGATGACGGTTCCCGCCTGTCTATCGACAATCAGGTCGTGGTCGATAACGATGGTTCCCACAATGCGCGGCGTGTTGACGGAAAAGTGGCATTGGAAGCAGGATTACACGAACTGGAAGTCATCTATTTTGAAGATTATATGGGCGAAGTTCTTGAAGTCGGTTGGTCGAGCCGTTCGATTCGCGAAGAACAAATCCCCGATGAGGTTTTGTTTGTTTCAGAATAATATAGTGAAATATATATTGGGTAAAACATGAAAACAACAACAATTATTTACTGAGTCTATGCCTAGTCCTGTCGGCATTATTTCGTTTCTTTCCGTTTCAACGCACATTGGACAACTTTTATGCAGAGCAACACCCTGACGGTTTTATCTGCCGTGAAATCAAGCAGGATGGAGCGTAGATATATTCCCTTGTTTTTGTTTCATTGTAGGAGTAAAAAACGGGAAAAAGTGGATCATTGCAGAGGTGTTGTCGTTTGTGGTTTTTATAAGGAGGACTTAAAATATTCTAATGAGTGTGATGCTCTTGAGCAACTTTTCAGGCTAAGTGGATAAAAATTGATGTACGTTCCTTTTTCTCTAAATTCTTAGTGTGATGTCCTTTACCGGTAGTGTCTTCCACCAACAGGATTTCACCGGTTTGAAATTGACGTACCTCTCCCAGTGACGTTTCGATTTCCACGCCGCCATCTAACAAAACGATATACTGGCGTTGCGGGGCATGATGAAAATCGTAATCATAATCCGGTGAAACCTTTCTGAATTGCAGCGATTTTACTTCGATATTTTCAGACAGGCAGCCGATTTGACCACGGTCGAACCAAGGTATTTTGATATCCTCAAACCGGGAGTCGCCGTTTATATCAGTATAGATGCGGGTTATTCTCATAATGTGCCAATTAAATCGATAAATCATTCAATCAGTAAATCATCACGTCAAAATAATCCGGTTTACCTGTTCAATTTCGTCTTCGGAAATGGTATGCCCTCGGTTTGTATACACCTTTTCCGTCACGGAGGCATTCATTTCCTGCAGGATATCGGCGGAAGCGTATACACGTTCCACCGGCACATGGAAATCGGGATTGCTTGTTCCTATGAAGACCGGTGTTTGATCGAAATCTCCTTTGTAGTTTTCCCTTTCTATGCGGTCTCCGATAAGCCCGCCGGTAAACGCAACTATTCCACCGTACTTTCGGGCATTACGGGCGACAAACTCCAATGTAAGGCAGGCGCCTTGAGAGAATCCGAGAATATACACATTTTCGATTTTTATCCCCGATTTCAGTACCGTTTCCAATGTTTGATCCACAATGTTCAGAGCAGATGATAACCACGGCTCGTTTTCGGTTACCGGTGCCAAAAAGGACCGGGGATACCATGTCTGGTTTGTCGCCTGCGGTGCCAGCAGGGCATAGTCTGCTACGTTAAGAAGCCGGGATAAAGACAGGATGCTTTCCGCGTCGGCACCTCGGCCGTGCAGCATGATCAACGCTTTTTGCGCCTGTTCCAAAGGCTTGCCCGAATAGACGATATGTAATTGATGAGTCATTTTCTTTACAGTTCCGGCAGGACACTTTCGATTTTGTTCCGCATACTCTCGTATCGTTTAGGTAGTTTCAGCGCCGTACCCAGGTTTTCCAACGTTTCATCCACCGTGAAACCGGGGTTATCGGTCGCCAGTTCAAACAATACGCCTCCCGGCTCCCTGAAGTATAGGGAGAAAAAGTAATCCCTGTTAATTTTCGGAGTGATGTCCAGTCCCGCTTTTAATACTTTTTCCCGGAATTCCATCAGGATATCGTCGTTTTTCACCCGGAAAGCAATATGATGGTTTGTTCCGGCCGCATTCCGGCCTACCGGGGCCGTGGGATCTTCTATAATATCCACCATGTTCGCCGTATCAATAGCATCTGTAACAAAACGATACCTGTTGCCGGCCTGTTCGCTGAGCGAATACCCGAAAATATCGGTCAGGATCCCGGCAGTAGGTTTTCTGTTCCTCAACGTGAGGGTCACATTGTGAAATCCTCTGATCGCGACATCTTGTGGAGTTTCCTGCGTAGACCACGGCTTCCTGCCGTCGGGATGTGCGGGAACGACGAGGTGCAGTTGCAATCCGTCGGGATCGTTGAAAGAAAGCATTTTCTCGCCGAAAATTTCAGTTTCTTCCGTTGTGATATGATGCTGCGCAAGACGTTCTTTCCAGAAACCGGAACTTCCGTCCGGTATGGCATATCCTATATGCGTAGCCATACCCGCCCCGTTTTTTCCGGGGCCTATTCCTTCCCACGGGAAGAAGGTGATGACCGTGCCGGGTGTCCCTTGCTTATTTCCGAAATAGAAATGGTAGGTACCCGGATCGTCAAAATTAACGGTTTTCTTTACCAGTCTTAATCCCAGTGCGTTCGTATAAAAATCGAGATTTCTCTTTGCATTGTCGGAGATGGCGGTGATGTGATGTAATCCCAGAATATTGGCGTTCATATTTTTCGTTATCGCTATTATTTCATAGATAGAAACTTATAACAATAAAAAATTCCCTTTGTTCATCGTTTTAAATTTGGATCAATAAACAGATTATGAGGAACTAATCAGGACCGATAACCTTACGGAAGAAGGGAATTCATCCGATAACTCATAAGGATGGAAGCCTTACCTTTTGATGCGGAATAAAAAATATTTTAAAAAAGAGCAAAATTATTTGCCGATACAAATAGATCATTTTACATTCGTATCGGAATACGATATTGTTTTCAACATTTTTATATTCTGTTTGTTTTACTTACATTAAAATTAATCCTATGAACATAAAAAAAGCAGGCGTATTGATCGCTGTGATTGTAATAACTATGAGTCTGAAAGCGCAAACTATTGCAGGTGATTGGAAAGGCACCCTTTCGGTGCAGGGAATAAATCTGGAGTTGATCTTCCATTTTGCCGGAGAAGACGGGAATTTATCCGGTACGATGGACGTACCCATGCAGGGAGCTGCCGGCATCCCTGTGGACATGGTTGAGCTGTCGGGGAACGAGTTTAAGTTAGGCGTGACGGCGGCGCAGATTGTCTACAAGGGTGAGCTGCAGGACGACAGTATCACCGGGAATTACGAACAGGCAGGGATGACCCTTCCCCTTACGTTAAAGCGTTTTGAAAGCAAGCTGCCCGGGAATGCCGGCCTGGTGACAACCGAAGAGGAACTGCAGGAGCTGATCACCCTCGACAAAGGGGCTTACAAATACAGTGTGGCCGACTATTTCGCACGGCCCAGTGCATCCGCTTTCCAGCTATCACCGAACGGCAAGTATTTATCGTATAAGGAAAAGGATGGACTGAAAAACCATGTCTATATCAAAGAGCTTGCTTCGGGAAAAGTGATCCGCGCCATTGAGGAAAAAGAGGAGCCCATCAAAGGTTACGGCTGGATCAACGATGAGCGCCTGTTTTACGCCATGGACAATGGCGGTAACGAGAATTACCATATTTATGCGGCCGACATTGACGGCGGAAATGCGCTTGATCTTACTCCTTTCGAAGGGGTGAAAGCCGGAATTATTTCTCTTCTGAAAGAACAGAAGGATTATATCATTATCTCTATGAATAAGGATAACCCGCAGGTGTTCGAGCCTTATAAGCTGAACGTGGTCACCGGCGAACTGGAGAAGTTGTACGAGAACAGCGATCCCGCCAATCCTATCCAGGGATATGATTTTGACAAAGACGGAAACCTGCGCGCCTATACCAAAATGGCGAACGGCATCGAGATGGAGTTCTATTATAAAAACGCAGAAACAGGGGCTTTTGAATTAAAGAAAAAAACGAACTGGGACGACAGCTTCGCGATCATTGCCTTTAATTACAATACGCCCGATCCGGATGATGCCTATGTGGTCACTAACCTGGACGGCGATAAAATCCGTATCGTCCTCTATGACCTCAAAAACAACCGCGAAATCAAAGAAGTGTTTTCAAATCCTCAATATGATGTGGCCGATATGGGCTTGTCGCGCAAACGGAACTATGAGATCGATTATTTCAGCTATGAAGGCGAAAGATCGGAGATCATTCCGGTGAGCGGCCTGTACAAAGAGATCGACGCGGGTGTGAAGCAGCATTTCCCCGGCAAGATCTACGGGATTGCCGATTATGATGACGACGAGAATACCTTCCTCATTATCCTGCAAAGCGATAAGCTGTACGGAAAGTACTATGAGTACGACGTAAAAACAAAACAGTTTACCCTGTTATACGACCTGATGCCGCAGTTAAAGGAAGAAGATATGGCTGAAATGCGCCCTATCACCTTTAAAAGCCGCGACGGACTGACCATTCACGGGTATATTACCCTTCCCAAAGAGGCGTTGCAGGGTAAGAGCGTGCCGATGGTGGTCAATCCCCACGGAGGACCGCAGGGGATCCGCGACTCATGGGGATTTAACCCGGAGACGCAACTGTTTGCCAGCCGTGGCTATGCTACCCTCCAAGTGAATTTCCGTATTTCGGGCGGATACGGTAAGGAGTTCCTGCGTGCCGGCTTCAAACAGATCGGCCGGAAAGTGATGGACGATGTGGAAGACGGCGTACGTTATGCCATTGCCCAGGGTTGGGCTGATGAAAACAAAATCGCGATCTATGGCGGCAGCCATGGAGGTTATGCAACCCTGATGGGACTCGTGAAAACGCCTGATCTGTATACCTGCGGGGTAGATTATGTGGGTGTTTCCAATATCGAAACTTTCTTCTCGTCGTTTCCCGAATACTGGAAACCGATGACCGAAATGGTGAAGCAGATATGGTATGACCTGGACAACCCGGAAGAAAAGGCCATCGCCCGCGAAGCATCACCGGTATACCAGATAGATAAGATCACCAAGCCGGTATACGTGGTGCAGGGGGCCAACGACCCGAGGGTGAACATCAATGAATCCGACCAGATCGTGACCGCTCTGCGGGCAAAAGGACTGGAGATTCCCTATATGGTGAAATACAACGAAGGCCATGGCTTCTACCGCGAAGAGAACCGTATGGACTTTTACGGCACTATGCTCGGATTCCTGGCGAAATACCTCAGGTAGGAATGTGTATATTTTTCTCTATTACCGGTTTAAGTAAAAACCGGGATTGTGCAGCCCTATTGTGTGATAAATGACAGAGAATGCATTTATGAAGATATTTATTATACTATTGAGTATTGCTTATTCTTTTTGCCTGCCATTCAGCTACGCGCAATCAGACAAACCGGTAAGAATCGGCGTCGACGGTTTGTCGCACGACCATATCCACGGTCTTTTGAACAGACACAAGGAGCGTACCGACATTCAGGTTGTAGGTATTGCCGAATCCAATAAAGAAAGGGCGCAGGCGCTTTCGGATCGATATGGATTCGATATGAGTATCGTTTACGATGATCTGGCTACCATGATCGAAGAAACTGAACCGGAAGGTGTGGTTGCTTTTAATTCGATTTACGGCCATTTGAGCACCGTAGAGATCTGTGCGCCGAGAGGGATTCATGTAATGGTGGAGAAACCGTTGGCCGTTAGTCCGGAGCACGCCGGAAAAATGGCAAAATTAGCACGGGAAAACAATATCCATCTTTTGACCAACTACGAAACAACGTGGTATCCGACTCATTACAAGGCTTTCGAAATGGCTGTCGTAAATCAGGAGATCGGAGCTATTAACAAAGTTGCTATCAACGACGGGCACAAAGGGCCTGTGGAGATCGGCTGTTCTCCCGAATTCCTGGCCTGGCTCACCGATCCTGTTTTGAATGGAGGCGGGGCAGTGATCGATTTTGGCTGCTATGGGGCTAACTTAATGACCTGGATCATGCAGAACGAGGAACCTGAAACTGTTACGGCCGTGCTACAGACGATCAAACCAGAGGTTTATCCCAAAGTAGATGACCAGGCAACCATTATCCTGACTTATCCGCATACGCAAGCAATCATTCAAGGATCGTGGAATTGGCCCGTTGACAGGAAAGACCTCTCTATTTACGGGAAAGAAGGGTATGTAACGGCACACAATCAGCGCGATCTGGAGTATCGTTTAACTCGTTCCGTACCTAAACAGGAAATAAAAGTAACCGAATTCCCTTCGGCAGCAAAAGAGCCGTTCAACTATTTTGCGAATGTGATCAGAGGGAATTTCAAAGTGGAAGTCACAGACCTTTCCTCGTTGGAAAATAATTTGATTGTCGTGAGAATATTAGACGCGGCAAAACAAAGTGCCGCAGAGGGAAGAACCATTCAGTTCAAAAAGTAGTTTTTCTGTTTTCTGAAAAATAAAAAGGGTTGTCTGGAAAGTCACTTATTCGTTTGCGAAAATTGATATTTGATTGCAGCCTCAGATAGGGATACAAAGAAAAGAATATGTCTCAAAATAGAAATTAAGCCTTTGAGGGTTGAATATTTAAATCAGTTCTCAAATAGAGGCCCAGACCAAAAGAGGGTAGAATACCCTGTGGATACACCCCTCTTTTCAATTGCATAATTGTATCAATTATTATTCCTTCTCTGCATCGGAACAACATCAGATCCGAAAATACCATTCGGGTTCTCACTATTGTTTCTCAACCCCGAGTCATAATAGTTGTTAGTGAGTTCTATTGAAGTTCCTGTGGCGTGTAGTCGTCCATACACATTATTTCCGGTAATATCCCCTGTCATTCTTTGTGCGAGATAGGAAGAATATATATGCGTTTTTCCGCCTCTGACATCTATACAGGGAGTGCCTGTACGTTGGAAATTTGCCTGTTGGAAACGCACTGTACCGTTATTGATGATAGCGCCTACGGTAGGACTACCCCAAAACGCGCTATTGTACAGGATAAGTTGTGCGTCAGGGTGAACTTTGTCGGTGTTTACTTCATCTCCCATAAGAACGTATGATCTGACAGGTTGCCCCTGGATTCGTGTATTCACCAGTTCGGAGTTAATCGCAACGATTTTGGTGTTTTCGTCCGCATCTTCCACGAATAAAGCATACGTACAACCGTCTGAACCGTGACCGATGACCGTCATTTCTCCCGGATCGTTGCCCGTTATCGCATCTTTCAGGAAATGGATGCCATATACTGATCCGTAAACGAAATTGTTGAAGATCGTCTGGTTTTTAACATCGGCAAATTGTAACGCGCTGCAATTTGCCTGCACGAATCTACCTAAAGCTACTCTTGGATATCCTTGCCCTTCGTGCGGGTGTCTTGTTCCGTAATGCGGATTGAATTGTATATTTCTGATAAATCCGCCCTCGGCGCCCCCGCCGACCCAAATACCTGCTCTCGCGAGTACACCTGCAAAATAATCGACATAGTGGCCACCGGTATTATATGACGCGAGGTCTATTCCTTTGTCGCCGGCAGAGACCGTTATATTAACAATGTACACATTTTTACCCTGCCCTTGTATCAGGAACGGGGTTTTTCTCGGATTGACAGCACTAAACTCACCGGTTGCTATATTAAGCTGTACGATTTTAAATCCTCTGATACCCGCATTTGCTTCAAGCTGTATGAGCGAAACCCCGTTTTCTCCGGCGGCACCGCCCGCGTAATTTGTAAATAGGGCCGTACCTCCACTTTGGGTATGGTGTTGCACATCCCAGGTTCCTCTCAGTTCGACTCCCGAAGGAACGGTGACAGGGTTATCCACCAGATATCTTCCGCCCGGCATATAGACCGTACCGCCGCCGGCAGCTTTTACCGTATTAAGTGCAGCTTGCAATTCGGCTGATACGTCTGTTGTCGGTTCGTTGTTATTAAAACCGGTGGCTCTCGGTAAATCGATTCTCAAAACCTTGTTCGATTTTGGCTTTGGGTGTACCGCAATATCTGTTTTTATATCTTTCGGGATCGGATCAAAAAGGTATGTATCATCGACAAGAACTTCAATTTGAGCATGTCTGCTATTATTTTCAACTTTCAATGCACGATTATAGCCGGAATTCATCGACTTCAGAGAGTTCACGTCCGTGTTCAGATACACATGACCATCAGGCTGCCTGAATTCACTCTGGGTGAGCAATGCGTTACCACTGTTTATTTTAAGCGCGTAGTCTTTGTGTCTGTCGAACGTACAGTTTTCAAAAGATATAACGCCGTCACTTCCGTCACTGACAACAGGGCCATGGAAATCTACACCGTTGAATTGCACGGATGAGCTGAAATAGTTGTAGAAATACACGGCAAGACCGTCTTCATTGGCACCGAATGTAGAGCTGGAGAAAAGCAATCCGTATGGATTGACATCCTGAACATATAAACCAACACCACAATTTTCGATATGAATTTTGTAAAATTGTGCGTTCGGCGCATCGGTAAAACCGGGTTCTCTGCCTATCCACATACCTGTTTTATATCCGGAGATATACAGATAAGATACATATTCCCAGTCGGAACGATGTATCTGAAACCCTGTGCCGTTGGCTTTCGTATATGCGGAAACTTCCCCCAGCGAAGGGGAGCCGGGAAGTCCTGAATTTGCCCAATATTTCGGGTCGATTCTTACGTTTTCGATACGTCCGATGTCGGTACATACGTGTATTTCAAGTCCCGTATTGAGAGCTGTTACATAACTGTTCAAGACATAATGCAACTCGCTCGGTGCGGAATAGAACCCGTTGTAGGCGTTTACAAGCGTTACATTTTCAACTGTCGCACTGTTGCCTGCTGCCTGATATAGCGACCACGGGTACGGTTTTATGTCCTTCATATCTTGTTCGGGATACCAGATTGAGAGGTTGGTTACACCTGTTCCTTCCCTCATATCTATAAATCTGTCGGCTATGCTGGTATAGGTCGTATGAAGCATGTTATCAGCCTGCGGGTCATTCCACCAACTTTCAACGGTTCCGTTATGGTTGGGAGAATCTTTACCGACATGTACTTCGAGAATTGTTCCGAGAACTTTTCCGTCGTGTAATTCAGGGTCTGCCCAATCGCCACGGAGTTGCACACCCTGAGGAAGTTGTAAAACATATTCGTAATGATAATTTTTGTTCGCTTCTGCACTTCCCTCGCGCACTCTAACACTTATGGTACCAGTTTGGGTACTGCGGAATTCATAATTTCCCGCAGGTATATATACTACGCCGCCATCGTTATTGTGTGCGGCATCAATTGCAGCCTGAAAAGCAGCCCTGTTGTCAAAACCCGGTTCGGCTTTCGCCCCAAACTTCGGATCGGTTACTACGAAGTCGGATATAACCCGGTCTTTTGTAGGATAAATGGTTGTAATAGCCTCTTTTATCTCTTTTTGAGCTTGTAAACAACTTGCAAAAGAAAGAAGAACCAGAATGCCGAATAGATTTAGTTTTTTATTCATACGAGATATTTTATTTTTTTAGTGAACAAATATCGCGCACCATGCTTAACAGACAACTTAATTAAACATTAAGAAACCTCCAAAATTTAGTTATTTTATGTCTTACTATGAATGGTGAAAGGAAAGCTATTCGATTTGAGTGGGTTATTCTTTTTTATCCGAAACAGTTATACTCACTTTTGTATAACACTGGCCTTATTATCTTCCGAACATACCGTGAACCTGATTGGAGCCGTCATTGACGCGATCCGGGCAAGTTCTTTATTTTCGTCTTTATTCAAACTTTCCTGATATGCTGCCTTTTATTATAATACAAATTCTTCTGTTAAATGAATGCCTTTCGAGAACGAACCTGATCCCCCTCGATCTACAAAAAACATTACTGCCTGATTGTACAAACAGTAATGTAAAAAATATCCCTTTTATAAGATTTTATTTATAAATCGGCGAAAGCCATTTTTCCGGTCCTTTTTCCAGACTTTCCGCCGCCCACTTAATACCGCGTTTCATAATTTCAAGTGCTTCGGGCACCTCAAAATCACTTGCAACGTGTCCCAATGAAGAGTAGAAGACCCGCCCTTTTCCGTACTGTTTTTTCCATACCACAGGCATCACGGCGCCTTCAATCCAAAAGTCATGCTCTCCCGAGAAAGTCGTCGTTGCCAGTACTTTTATATTCGGGTCGATGTGCATATAGTATTGCTCCGATTTCATATCAAAATCTTTTAACCCTCCGGTAACAGGATCGTTTTTGTCGGTAATATTCACCGTATAGGAAATAATATTTCCCGGATGAGAGACCCATTGGCCGCCGACCATATATTGAAACTCGGTATTGTTTCGGAACGAATCGCCCATTCCCCCGTGCCAGCCTGCCAATCCTGCTCCCCGCTTAACGGCGTTACACAATGCCTTTTCCTGTAATCCGGAAAGTTCACCCATTGTATAATGCTGTACAATCAAATCTACATTTGCCATCAATAGGGAATCATCGTAGCAGGTAAGTTTATCGCATACGAAAACCTCCGCCCCTTCCGATTTTAACCAGGGTACGAATATATCCCGGCACTTTTCAGGTTCGTGGCCTTCCCAGCCGCCGTAAATGTACAACACTTTTTTGCCTTGCAACGCGTTTTTGTTTATTTTCAGGTTATCGGTTGCCATAATATGGGTTGTGCAAAATATTACTCCTATAAGAGTAACTACTGTTTTTTTGTAAAACTTCATACGATTAAAATTATTTATCCCGATAGGGTAATTTATAAGGATTTCTATATTGGTAGTAATACAAACGATGCGCTTCTGCCTCTTTATCGTCAAAATATCGTTTGGTTACCGGATCCCATTTCACAGGGCGTCCGAGTTCGTGTGCGATATTCACATTGCAGAAAAGAATATTCGTGGAAGCGCCTGCTTCAACAGGTGCAATAGGTTCTTTTCTGGATCTCACGCTATCGATAAAGTTCTGCATATGCGAAGCACTCATTTCGTATTCTCCGGCAGCGAAAGTTTGCTCCGATCTTTGTAAAAGATTCGGATCGGAACATTCAATATACCCTCTTGCTACTTTCAACCACGCTTTATCTCCGATGAAGTTGATACCTTTATCGTCCGGTTTGTCTTCACGGAAAGGTTGTTCGGTTATCACCTGTCCGTTGGCATATTTCATTGTAGCATATTTTGTTCCGTTATATCCTGCAGGTATATACTCGACAGGAGTCAATCCGTCCATACCTAACGCGGCCTGTGTAATATCGAAATGGTGAGCGCCCCAATCGCCGATAAATCCATTTCCGGTTTCCCTGTAATAACGCCATACGGCCCAATCGCCTGTCTCTTTCAGTTCGGGATAAGCGATAGGCGGACACATTTTGTGGTTGTAATGTACAACAGGAAAGTTTAACGGGCCAAGCCACTGGTTAAAGTTCAGGTTAGACGGTACGGGTTCTTCCGGCAGGTTGAACGGCGCGGGTGGTTCACCCACTCTAACGTGCACTTCTTTCACATATCCCAGGCTTCCGTTTCTCACCATAGAAATAGCTGTTTGAAACTCTTTGTCCGAACGTTGCTGGCTACCTACCTGCAAAATGCGGTTATTGTGACGAACTGCTTTTACTACAGCCAGACTTTCGGAAATATTGTACGACAATGGTTTTTGACAATACACATCTTTGCCTGCCTGACAAGAGTGAATCACATTCAACGCGTGCCAATGGTCGGGAGTAGCTATCTCGATAGCATCGATGTCTTTACGTTCAAGGAGTTGCTCATAGAAATCGTATGAATCACATCTTTCGGGCATACCTTTTGATTTTTGCCAGGAGGTTACAGCCCTTTTGAAGCGGTCGTTTTTGATGGAATCCACATCACAGCCAGCAGCCACCTGTACTCCGGGGCAGTGGGTAAAGGCGTGGAAGTCCCCTATACCTTGTCTTCCCAAACCGATAAAACCCAAAACTACCCTGTCGCTCGGAGCTATTCTAATCCCATTCATTGTCCAACTCGGCAGTATCGTCAGACTTGTTAATCCCAATGCGGATAGACCCAGGAATTCTCTTCTCGTTACTTTTTTTTGTTGATTTTGCATATGATTGTATATGAAAAAGTTTGGTGTTATAGAAATAATATGACCTGCAATCTCACAGAAATAAGATTACATCGGGCTTGACGGATCTTTTCCCGGAATAGGAACTACTCTTTCGTGGTAATCCGGTAACGGTCCCATTGCATAAGTTTCAGGGCCATATCGAAGATTCGATGCCATAATTTCGTCCCAGGTAATGGCTTGTCCCGTGTAAGCGGCTTCCCGTCCCATAATGGCAATCTGGGTAGAATATGCCAGGTCTTCCGCCTGGTTGATTTTTTTGTTTAATCGAATAGATTCCACCAGGTGTACATGCTCCTGAACATACGGATTTTTTACGGGTTTACTATTATAGTCATATTCCCACAACAGGTTTCCGTCCCAGTCCAGGAGCTTTATTTCTCCGCGATCGTTCAATTGCGCAATTCCTTTTGTTCCTAAGATCTGCTCGGATACGTTGCCGTCGCAACCGTCAATCTGACGTGCAGTGTGCAGCATACGCTTATGGTTATTATAGTAATAGTCCACACTGAAAAAGTCGAAAATATCACCTGTCAACCGACGGGCGGATCCACCGAAACCGACGGCTCTTACCGGCTGCTCTCCCATGAACCAGGTTACAATATCAATATTGTGAATACCCTGGTCGAGAATATGATCACCGCTCAACCATTTTATGTTAAACCAGTTACGAAGGCAATATTCCATATCGCTCCATTCGGGACGATGACGTCTGTTCCACCATGCTCCCTGATTCCAGTGAGAAGTGGTAGATACGATCTCACCGATGATTCCGTTTTTTATCTGGACATACGCTTCCCAGTAATCGCGGCGATGCCTTCTTTGATTACCGGTCACAACGGTCAATCCTTTCGATGTGGCTACTCTCGATGTCGATATCACCGTACGGATCCCCGTCGGGTCAACGGCACAAGGTTTTTCCATAAACACGTGTTTTCCCGCCTCTATGGCTGCTTTGAAATGCTCGGGTCTGAAATGGGTGGGAGTACACAACAATACCACATCGATATCCGGCATTTCCATGATTTTCCGGTACGCATCGAACCCTATAAAGCAATTGTTGTCCTCCACTTTATTGTCAAACTTTTCCGAAAGAACTTTGCGGCAGCTATCCATCCTGTCGGGAAATACATCGGCTAAAGCAACGATTGAGACATTTGGCCCTGATTCCAGAAATTGGCCGGCAGCCCCGGTTCCTCTGTCACCACAGCCTACAAGGGCCGCCTTCAATGGTTTTCCATCCGGTGCAATATCCACGAATGAAAACATTCCTAATTCCTCTGCAGAGTAGGTTTTGTCCGAAGCTTTTTTTGCGTTATCCGAACATGATGTAAAAATAGCCGGAGTTGCCACACCCAAAGGAATGGCAGTGCCCAACACAGCTGAGTTTGTTAAAAATTTTCTCCTTTTCATACGATTAAAACTATTTATTTTCACTAAAGTTAGATATTTGCTCGCCACGGCATGCTACAAGCAAGCTTGTCTTCTGCTCGTCTGGCTTAACGCAAATAGTTCAAAGGTATCATATGGAACCCGCTTCCGCAACAGTTTCAATAAATTGCATTCCCCTTACGCCATCGTAAACATTGGGGAAATCCAACATCTCCGGGGTGGTTTTCCGGCCTGTCTTATGAGCCATTACAGTAAGAGTAAAATTGCGATATATATTTGCGAAAGCTTCGATAAAGCCGGTGATGCCACCTCCGACCATTCCCATTTTTAATTTGCTGTTCTTCATACTCAATAGATAAATCATTCTTTTGTGAAAAAAGCGTCAAATGCATGTTTTGAAGTTTGAAAATCGATACGTTTGGTAAATTCGCATGATTCACGCGCACCGTGTTCACGATCCATTGCGCTATCTTCCCATTCTATCGAAAGAGGTCCTTGATAACCGATAGCGTTGAGCGCGCGAATGATTTCTTCGAAATTGATTTTCCCTCTTCCCACACTTCTGAAATTCCAATAACGACGAGGATCACCGAAAGGAACGTGTCCGCCGAACACACCTACTTGTTTGGGTGTATCACTCCAATAAGCATCTTTCATATGAACGTGAAAAATACGATCGGGGAACTGATAAATAAAATCCACATAATCCACACCCTGATACCCCAAGTGGCTCGGATCGTAATTGAAACCGAAGGCAGGGTGATTGCCAACCGCTTCCAATGCCCTGCGTGCCGAAAATGTATCGAACGCAATCTCGGTGGGGTGCACTTCAAGCGCAAAACGAACCCCCCATTTTTCAAATTCATCAAGAATGGGGATAAAACGACGGGCGAACTCTTTATAGCCGTCCTCAATCATAGATTCGGAAGCAGGCGGAAACGAATAAAGCAAATGCCATATGGGGCTTCCTGTAAATCCCACCACCGTTTTCACATCCAGTGCTTTGGCAGCTTTTGCCGTTAATATCAACTCTTCGGCAGCCCGTTGGCGAACACCTTCGGGATCGCCGTCGCCCCAAATGTAAGTGGGCAAGATTCCTTTGTGCCGCTCGTCGATCCGATCACACACCCCTTGTCCTACCAGATGGGTAGAAATTGTGTGTAGTTGTAATCCATTCTTTCCCAAAAGGTCTTTGATCCCTTTGTAATATTCGGGATCGGTTTGTCGGACGTCCAAATGATCGGGTAATCCCAGTTCAAGTCCGTCGTAGCCAAATTCTTTCGCTTTGACACATACGTTTTCCAATGATAAATCTCCCCATTGAAGAGAGTACAGTGTTACTAATCTAGGCATTTTTATGTAATTTATAGGGTTAATAATTTGTTGTTTCCCGGGAATATTAATTGTTTTTAGGCATCGCTTGACATCAAATTATATATCAACGTTTTCGTTAAGCAATACAAGCAGAAGACAAGCTTGCCTGGATTATGCCGTTGCGAGAATTGAAAATCGAGGAGCGAAGGCGACTCAAAACGACTAAATTTATTGAACGAAATAAAGGTACTCTTTTTTATCGGATTAGTAATATTACCCTCTTCTTTTGGGTTTCAGTTATTTTTGACTCCCTCTGAGGGTGGCGCATCCTGCGGGGCAGCGCCCCACGCTCTGTTGGCTTTATCGCCCATGACAAGCTCCAATATTCCGCCGTTTTTTATATCTTCGTGACTAAACCACGGCTTCGTCCATTCTTTACCATTCAGTCGTGCCGATTGAATGTATTTGTTGTCTTCACTGTTGTTTTTGGCAACAATACGCAATGTTTCACCATTGCCCAACTGCATCGTTACTTCGTTGAAGAACGGACTTCCGATGTTGTATGTCGGACTGCCCGGCGTTACCGGATAGAATCCCATTTGCGAAAATACCACGAAAGCCGACATACCGCCGCCATCCTCATCGCCCGGAACGCCCATCAGGTCATTCCTAAACCATCCGATTACCAGTTTGCGAATACGCTTTTGCGTTTTCCAGGGTTCTCCTGCGTAGTTGTAAAGGTAAGGGATGTGCAGCGAAGGCTCGTTCGCCATTGAAAATTGTCCCACGTTCCCTGTTTGGTCAGGCAGTTGGGCGTAAAATTCAAATTTACTTTTTCCAAGTGGCTCACGGAACGTTTGGTCGAGGTTCTGAATGAATTTTTCACGTCCGCCCATCAGGTGGATCAGGTCGGCCACATTATGTTGTACATCCCAACGGTAAGTCCAGGCGTTGTTCTCGCCATAATATTCACGTGCGCCCATTCCGCCCGAAAACTTGTAATCGAAAGGTTCGATGAAGTTCCCCTGCTTATCTTTCGGATGGAAGAAGCCCGTTTCCGCGTTGAAAAGGTTGCGATAATTATACGACTTTTCCAGGAAATATTCATAATCGTCCATCTTTCCCAACTCTTTGGCGATCTGTGCCAGACACCATTGGTCGTAGGCCGTTCCGAGCGTTACGGCCACAGGTTGGCGCTTTTCAAAACCATGTACTTCGGGGATCGTTTCCTTCTCGCCCTCTCTGAGCGCGGCAATATACCCGTTTTCATGATAGAACCTATCCAATTCGCCTGACGGTTTTGCCGACCAGGGAGCCAGTGTTTTTTCCATTATGGCGTTACGCATAGCCGGATATTTTTTCGCCAGATCAATGTTCTTTAATCCTTTTATGTATCCATCAATCACGGTAGCAATACCGTGATTGGAGTTCATCCGACGACTGTCGCCTGTAATTTCGGGGAAAGTAGGCCACCAGAATTCCGACATTTGCTCAGACATACGTAAAAAAGAGTTGAGGATATCGCTTTCCATTTCAGCCTCCACCAATACACGAAGGGGGTGAGTGGCACGGTAAGTATCCCAGATCCAATCATCGGTATAAAAAGGCGTTCCGTTGTCATTGCGGATATTTCCGTCAAAAGCGCTGAAATAACGTCCGTCTTCCGATATACAAACCGGGCGCTCGTATGTGCGATACAGCGAAGTGTAGAAAACCGTCCTGTCGTTTTCCGAGCCGCCGTCCACTTTGATCTTTCCCAATGTTTCGTTCCACACCTTCCGTCCTTTTTCCGCTACGGCTTTTGCATCGAAGTCCGGAATTTCCCTATAAAGGTTTTTCTTTGCCTGTCCGGCATCGATAAATGAAATTCCATAACGCAATCTCAACTGTAAAGTGTTTGACGGGTAAGATAATACAATATGCGCATTTGTTCCTGATGCTGTTTCGTTCTTTACACTTTGGGGTTGCACGTCAGGCTCCAGCCAGATGAAAATTTTTGTGTTGTTTTGCAGTTGTTGATAGCCCGAAAACGCTTTTCCGTCCCATTTCAACTCACCTCTTCTGGAATTCAGGATCAAGAACAGGGGATTTGTGCGGTCGAATTCCAGTTCATAGATTCCCGATTGATGGGAAACGGCATAATAGACGTTTGTTTCCTCCTCATCGAGATAAACAAAATAGTCGTAGGGTGTAATTTTCTCCCTGTCGTAGCTATAAGGAATAACCGGTCTTAACTCCGGTTCGTTTCCCTGGAAAACGCTCAGGTTGAATGCCGAACTTCCGCGATGACTTGTAACCGCGATCGGTAAACCGTTCAACAAGTCACCGGTATAGTCTGCCCGTTCGGGATAGATACGCAACATACTGTTAGGCAAGTGAACCGTCGGGTACGTAGGTACAAGCAGATGACTGATATTACCCATATAGGGATTGACGTAATCAACCAATTCCTGCGATTTTGTAGCAAATTGTGCGGTGGAAGAACATCCGGGCGACAATGCAATGGCAATAAAAAAGAATAGTTTACATGCTTGTTTCATATTTCGAATTTAAAAAAGCCTTGTAAATAAACAAAATAATATTATATCAACCAAACGCGAAGCAACAAAAGTTATCTCGTTTGTTGCACCATCTGAATAGTTCCGTCCTCATTAAAGAACAATTTATCTACACAAATCGAACGAAGATTGCCGCGCCCCGAAATGTCGCTGTTGTGGTAGAAAACATACCACTGGTCTTTATACTCCACTACCGACCCGTGATTGGTATCACAACTTGTCGATCCTAAGAACGTACCCTGATAGGCCCAGGGTCCTAACGGCTTATTGCTTGTGGCATATTTCATGCGGTTGGCTCCTCTCCCGTTTTCGGTATGATTATCGGAATAAGTAAGATAATAAATGCCATTTCTTTTGAAAACCCAGGTCGCTTCATGGAAATCGACCAATCCCTCCATAAAGGTCAAAGGCTCTGCCAGCTCTGTCATATTGTCGTGTAGTCTGGCTCCGGCACATCTGCCCCCGCCGCCATAATAGAAATAAGCTTGTCCATCGTCATCAATAAAAATGTTTGGGTCGATCATTGCGAAAACATCATCTCCCAAACCTTCGAGCCAATGATCCAACACGACGAAATCCGACGCGGGTTTATCGCTGACTGCGATGCCAATCCTCCAATTATCGTTCCACGGGTCATCACTCGGGTGAGGAAAATAAAAATAATACTTTCCGTCCTTATAGATACAATCGGGTGCCCACATAAAGGTAGCTCCGCCCGCGAGAGAGGGTTTTTTACCCCACGGTACATCGGCTGCTTCTACGATTTGCCCGTGATCTGTCCAATTCACCATATCGTCCGTCGAAAAAACGTGATACTTGTCCATCAGATCGCAACCTCTCGGCGGATTGATGTCTTGCGACGGGTACACGTACAAACGTCCGTCTTCCCAAACCCGGGCAGAAGGGTCGGCCGTGTAGATATGCGTTATAAACGGATTGGGGCCCAAGGTAACGGTATCCGTATTCTCTTTTTGTGCCTGGCAACTTACCATTGTGGTAACAGCAACAGCAGATAATAAAAATCTTCTCATACTTACTTATTCTTTTAGCTATTTCTATATTATTTTTTCGACCAATGTTGTCGTGATATTTCTGTTTTTATTTGATCAATCTCAATTTATTGCCTTACGGGTAATGTCTGTTTTAAGGGGATTTCTCCTCTCAACATCTTCCTTCCTTGCCCAGTAAGCCAGAGGTAATGGTCGGTAGGCAAATTGTCTTCGATCCCCAGGAAAGTAATATTCAACTCATCGGGAACACGCTTGCACCAATCATTCGCCCCGGGCAGATTCGTTATCGGCTGCGAACCAATGCTATAATTACCACCCCGGTAAGTCACGTAATAGGGCTCTTCCGGCTCATTACCCGGCACATCCTTCTGATTCAAAGTCTTATAAAGTGCCGTCCCCTCGTCTATTTCGTCAAACATGGCCATATACAACATTTGTGCTCCCGATTTAATGCTATGATACATCTGGTTCCACAAAAACTGCCCCCCGTACCGCTCATTCCTGTCTATATTATGAGGATGCATATTAAGATCCGATGAGCCGGGGAAACAAAGCGGCGCGTATTCCACATTGTTTGTTTTACACCACTGAATATCGCTTTCGATCAATGTGTGGAAGTCAGGAAAATTATTCATTCCGTAGCGACCTACAAACCAGGGCATGATCACATCGGCAGACCTGATGATCTCATGAAGTTTGGGATCGGGTAACGCGTCATTCCGTCTTTCGCGCCAGTAGGTGGGCACCCCCAGCATAATGCTGTACCCCATTTCTTTTAAGCCGTTCACGAGTGATTCCACGTCGGTAAGCGAGAAAGGGCGTCCGTCGTTGAAACCGACTCCCCATACGGTGATAAGCGGTTTTCCGTTCTGATGAAGATAAAATTTCTGCTTTGTACGATCTTTCAGTTGATAGGTATTCATTATTGTTTGGGCATCGTCAAGCGTTTTAGCAAGCCGGTCAGGTACAAACCCGCCCAGGTCGTACATAACGCAGAGAGCACGTTGATGTGTGTTCGAGGCTTCCATGGCGTACCCCAACACCGCATCGAAATGGTTTTTTCCGCTGGGATTGTCTATGACCTCACCAACGAAACGTTGCATAAACGCGCCGTCGATGCCATACTCTTTCATCCACTTGAAGTGAAGCATCACGCTCGATTTGTCATAGTTACTGTAAACCTGGGCTTTCTGCCCGTTCGGCAGAATAAAATTATCCGTCGTATATTTCACTTCATATTCCCTCATTTCGGGCCACATATCAATGCTATTTCTCCGTGGGCCCGGTGCGAACATATTACTCTCGCGATAATGGTACCAACCCCGGTCGGCACCGTCGTCAGGGGTGTTAAACCAACCTTGGTATCCCGCCATTACCAAACCGCGGTACGAATCGAACGGCTCACCCTCTTTGTGGGGTACGAAATCGGGTTTGTTGAAAATATCTTCCGGTGCCGGAGGTGGTTCGGGCGGTTTCACCGGCTCCGGTATGGTTTCCTCTCCGCTGTTGCAGGCGAGAGCGAATAATAGAATGCCGAATATGGCAAAATTATATATGTTTTTTAGTTTCATTGAATTGTCTCTTTGATTTATTTTCAGGGTGGCCCGGTATTTTCACCTTTACCGGCGCAAATTCACCTTCCGTGCCGTTATACCCATTGAATTCTAATAACTCTTTAAAAGCAGGAAGAGATAACCAGGCACCTCTCCCTGCTCAGAATGAAAAAATGAAAGAATAAACTACTTGCTAATATTAATCATTCGGAACCACGATTCTCTTTACCTCAGAGTAATTAAACTTCTGATCGGTATAGTTCACGTTGGCGCCCATACGCACATTGTAAGTGTAGCCTTTCTTCACGGGAACGGTAATCGTATAGGTTGCATCACTCTTGCCGTCACCGTCGGTATCTATGTTGCTCCAGGCTCTACGCAAGTTCACACGATAATCGTTCGTCCAATACTCGCCGATGTAATTGGCAGCGCCGCAATACTGGGTAAGACTTAGAAACGGACGAACTTCCAGTACGTTAGGAAGAGGTACGATTTCTCCATTGATGGTCATTTCCGTGAAAGGGGCGGAAAGGCGGCAAGACAAAGTGAGCGTAGTACCTTCGAGCACAGCCTCGAAATCGGTAATGTGCAGATAAGGTGTCACTTCGAAATGCTGCGTTACCGTTTTTCTGCCGATTGCTACATTACGAATAGTGTCGGCAGGCCAATAAGGACCGTTGTGAGGAAGCATATCGTAAGTTCCGGCAAAGAGTTTTTCGTTGTTGTACGTCCCGTCGAATCTCACGGGAATACTCTGCGGAGCAGGATTTATACTATAACTCATTTCCCATATACGGATATGCGTATCCCCGTGATCCGTAATAAAATTCTCTCCCGTAGTCTTGTCTGTCAAGCGTCCGGTAACATGTGCGTCAGGCGCATCGAAGTTGTCGATTTCCATGCAGGAAGCCATACAAAACAGGGAAGCAGCTATCAGCAAACTATATAATAACTTTTTCATACGATTTGTCTGTTTTTTTATTAATGTCCATCATTGCGAATGAGGTTCGGGTTTCTGTTGATTTGACCGCCCGGAATTTGTTGATGATAATTGGCCCTGTTGTAGTTCAAGCCTCTGTTCTCTTTTTCACGGTCGTTCAAAAAGATGTATTTACCTTCATTTACAACATAGTAACCCATCAGTCCGCGTGGATAAAAATTCTCCATTTTCGTATGTAACACGCGCCAGCGGCGAAGGTCGAAAAAGCGATGATTTTCGAAGGCAAGCTCGCGGGCTCTCTCGTCACGGATGAATTGCAGATTTTCGTCAATCGGATACAACGCGTTGATCTCTTCACTCACGTCTTCCGGAGCTGCTACCATTGTATAAGGACGAGCGCCTGCACGGGCGCGCACTTCGTTGATATACACAAACGCTTCTGCTTTCTGTGATTCGTTGCCTGTCAACAGTCCCAGCTCATACAGAGCCTCTGCTCGGTTCAAAAGCACTTCCGCGTAACGGAATACTTTGAACGGCGTGCTGCTTCGGTAAAGTCCGCGTTCGCCTGCGGTTGCCCTGGGATTCACATATTTGCGGATAAAAACACCCGTGGTGGAGCGACCTTCATCACCTCCCGACAAAGACAGACCATACAAGCCGTTGATTTTTACGCCAGGTACACCATCAACCGTCTGTATGTCAATTTCTCCTCTACCCGCGTGGGTTCTGATGCGATACTGTTCCATATAGTCGTTGGTCTGCGCATCGGCGGTCGCATCGGCAAGAGTGCCGGGGAATCTGCGGTATACACCTGCCTGCAGATCCATGACCTCTCCGGAAGCCAGCTCGGTCATACCCGAGAAGAAGAAAGTTCCCCTTGCGCGTGGCTCCATTTCTTCCGATTGCCAAAGATCGTTCAGACTATTGAAACGGACAGGCACTAAGTCTCCGTTCTCATTTTCTTCGGCAAGCGCCGGCATTTGATAGAGTTTTATCAAATCCCAGGCCGGGTGAAGCGCCGAACCTACGTCGCTTGCCAAACCTGTACCAAGTGGTAACACCATTGAGTCCCAGGAGTGATTCAATCGCGAGTTGTAGATGGATTGATTGCCGTACGGACCGAATAGTTTTACAAAAAGATCCTCTACGCCATTCAGATCTTCGGTAAACACTTCGGTAAAGGCTATCTCTTTGTTTGCACCGTCGTGCAAACGATAACCCCCTTCCTGGATAAAATGGGCAGCTTCGACCACATATTGGTAAAACTCCGCAGCCTGCTCACGCCGCATACCCATGAGTCCCGCATTGATAGCCGGTCCGGCGGTAATATTCAACGTCTCGAAATAGTTAGCCGTAGACCCTGCATACAGCATTGCACGTGTCATAAGCGCTGCCGCAGAGTAGCGATTGGCTCTTCCGGTAACACTTGTCCCGGCCATATTTTCCATCGCGAACTTCAGGTCTTCGTAGATAAATTTCCAGGAATCATATTCGGTAGAACGTGGTGTCCATAACTCTTCGAGCGGGGCAGCCGGGTCTTGTACCTCCCTGATGATCGGAACACCGCCGTAACGTTTTACCATACCAAAGTAATAGAACGCACGCAGGAAATGTGCTTCGCCTAAATATTCATTGATCTGTTCCTCTGAGTGAAAAGCCGAATAGTCGGGTATGGCTTCGATAAAATTGTTGATACGGCGGATGCGCTCATAGGGCCAATATTCAGGCGTACCGTCCCCATCTCTTCGTCCTGCCGCTTCGGCCCCAAGCACTGCGGGGCTGTTCTTTTGCGCCTCCCAATAGTTCCCGATGTCGTTTCCTGAAGCGTATCCCCTGTTATGGTAATAATTGAGGTCTTCTATCGGAAGTTCGTTGTAAATAGCCCCGAGGTAGGTTCTGATCCCGTAGTCGGAATTAAACAGCGTACCCTCGTCAAAAATACCTTTTGGCTCCAACTCCAGATCATGGCAGGATGAAACTGTAAACCCGAGAATAACTGCCACGAACAATATATATATATTATTTTTTCTCATTGTCATTATAATTATTCTTCTATTAAAATTTCAATATCGCACCAATATTGATCACACGGTTCACCGGATAGTTGTAGAACAAGACACTGGTATTGGTGTTGGTACTGCCATCGGTGTTGGTATTAGCGCCTCCCCGCGTTCCCGGACGCTCCGGATCCATATATTTCATTCCCGAGAATGTCAACAGGTTGTATCCATTCACATAGAAACGAATATCATTCACATTCACTTTTGTTACCCAGGCCTTAGGCAGCGAGTAACCTATTTCGAGCGATTTCAAACGAATGTATGAAGTGTTTTTGATCCCGGTAGTTCCTGTATTGAACGGGCGACCCGTGGCAGGATAATAACCCTCTATCCATTGTGTATCCGGATGCCAGGGATCATCCCACGCATTTGGCGTGTGCCAACGGTCCGTGTACATACTCAATGCCGCACCCCCGTCGAACGGACCTACTTCCGTAAATACCTCGTCATATTGGCTGTAAACCCCTGCCGAACCTTGCCAGTTCATCGAGAAGTCGATGTTCTTCCAGGCAGCACCCCCATTGATCCCGTAGTTGAAAGTCGGCAGGTTGTAGGTAGCCACCGGGAACCTATCCTGATCATTGATCACACCGTCGCCATTCCAGTCGAGATAATAATAGTCGCCCGGAAGAGACCCCTGGTGGAAGTTGCCGCCGGTGGTGTTATGCTGGTTGCGGATCTGGTCTAAGCTCGTGAAGCGTCCTGCTTCTTGTATGGCGAACCAAATGTCGCGGTTACGTCCTGATACATCCTGACGATACCAGTTTTCCATTGAGTTTCCGGCAGGACTGTCAAGACGATAGATCCATCTGTTCTTGGTAGCCGAAATCTGCCCGTTTACCCAATAGGTGATACCTTGCCAACGGTTCCTGTGTCCCAGACTGATCTCCCACCCGAATGTACGGTCGCTCTCGAGGTTTTGCTGGGGCATATTGGCTCCTACCGAACCGGGGAGTTGTACTTCCGGTGTTCTCAACAAGCCTTTGCGGGTACGTCTGAACACTTCCATAGTGCCTGTCAATTTTTGGTTCCACAAGTTGAAGTCGATACCTGCGTTTTCCGTGGTAGCGGTGTACCACGTGAGGTTAGGGTTAGGAATAGCCGTTGGATTCACGGAAGTCATAAATACGCCGTTGTAATACCAACCTCTGTCGGCTGTCAGGTTATAACCCACGATCGTTGAAGGATAGTTCCCTGCCGAGCCGTCATCTCCCAATTTACCGATAGAGGCACGGAGCATCATATTGGTAAGGAACGGAATACGTTCTTTGATAAAGCCCTCTTCACTTAATCTCCAGCCTGCGGACAGCGATTGGAACAATCCCCAGCGTGTGGCTTTCGGGAAGCGGGATGAGCCGTCGTAACGGAATGAGTAGTCGATGATATATTTCGACTTATAGTCATAATTGGCTTTGCCCACGATAGCCTGACGGGCATTGTCGCCTACACCGCCCATTCCGCCGACCTGATCTTCTTCATCTCCGGCAAACAGGTAGTCGCTATCGAAAAACATATTACGACGGGCATAGAAACTGTCCCAGAAGTTGTATTGCTCTTCAAACAACACCATACCGCCCACATTGTGATCGCCGAATTTGTTGGCATAGTTGAGCGACAACTGCATTATAGTACTGTAGCCGAGTTCGGTTCTGCGTTCCAGGTTGCCCGGACTGTTGCGGGCAAACTGTTGAAGCGTTCCGTCGTCCTGGCGGTTATACAGGTAGTAAGTACGCTGACGGGAAGTATTGTTCTGTGCATTGTAGTCGTAGCTATAGAAAGCACGTGCGTTAAGTCCTTCAATGCCCGGAATGTCGTAGGTCAAAGCCAGTGCACCGTTGAAGTTCGTACGTTTTACCTGACGATATCCTGTAAAGTCGCTGTTGATAGCGGCAACGGGGTTTTCACTCTCCAACATTTCCGTATCGTATGCAGGAAGATCGTGATCGCCGTCCACCCATGCTTCCGAAGTCGGGCGATAAGTCCATGCCTTTTTATACACTGCCCAGATATCGGTAAACGGTTGATTTCTTTCGTCCATGTAACCGCTCAACATAACAGAAGCACTCAAACGGTCGGTAATGCGGGCATCGACATTGCCTCGGAAGTTCCAGCGGTCATAATTCAACGATTTGCTTTTGTAAGCACCCATTTGCTCCATATAACCTAGGTTGAAGAAGTAATCGATCTTGTCCGAGTTGCCATTCACCGAAAGATTGTGTTGCTGCTGAGGCGATACTTTGTCAAACAATTCATTCGTCCAGTTTGTACTTGGCCTCAGGCCTGTGCTGTATTCAAACATCTGGTCGTAAGTGTAACGAGGGGGGGCAAGATGAAAATAGTTGCGACCGAAATTGTTGTTCAACTCTTTTTCGTTCATCAACAACATGTGCGTTACAGCGTCGGCCGTTTCGGGCATATAGAGGAACGACTGGAAACCATAGTTGGTAGAGAACGTAATGTCAAACTTACCCGTAGTAGCAGAAGTACCGCGTTTGGTTGTAACAAGGATCACACCGTTTGCCGCACGTA
This sequence comes from uncultured Proteiniphilum sp., assembly GCF_937873925.1. Taxonomy (GTDB): domain Bacteria; phylum Bacteroidota; class Bacteroidia; order Bacteroidales; family Dysgonomonadaceae; genus Proteiniphilum. The sequence goes on along the minus strand of NZ_CALNAT010000016.1, from coordinate 14,959 downwards.
CACCATAGATAGCTGCCGAAGCATCTTTCAACACCGATACACTTTCAATTTCACTGGCGTCCATACGGGAGAAATATGCCTGGTCACGCGGAATACCGTCCACCACAATAAGTGGCGTACCCATACCGCGAATGTCGATCGCATTATCGAACTCTCCCGGCTGAGAGCTTCTTTGTGAGATACGCACGCCCGGAAGTTTACCCGAGAGCATATTTACCACGTTCTCGTTTTTCGTAACTACGATTTCCGAAGCCGTAACAGCGGCGACGGCACCCGTAAGCGTTTCTTTTCTGCGGGTCCCGTACCCTACTACTACCACCTCTTCCAAAGTTTGGGTGTCTTCCTGCAACACGATGTTGAGGGTGGTAGAAGAAGCCGCCACAACCATATCGTCATAGCCAATGTAAGATATCCTTAACATTTCATTGGGTGCGGCTTCTATTGAGAATTTTCCATCAATGTCCGTCGCCGTTCCGCGCATTGTGCCTTCTACCCTCACACTTGCTCCGATAATCGATTCGCCGAGGGCATCGACCACCGTCCCATTCACGGTTCGCTGCTGGGCAAGTATCGGGAATGTAGCCATGAGGCAAAAAAGCATGATCACCATCGACTTCAGTGAAGTGGATACATATCTTTTTTTTATCATATTATTCAATTAATATTTATTCAATGGTACAATTATTTTTTATAAGCTCCCTCTCATTTCCCCAAAGGAAGAGAATATCTCATCCTTTGGGAAGGCTTCTTTGTTGGGCTGTCGAGACAGCCCCCTTATCCGAATATTTTACTCTTACCTTGGAGTAGGATCGGTTACATCTGCCGGACTGACACGACGGTTGATCCAAAGGAAAACCAGTGCTCCGTTATGGCCAATAGATCTTTCTCCATAAGCATACTCATAACTTAAACCCACACCTACACGAAGTGCATTTCCACCGTAGCTGTCCGACATTTCGAGACCTGTATTGATTATACGGAATCCGAAAGTATTCCACATTTCATCGGTGGAGATACCGTCATAGCCTCCAATGATTTCGCCATTACCTTTCTGCTCATCGGGAATGTCGAGGTTGCGACGTTGCGAAGCGGCAATGGATGATTGACGGTTTCCCCAATACAGACCTCTTGAATGCTTGGCTAATTTTTCCCCGAGTTCGCCAAGTTGAAGCTCTTCCCCGTCGTTGTATATGAGATAATCACTCCCTACTGATACCTCGTAGTTCCCGAAAGCCTGGACGAAGTTTCCGCCATCGTGCATCGGTTTGAAATCGCCTTTGGTGAATTCTTTGTTAAAATTATAGAGACGCGCGCCTTTTTCCCATACAACGTCTTCCGGATATTCAATATGAGGGCTTCCGTTAAACGTACCGGCAAATGCTTCAACAGGAAGTGCCGCAATCGGGTCCACTATTTTCCAATAAATTTTGTGTTTGATCACATTGTCCACGATCACATTGATGAGGATACCGCTGTTTTGTTCGCCGTTGGGCGCGTTGCCGTTCGTGCCCGGACGCGCTTTCAATTCCCATGTTCCGTCAGCCGAGAGGGCATTGCGGAATACATCGTAGTGGTTCGTAACATTGTCGTTCTGAAGTGCTCTTGCACCTAATTCGAATTTAACCGTACCCTGGGGAAGTTCAGCGAAAAGGTCTTTGAAGTTGAATGTACCCAGGACATCGACCGTGGGCTCCGGTAAAGTGGCTGTAGAGAAACCATTCTCCAACTCGGTATAGTCGGTAACCGCACCGATAAGTTTCGCTTCAACGATCTCTTCCGGTGTACCTGTGAAATCGCCCGAAACTACCAGGTTGAAATAGTTGGACACGTAAACAGTACCACCCAGGCTCATTTGAAGCACGACGGCGTAAGTTTTGCCGGCTGTCTCGGCGTCTAATGCGCGGACAGGTACATCGATGTAGTCGCCATCAAGCGTTACGTCGCCATCAACGTTGAATAGATCCCTTGCCGAACGCGTCTGAAGCTCATGCGCTGCGCCGATAGCAAAAACTGCATTTTCAAGTGTGGCCTCCGTGAGCGCAGGTTTAACGAGGAATCTAACGGTTGCCCTACCATTGGAACCGGTATGAACCTCGCCATCGGTAAATTCGGGAGCGTAAACCAATGAGCGGAATCCCGGGCCAAGGGGCAATTCGTATTCCTTGTCATCCACAGTGATAACGATGCTGTTCTCTTTTTCCACAACCTCCAGAGAAGCACCTCCTCCACCGGCAGACGGGTTGATCGTGATCGTTTGCCCACTGCTGAGCACCAAAGTCCAAATACCGTTGTTTTGCGTGGCACTTGTAATGGTTGAACCTGCCGGAAGGTTTTCCAATTGTTCTTTTACTTCCCGAATCATACCCTCAACAACAGTCAATCTTGAGTCCAGGTCGTCATTATCGTCGCTACATGAAACGAAAGTTCCCGTTGAAAGAACCAGAGCTCCAATGAGGAGCATACAGAAAAATTGTTTGTTCATAACATTTAATTAATAAGTGGGTAAAATAAGAACTAAGAGTAATGTCACCGATAGAATAATTTTTACTGAATTAGATTAAATTTTCATATCGGCATCGATTTAAATTTTTGTTTATGTATTATTTGATTTCATTTCATTTCATTTTTTCAACTAACTTTGCCTACTGAATCCGTACCCGACAACACCGGATTTTGGCCTGTTGTTTGAAAAGAAGTTTCACAAAGATGTCCGGCAGTCATTAAAAAACACATTAAAATTGTATTAATTAACCAAAGATGATCTGATTATTTTAGATTTTAACATTTTCCGTAGTCAAGAAAGGAAAAATTGAGATGTTTCGAAAGCATTCTTTAAAGGTTAGTTGAACTTTTTGTGTGGGAGGTAGTTGAATTTCACTTCTGCTAAGTGATTTATCGGTTTTTTGAAGAGGGTAACTCCCTGGTTTTGCGATAGCAGTAAGATGTGTGAGTGTAATTCGTGGCAAAATCGGAAATAGGATGGAAGGTAGTTGTATTATACATGCTGCCAGATAGGTATGTACCGCACGACAACGCGGAATATATGTAAAAAATACAATATATAAAAGCGCAATAATATAAATATTATTTTGTTAATGATCAATAATATATAGCACTCCGAAAATAGCGCCTGAAAGAAAGTTCGAAAATTTATTTATAATAAGAGATTCTCTTCTTACATTTGAATCGAAAAGTTACATGCAGTTCTTATGGACTGGCTAACCGGTTTTTTATTCGATCTTAAGATTATCTGTGATGAGAAATATATTGCTTATTACTCTGATATTATTAAGCTGCATTTACATCAACGCGAATATTTCCGAGTATGGACTTCATATTCGGTCTTATCCGTTGCCCGTTCCCCGTTTTACGAGTATGATTTTAGAGAATGGTATGCCCATAAAAACAGAGGGAAAGCAATTGGATTTGAACTTCGACTTGTGGGTCAGGGGAGATAATGTTTTCGGTACGGTGTTTCGTGTGATTACGAATGACAATGAAAACATAGATTTAATGTATAGTGTAAGTGAAAACGACATTCGTTTACCTTTCTTATTGGTAGGAGAAGAAGTTTTCCCTATTCAAAAACAAGCGAGGGTGGAAACCTGGCTGAATGTAACGCTATCGCTCAATTCCAAAAGCGGACAAATTGTATTGCAATACGACGGCGAAGAAATAGAAATGACGCACGAAAAACTGAAAGGTACGAAAAGTGTGCGGATTGCTTTCGGACGTTGTCCATTTGAGGGATTTGTCCTGGATGACATTGCCTCTGTGAATATAAAAAATGTCAGTCTGAAAAGGGACAAGGAGGGAATACGCCTTTGGAGAATGGAGCAACACGCCGGCGATATTTGCTACGACGAAATTGCGGGTGTACCTGCCGTGGGTAAAAACACGCAATGGATAATGGATGATTATATTACCTGGCGAAAAATTTATGAACAAGCGCTGGACACAGCACCCGCTATTGCTTTTGATTCCATAGGAGACAAATTTTTCATCACGACAAATACGGAAATTTATACCTTTTCCCCTTCCTCAAAAAATAAAGGGAATGGAATAGAGGTGGATACATCAATGATAAGAGGGGGGGAATACGCGGCAAACGCGCCCAATCAACTGATTTACATTTCTTCGGAACAACAATTAGTGTCTTATAACCTGACCGAGGATATTTATTCCGTTTTCGATTTAACCCAGAGCATGTGGAAAAGCCAAAAAGCACCTACGGCAGACCATGATTATTGGAATAGCACCGTTGTTTTCAACCCGGCCGATTCGGCACTGATCAGCTTTGGAGGATATGGACATTATCTTTATAATAACGAGTTACTTTTCTGCTATCCTTTGCATGAGAACAAGCAGCCACAGCGCGTGCAGTTGTCGGCTATTGATCCTCGCTACTCGCCCGCCTCTGTGCTCGTGGACAAAAACCTGTATATTTTCGGCGGTCGCGGATCTCCTACGGGACGGCAGGAGTTGTCCCCCCGCAACTATTACGACCTGTATTCGGTAAATTTGACCGACAAAACAGTAAAACACCTGTGGTCATTGGGGGGAAGTCCCGAAAACGGGGAATTCATACCGAGTGAAAATATGATTTACGATAGCAAAAATCAATGTTTTTACGTTTTCACTTCGCAATCGGGTGGAGTGTTGATGAAGATAGATACGATGCATACGGCATTAGAGCCGATGTCTTTGCCGATTGGAATTAGCTTCAACACTCATTACATCTATACAAATTTGTTTTTCGCACCCGGACAGCAAAAACTGTATGCATCCATTCTACTTTCACAAGTGAGTGGAGAGTCGACTTTGGAAATATACGAAATAGATTATCCGCCCGTTTCGGTTAAATCTGTGCAACAGAGCCCTACAGGAATAGAGCAAAAGCGGTTCCGGAAAAAACGGAACTGCCTGCTCGGACTTTTTTTTCTCGGCATAACAGTTTTAGCCTCTGTATATTATTATCGAAAAAAGAAAAGAACCGGGCAAAAAGAAGAAGTCAAAGTTCCACGCGAAGTGGTGGCCGCTATCCTCACCCCCGCTTTTGAGGAAGAGCCAACCCGGCAATATTACAATTTTACCCAGGGATGTATCTGTTTTTTTGGCAGGTTCAGGGCATTCGATAAAAAAGGAAATGATATAACCTCTTTGTTTTCACCGACGCTTCAATCTTTGTTGATTGCACTCGTTTGCTATTCCGCCAAAGATTCAAAGGGGATCAGCGGCCACAAATTGATTCAGTTGCTGTGGTATGACAAATCCGAAGAAGCTGCCAAAAACAACCGGAACGTTTATATGAGTAAGCTGAGAACAATACTCGAGGAGATCGGGGATTTAAAAATTATCAATCAAAACAGCTATTGGAGAATCCAGATAGAGGATGACACCTTGTGTGATTATTTGGAAATAATGAAGCTTTTTGAAGAAAAAGGTAATCAGGATTTAGAAAAAATGTTGGAGTTGCTCACAAGAGGAGGAATGCTACCCAATATGGAAGCTGATTGGATAGATACCTTCAAAAACGATTTCGCCAACACGGCCATTGATTTTTTGTGTAGAATTTTGAAAAAATTCGATTTGACTGACTCTCTGAAATTAAAAATAGCGGATACTTTGTTCCAACACGATTTCCTTAGCGAGGAAGCATTACAGATAAAATGTTCCATTCTTTACCAACAGAGTAAAATAGGGCTTGCAAAAACCGTATATGATAATTTTTGTAATATATATAAGTCTTCGTTAGGGACAGATTATCAGTATTCCTTTATGCAGGTTGTGGAATCAGTATGATTTCTGTTTGATATGATTAAAACTTTGTTTTATTGCTCAAATCATAGGTCTTTCCAGCGATAGTTGGAAAAGAGAGTGTTTTCCCGTTGCATTTCACTACGCAGTCATTTCCCGACTCAGAGGTGATTTTCAATGATGTAATTTTGCCATCATTCCATTCCGCAGCTATTTCAAAATTTCCACGTGCTTTTATGCCCTTGAAACTGCCGGTTGCCCAGGCATCGGGAAGCGACGGCAATATTTCGATGTAACCTCCATGGCTTTGTACAAGCATCTCGGTCATTCCCGAAGTAGCACCAAAGTTCCCGTCGATCTGGAAAGGCGGGTGTGTATCGAACAGGTTGGTCAATGTTGACTCTTTCAATATCTCCTGTACCAATTTATGAGAACGGTTACCGTCATGGAGCCGTGCCCAAAAATTGATCTTCCACGCTTTACTCCAGCCTGTTCCGCCATCACCACGCGTATTCAACGTGGTTTGCATCGCCTGTGCATATAAGGCTTCCTGTATACTTCTACCCAAAACAATCCTGCTTCCGGGATGTAACCAATGCAAATGGTTGACGTGGCGATGCCCGTTGTCACCGGTAATATCCATCGACAATTCATCTTTCCACTCCATGAATTGTCCGGCAAGACCGATCTGAGGCCCTGCTAACCGGCTTTTCGCCGTTTTTATCTCTTGAATTTCCGGGGTGTTCTTCCCTAACACATCGCCTGCCTTAATAACCATATCGAACAATTCCCATATAATGGCCTGGTCGGCCGATGCTCCGAGTGAATAGGGACCATGCTCAGGCGAATAAGACGGATTTGCCACGAGTGTTCCGTCGCGGGAATCACGCCATAAATTATCTACCCAAAACAGGGCGGCATCTTCCATAATCCGGTAATATTTTTCCAGGAACTCTCGGTCTTGATTGAACTGATAATACTCCCAGATATCCTGACACATCCAGGCGGCGGCAGCTGGAAAATAAAATCCCTGGTACCAGTTTCCGGGACCGGTATTTCCCCAGATATTGTTTTCGTGATGTATGACCCAGCCTCTCACCGGACTCCCGTCTTGTTTGCAATAATAATGTTGAGCGGTAAACGTTCCGCGCGGAACAAGGCTTTCCGTATATTTAATTACCGGTATATGGCAGTCGGACAGGTTGGTTTGTTGCGCCAGCCAGTAATTCATTTGCAAATTGATATTGGTATGATAATCGGCGTCCCACGGCGGGGTTAATCCCTCTGCCCAGATCCCCTGGAGATTTGCCGGCAATGAGCCTTTTCGGGAAGAAGAAATCAATAAATATCGTCCGAATTGATAATACAACTGTTCGAGGTATAAATTTTCCGCAGCCGTATTGGCATTGTTTTTATATCCTTCCAATAGTTCGTCAGTGGGCTTATTGTCCGTATTGTCAGCATTCCTGAACGAAACGCTCATCCTGTCGTACAGGGATCTGTAATCCTGTACGTGTGTTTCCAGCAACCGGGCATAAGTTTTTTGAGCGGCTTTTCTTATGGTGTTTTCAACGGTTATGCGTGGGTTAACGTTTGAAAAATAATTAAAATCAGTATCCATTGACTGCTGATAATTTGTTGCAGCCGAAGAGATCAATACTATTTCATCGGCATTTTCAACCGTTATTTTGCTGCCGTCATTGCTCATCGTTCCGCCTGTGGGGATAATCATCATTTGCTGGGCAAATTTCAATCCATTGTCGCCGTGATCGGCCGGCTTACCTTCCAATGTAATTACATTATTCGCCGCACTCACATTGATGCTTTCCTGCGGCGATGTAAAATAAAATGTGCGTGAAATGGAACCTGTTTTATCAGCTGTGAGGTGAATAATTATTACATTATCGGGGTGGCTGATGAAATATTCACGCGTGTAGGTTACTCCGTTTTGATGATAAGCAGTTTTAGCAATCGCATTGTCGATATCTAATTCGCGTGAGTAATGGGTATATTCAGGGGCCGTCGCCGAATTATAGGCGATATTGATATTGCTCAACTGTTGATAAGAGCCAAAATCTTCTTTGGTTCCCATCAGATTCCGAATATTGGTTTTTAATTCAGCGTCCTCGGGAGTGTAATCACTCACAGTTACTATTCTGTTTTCATCTATTTTGGCAGCGTGTTTTGCAGTAAAATCCGTCATTTTTTCCTGCAAAGCATTTCTTATGCTTTGCAAAGTTTGATGATTTTCGGCAGGGGTTCTCAGATGTCCGCCGTCGTAGTTGGGATTTTTTCCCGGTCCACCCGACCATAATGTTTTCTCATTCACAAGAATGACATCGATGGCGACACCGCCAAAAACCATTCCGCCTATGTGTCCGTTACCCAAAGGCAAGGCCTCATTCTCCCAATTCGTTGCAGGGGAAGTGTAGTGCGTTTTTAATGCGGGATTCTGGCCCCAGGCTAACGCGATGCTGCCTGCCAGGGAAAAAACGACTATTAATTTTTTTATCTTCATATCTTTTATTTGAAATCAAAAGTCAAGACTTTTGTAAACTGAAAACTAAAAGTTAAAAGTAAAAAATCATCAGTAAATCAACACATCAATCAATCTCACCTTCCTTAATTCAATGCCGGTGATGTTGGTTGTTCAGCCGGAGGCCGAGGCCTAACATCAGGTAGTTCGGCGTGTCGAAATTCTGCAGGTTATATCCGATATGGATGAACGAATGGCGGGTAACTTTTATTTTCAGGGCCAGTATCTGGTAAAGCCCTTTCAGGTCGCCACCGCCATGCAGCAGGTTAACTCCGATCCCCATTCCTACGTCGAAATAGGGCATCACATATTCTGCCCGTGCGGAAAGCCCTAAAGCTAATTGTTTGTTCACAGCAGGTTTATAAAATGTATATCCGGGGTTGTATCCTCCCGGATCAATGATATAATCCTCGGTATATATATTGGCGCTGCTGTCGTACACTCCATCCAGCGATGCCCCTACCCGAAGTTTATACCCCAGATTATACATGGGGTTGATATTGAATCCCAATACGGTATACTTATCGGGTGACGCTATTGGCTCATTATTGAAGACGACCCCTTTGCGGCGCCAGGATCCGAATAATACCACGTCGTAACTGACATGGCGGGGAAAATCCCGTATAAGGGAGGAGTAACCTGGTAAACCCTGCGAGAGATAGTTTACTTGCCGGTTGATATTATAGGTGATTCCCGCTTTTATATCCGCCGCATTGAGGCCTGCATTGGGAAATTTGGTGTTCCCGTTGGAGAAATGGGTGAGGGTGATCCCGTAGATCAGGTCGAAATGCCGGGATAGGTATTGCCTTACATAAAAATTCACATTCATATAGGCATTGATCTTCGATCCTACCATGCCGTTATAGGGATTTTTTTCATAATCGTAAGGGTTCCATCCGGTCGACAGCCCGAAATTCCATTCGTAATCGAACGATAAACGGGGGGAAATGTCGGCAAGAGTGGCTCCCTGGAACAGGTAGACCGCTTTCGGATTTCCAATCTCCCGGGAATTTTCAAAGTTGTAATAGGCAAAACCGATCCCCTGGTAAGCGCCCCGGTAGATCTGCCCGGTACGGCTGTCCGGATGGAATTGGAAGGCGTATTTCAGGTGAGAGGAAAGGGCATATCTGATCGGCCGGGATTGCCCGTTCTCTCCCCTTAGGAATTTATTGGTGGGAATGATGTACCCGGGACGGGTTCCTATCTCCAACCGGTGAATAAGGGCTGGCTGGTCACGGGAAACCGAGTCGGGGTAGAACTGTGACCATACGCTGCCTGTATTCCAGAAAAACAGGATGGTAAGAAGAAAGATGCTTCTATGGATCTTTGTTTTGCTCATGGCGTTTCCTATAGGGTAAATCCCGGGCTGAATAAGCTCTTCAATCAAGTGCTACATCCTCTCAGGTACTTCTATGCCAAACAGTTTCATTCCTTTTTTGATGGCCAGGGCTATATTTTTAGACAGGATCAACCGGAAATCGCGTAACGAGGCGTTCTCTTCACGAAGAATGGAGAAGTCGTGGTAAAACTGATTGAACTCTTTTGCCAGTTCATAGACATAGTTACCGATAAGGGAAACATTGTATTCGGCACCTGCTTGCTTTACGACCGCATCGAATTCTGCGAGCAACTGTACCAAGCCTTCCTCTTTTTCCGAAAGGGAAAGAGTGTTTTCCAGCCTTTCAGGAACGGCGATGCCTTGTTCGCCTGCCTTGCGCAGTACGGACTGTATACGTGCGTGCGTGTATTGGATAAACGGTCCCGTATTTCCGTTGAAATCGATGGATTCCTTCGGGTTGAAGGTCATATTCTTCTTCGGATCTACCTTCAGGATAAAGTATTTGAGGGCTCCCATGCCGACCATCTCCGCGATTTTATCCGCTTCTTCGGCAGGCACAACCTCCAGCTTACCCAGCTCTTCCGATGTTTCACGGGCAGTTTCGACCATCTCCTTCATCAGGTCGTCGGCATCCACCACTGTTCCTTCGCGTGATTTCATTTTCCCTTCGGGCAGTTCCACCATGCCGTAAGAGAAGTGTACCAGTCCTTTTCCAAAATCAAAGCCAAGCATATCGAGCAGGATAGAAAGTACCTGGAAGTGGTAGTTCTGTTCATTTCCTACTACATAGATCATGGTATCGATAGGATAGTCGTCGAAGCGCAGCTTGGCAGTGCCGATATCCTGTGTCATATAGACCGATGTGCCGTCGGCACGCAGCAGCAATTTGTGATCCAGCCCGTAAGGGGTAAGGTCGGCCCATACCGAACCATCTTCTTTACGGTAGAAAAGCCCTTCATTCAGGCCCCGCAGCACCTCTTCTTTTCCGGCAAGGTAGGTTTCAGACTCGTAGTATATCTTATCGAACGACACTCCCATACGGCGGTAAGTCTCGTCAAAGCCGGCATATACCCAGTCGTTCATCCGCTTCCACAGGTTGACGGTCTCTTCGTCGCCGGCTTCCCATTTACGTAACATTTCGCGGGCTTCCGCCATCAGTTGCGACTGCTCCTCCGCTTCTTCTTTCGACACGCCTTTATCCTGTAATGAGGCCAGTTCTTCTTTATATTTTTTGTCGAACAGCACATAGTAGTCGCCGATCAGGTGATCCCCTTTCTTGCCGGAGGATTCGGGCGTCTCGCCGTCGCCCCATTTCTGCCATGCCAGCATCGATTTGCAGATATGGATGCCCCGGTCGTTCACAATATTGGTCTTTACCACCCGCTTACCGTTGGCTTCCAATACTTCACATAACGAATGTCCCAGGAGGTTGTTTCGCACATGCCCCAGGTGCAATGGTTTATTGGTGTTGGGGGAAGAGTACTCTATCATATAGAGTGGTGCATCATCCGCTACAGGTGTGAAACCGTAATCAGGTTCTCTGTCGATCTGTTCCAGTAATCGGAGCCAGGCTTCTGCCGTAATTTCCAGATTCAGAAATCCTTTGATTACATTGAATCCGGAGACTATATCTGCTTTTTCCGTTAACCAGGAACCTATTTCCTGTGCCGTCTCTTCCGGTTCCTTCCGGGAGATTTTTAGCAAAGGGAAGGTGACGAGCGTGTAGTGCCCTTTAAACTCTTTCTTTGTTTTTTGAAGCGTGATTTGCGACGTTTCTACGTCTAAGTGATAAAGTTCTTTTATTGCGCGGATAATGACACCCTGAAGATTATTCTCGATATGCATATCTTGACATTGCTGTTTTAGAGACACAAAAGTAGTAAAAAATAATGGAAAACCGTTGCTTCTATCTGTCTGTAAACTCCATTGATAGATACTTCAATTTCTCATCCATATTTTTTAGGTTATTGATTAAAAAATATTTTCAATATTTCGGAAATAATAATTAATTTCGCCACTGAATTTATACACAATATCAATCGTATGAAATCTTATTTGCGTTGTAATCATTGCAATCATCTCAACGAGATCACCTCTGAATATATGGTGTTCTGTGCCGCATGCGGAAAAAGGATGAGTAATAATTTTACCGAATGGAAACAAAGGAATGCCGGAAAAACATTGGAAGACTATAAGCAGTCTGTAGGTGTAGTCGAAGAGCAAATTGTATCCGCATCATCTGCTAAAAAGAGAAAGAACATATTAAGGTCAAGACCACTCAAAGAAAAGATAGTGATAGTGGTTATTACTGCACTGTCTGCCTCCTTTGGCGGCTGGGCGGGTAGTTCCGCGGTAAAGGCTATCAAGAATAGCAAGAAGACCAATGTGGAGATATTAGAAAATCAATGGATCAGGAAGCCATACGGCAATTTCGGATTGACACTTGAAACACCATGGGAACTGCAGGCATCGGGTGAGGAACTGCCTTTGGATGGGGCGGTGACAGCGCTTATTGAAAAGATGGAGACGTTTGAAAATTCTTCTGAAGATTTCAGAGTGATGGTCAATACGATAAAATATAAACCCGAAATAGGACAACTGGATTTTCGGGGAGGTGCCGATGGTAGCATCAGCGGGATGAAGAATAATCCGGGTGTTACTAATTTTATATACAAAGAGGATCCCTTTTCAACCAACAATATACCCGGAGTGATCCAAAGAGGATCTTACACCCAAGACTCATTTGATATAGAGTTTATAAATATCCTTCTTATGTCGGAGCTTAATGCATGGCAAGTCTCCTTTTTTATGAAAAGAAAAGATGAGGTAGCGAAGCAGGTTGCGGATAGGATCATTCAATCCATTACCATCGAAAGTTAAAAGAATGGTGATTGGTTACCGGAATTCCCGTTTTTCATGATATCCTGAATTACCAGGCCCGAGAGGGTGAAGCCGAAGACGGCAGTTACCTGCACCATGGTGCCGTTGGTCTGTGCTTTACGGAAACTGCCCTTCTCATCGGCATCGGTCAGGGCTTCCTTTCCTTTGTTGGAGAGCCGCTCTTCACTATAGACACACAGGATCGGTTTTTGCGGTTTCATTCCTTTGCGCATGCGTTCACGCAATGCCGATGCCAGCTTGCAGCCGCGTACTTTCCAGAATTCGGCTACCCGGATCTGTTGCGGATCTATTTTGAGTGCTGCCCCCATGGAAGAGAAGACGGTCGCTCCGCTCTCCGAAGCTGTGGTGAGCAAATGGGTCTTGTGAGAGAGTGAGTCGATGGCATCGATAACGTAATCGTACTGTTCCAGCCGGAATGACGGGGCGGAGTCGGCGCTATAGATTTCCGGAATGGCGTTGATGGTCGCGAAGGGATTGATTTCCCGGAGCCGTTTCTTCAGTACCTCTACTTTCAACTCACCGATGGTCTGGGTAGTAGCGGGCAGTTGACGGTTGCTGTTGGCAATGGCCACTTTGTCTGAGTCGACGATCGTGAGGTGCATGATCCCGCTGCGGACCAGCCCTTCGGCACACCAACTGCCGACGCCGCCGACGCCGAAAAGGATCACTTTTTTACCCGCTAGCGACTGCATCGCTTCCCTGCCGATCAGCAGTTCGGTACGGGCAAATAGTTCGTTGTACTCCATTTCTAAATTATCAATCGCGTTCGCTTAGTTCGAGCCAACGCATCGTTTTTTCATCAATGAGGCCGATGAGTTCCGACAGCCGGTTCGACTTACTCATCAGTTCTTCTGTGGACAGATCCCCGGAGGAGAGTTCTTCGCCGATACGTTCCCTTTCCGCTTCCATTTGTTCGATCTCCTGTTCCAGCGTTTCGAACTCCTGTTTTTCTTTGAATGAGAGTTTTTTCTTCTCTTCAGGCCTTTTCCTGTGTGATGGCGCTTCCTGTTCGGATGCGGCGATTTTTGTTTGGCCGGCCTCTCTTTTCTCTTCTACCGCTTTCCATTCCCGGTATTGCGTATAGTTGCCCGGAAAATCCCGGATTTGCGCGTCGCCGTGGAACACCAGCAGGTGATCCACCACTTTATCCATGAAATAGCGGTCGTGCGACACTACGATGAGGCATCCCCGGAAACCGGCAAGATACTCTTCCAATATATTCAGCGTAATAATATCTAAGTCGTTGGTCGGTTCGTCCAGCACTAAAAAATTTGGATTTTTGATCAGAACGGTGCAGAGATAAAGACGCCGCTTTTCACCCCCGCTGAGCTTACATACATAGTTATGCTGTTTTTCCGGCGGAAAGAGGAAGTGTTGCAGGAACTGCGAGGCCGTAAGACGGTGGCCGCCGCCCAGATCGATCACCTCGGCTATGTCCCGTACCACATCGATCACCTTTGTCTGTTCGTTGAACTGCAACCCCTCCTGGCTGTAATAGCCGAAATTAACTGTCTCTCCGATATCGAAGCTGCCGCTGTCGGGATCTTCGACTCCCAGCAGCATCTTCACGAAAGTGGATTTTCCGGTACCGTTATTTCCCACGATACCCATCTTTTCATAGCGTGTGAAGATGTAGTTGAATTTTTCGGTGATCCTGATGTTGCCGAACCGCTTGCTTACTTCTTTCGCTTCGAAGATCTTTTTCCCGATATAACTACCCTTTGCAGAGAGGCGGATATTTTGCTCTTCCTGTTTTTGTTGCGCTTTCTCTTCGAGCGAGTAGAACGCATCGATACGTGATTTTGCCTTGGTACCTCTTGCCTGCGGTTGCCGGCGCATCCAGTCCAACTCTTTCCTCAGCAGGTTTTTGGCTTTTTCCGTTTCGGCATTTTGTGCCGTCACCCGTTCATCCCGTTTTTCCAGGTAATAGGAGTAGTTGCCTTTATAGGAAAAGAGCCGTTTTTCATCGATCTCCAGGATCTGGTTGCATATCCGGTCGAGGAAGTACCTGTCGTGCGTCACCATCAGCAGGCTGATATTGTTGCGGGTGAGATGTTCTTCCAGCCATTCCACCATCTCCAGGTCGAGGTGGTTGGTCGGCTCGTCCATGATCAGCAGTTCCGGCTCACTGATCAGCACATTGGCCAGCGCCACCCGTTTTACCTGTCCGCCGGAGAGTTCTCCTATTTTCTGATGAAAATCGGTGATCTTTAATTGCGTCAATATCTGCTTGATGCGCTGTTCGTAATCCCACGCATTATGCAGATCCATCCGGGCAAACAATTTGTCCAGTTCCTCCTGATTGCCAGAGGAGAGCATCTCTTCATAGCGGGCGATTAGGCGTACGGTCTCGCTATCGGTGCTGAAACAAGCCTCTAATACGGTTATTGTGGGGTCGAAAGCGGGTGACTGTTCCAGATAAGCCA